>SKUB01000174.1 GCA_007122315.1 Pseudomonadales bacterium | reverse complement strand
GCTCGGTGGCGCGATGCAGGCCAACTTCACGGCCTTCTTCTACGACTACGACGGCCTGCAGACCACGAAGATCATTGACCGGACCTCGGTGAACGAGAACATCGATGCCGAGATCATGGGCATGGAGCTGGAGTTGTCCTGGTTCGCCACGGACCGGTTGCGCCTCGATGCCTTCGTGAGCTTCCTGGATACCAAGATCACCGGCGGCGAGAGTCTGAATCCGGCCGATCCCACCAACAGCGACCCGAACTGGATCACAGTGAAGAACACCGGTGCGGATGTATTCATCGCGCCTGCGCCGGGCAGCGGTCAGACCTTCGATCCTTCCATGTGCGGGCAGACGCTGGAATGTGCAACGGTATTCGAGACGTTGCCGCTGGATGCCGAGGGTAATGCCCTTGACACGCTTCCGAACGAGCTGCTGGTGCCCATAGGGATTCCGGCTCAGCTGTCGGGCAACCGTCTCGTGAATGCGCCCAAGTGGAGCGCCAAGCTGGGGGCCCAGTACAGCTTCCCGCTTGCCAATGGCTGGGAGCTGGTGCCCCGCGTCGACTGGTACTGGCAGGACAAGTTCTTCTACCGCATCTACAACTCGCGTCAGGATCGCATCGATTCCTGGACTGTGATGAATGCGGCAGTGTCCCTGCGCGGGCCGGACGATCGCTGGTATGTGGAAGCCTTCGTCAAGAACGTGCGTGACAAGGACCACATAACTGGCGCCTATTTCACCGACTACAGCTCGGCGAACTTCACCAACGTGTTCCTGCTGGAGCCCCGCACCTACGGGCTGCAGTTCGGCGCACGTTTCTGATCCATCCGCCGCCCCCGGCCTGAGCGAGGCCGGGGGCGGTTCCCTCAAGTTTCCAGCTCGCGGCGCAGAGCCAGATGGTTCAGCAGGTCCGCCAGGGTGACGATGCCCACGAGCTTGTCGCCATCGGCGACGATGATCTGGCCGCTGCTGCCGCGCTGCATCTTCTGCAGTACCTGCTGAGCGTCCTCGTCCGGGCTCGCGAGATGATGGGGCTCGCAGGGGCTCATGATCCGCTCCACGGTATTGTGGGGCCAGTCTTCGCGGGGCACCTGCTTGACGTCACGGGTTCTGACCCGACCGACGAGGCGGCCGTCCTGCATCACCGGGTAGGCGCTGTAGTGATCGCGATAGGCGTGGTCCTCGATGAAGCGCTCGAGGTCCAGCCCGGGAGCAACACTGACCGGGTGTTCGGCCATGAAGCGGCGGATGGGACTGCCCTCGAACGTGACCCGCATGGCGGTCTGCTCATAGGCGGCGCGGGCCACGCCCATGACGAAGATGCCGATGAGGATCCACCAGAGTCCTCCGAGGGCGCCGACGCCAAGCAGCGCCCAGAAGCCGAGCACCACCAACGCGAGGCCGAAGCCCTGGCCCATGCGCGAAGCGGTGCGGGTGGCGGAGAGCAGATCACCGCGCCGGTGCCACAGCCAGGCTCGCAGGACGCGACCGCCATCGAGGGGAAAACCCGGGAACAGGTTGAAGACGGCCAGCAGCAGGTTGATCAAAGCCAGGTAGCCGAGCAGCGCCGCGACGTACTCGGGCAGCGGTGTCTGGGCCAGCAGTCCGGCCAGAAGCCCGAAGCCGAGGAACAGCACCAGGCTGGCAATGGGACCGGCCGCGGCCACTTCCAGTTCGATGCGCGGGGTCGGAGGCTCCTCGGCCATCTCAGCTGCGCCACCGAACAGAAACAGCGTGATCCCGGTGATCTCCATGCCGCGGGCGCGGGCCACCAGCGAATGGGCGAACTCGTGAAACAGCAGCGAAAAGAACACGCCGAACATGCCGATCAGGCCCAGCACCCAGTAGACGGGCTGGGCCAGTCCCGGCAGCTGTGCCGGGAAGAAGCCGGTGGCCAGCGACCAGAACACCAGGACGGCGAGGATCACCCAGCTCGTGTTGGCGCGGACCTCGAGCCCGAACGCAGTGAACAGCGACACGCGTTGGCCAAACATGTTCGACTCCCATAACGGTTCCAGCGCACAGCATAGGCCGCATCTGCGGACAGGCAAGCGGCCTGCTCATAAGCCTATTCGAGATCGGTACTTGGCGGCCGCCGTGAAGGACCCTATGGTTGCGGGTGCATGTTCATTCCGGTCGTCATCAGGAGGACCATCATGAGTCTCAGAATCGGTTCACTCGCCCCGGATTTCACTGCCGAGACCACGCAGGGCCGGGTCAGCTTTCACGATTGGATCGGCGACAGCTACTGCATTCTGTTCTCCCACCCCAAGGACTTCACGCCGGTGTGCACCACCGAGCTCGGCTACATGGCGCGTCTGAAGCCGGAATTCGACCGCCGCAACACGAAGATCATCGGCCTGTCGGTGGATCCCGTGGAAAACCACACGGCCTGGGCCCGGGACATCGAGGAGACCCAGGGTACCGCGCCGAACTACCCGATGATCGGTGACACCGATCTGACCGTTGCCAAGCTCTACGACATGCTGCCGGAGGACACCAGTGGCGGCGCCGAAGGGCGGACACCCCAGGACAACGCCACCGTTCGCTCCGTGTTCATTATCGGCCCTGACAAGCGGATCAAGGCGACGTTCACGTATCCCATGACCTCCGGGCGCAACTTCGACGAAGTGCTGCGGCTGCTCGATTCGATCCAGCTCACGGTCGAGCATACGGTGGCGACGCCTGTGAACTGGCGCTACGGGGAAGACGTGATCATCCCTCCATCCGTGAGCGACGAGGATGCGCGCAAGAAGTATCCGGATGGCTACCAGACGCTCAAGCCGTACCTGCGGGTGGTGAAGCAGCCGCAGTGACGGTCGTTGCGGGAGAGGTCCTGCGCGGGGAAGATGGGCACTGAATCCGCCTTCCAGAGACGACCGAGTGTCCAGCTACGATAAACCAGTGCTTACGACTCAGCGTCTGCAGCCATTGCTGCAGCGCGCTGAGTCTTGGCTGTGGCGCGATACGAGGGAGCAGCCGCTGGCGAAGCGGGTGGGCATGCGCATCGTTGGAACGGCCGTTGCCGCCGGCCGGGACATGTGGGAGGGACAGCTCACCCTGCGTGCCATGAGCCTCGTCTACACCACGCTGCTGGCGTTGGTGCCGTTGCTGGCCATCAGCTTCTCGATTCTCAAAGGCTTTGGTGTCCATAACCAGATCGAGCCGTTCCTGCTGAACATGCTCGAACCTCTGGGTGAACGCAGCGAGGAAATCGCGACCCAGATCGTCGACTTCGTCGACAACATCCAGGTGGGCGTTCTGGGTGTGGTCGGTCTGATGTTCCTGTTCTACACCGCCGTTTCGCTGATGCGGAAGATCGAGCTGGCGTTCAATGAGACATGGGAGGTGAGTCAGGAGCGGCGCATCGCGGAGCGTTTCCGCGATTACTTTGCGGTGCTGCTGCTTGGGCCGGTGCTGATATTCATTTCCATCGGCCTCACGGCGACGTTGATGAGCACGACGGTGGCCGAGTACCTGATCGGCATCGAGACGGTGGGGCGCCTGGTGGAGTTGGTTGGCCGCCTCGCACCGGTGATCATGATCGTGCTCGCCTTCACCTTCATCAACATGTTCGTACCCAACACCCGGGTCCGCTTCGTGTCCGCCTTCGTCGGCGGCGCAGTATCCGGCCTGCTCTGGCACGGGATGGGGCTGCTGTTCGCGGCATTCGTCGCCGGCGCCACCCGCTACACCGCCATCTACTCGGGCTTTGCCACGCCCATCCTGTTCATGATCTGGCTCTATCTCGGCTGGCTGGTCCTGCTCATCGGCGGGACCATTGCCTTCTACCATCAGTATCCGGACTACATGCCGGGGCGGCGGCTGTCCGTGCACCTGAGCTTCATCGAGAAGGAACTCTTGGCGCTGCACATCCTGCGCATGATCGGTCAGCGCTTCTATGACAAGGAGACGCCGCTCGGTGTCGAAGCGCTGGCGCGGCGTCTGCGGGTTCCCAGCGACGTGGTGGGGGGGCTGTTGGCAGCCTTGCAGCGGGCGGGGCTGGTGACCCCCACTGCGGATGAACGGCCGGCCTATATTCCAGCCTGCCCCTGGGAGCGGGCGTCGGTGCACGAGGCTTTGGAGGCGGTGCGGGGAGGGACCCGGGAGGATCCTGGCGCACGGCTGGCGCCCAACACCAACAATCCCCAGGTGGCTGCGGTGCTCGATGAACTCCAGCGCTTGTCGAAGGATGCCTTCCAGGGATTGTCGCTGAAGACCTTCGTCACGGACGAAGAGGACGTCGCACCGGTTCTGGCCGAGCGTCGCGCCTGATCAGCACGCGCCCCTGACTTTTCGCAACGGTTCATCTGGCTGCGCGCCGGCCCGGAAACGGGCATGGCCCGCAGCCGTTGTCTTTGTCGTCAGCGCTTCGGTCCAAGCAGGAACCAGAGGATCACTCCGAGCACCGGCAGGAGCAGGATCAGTACGATCCACAGCACCTTCGAGCCGGTACCCGCGCTGCTGCCGGCCGTCTTGACGATGGCGTAGACCACGATGATCAGCCAGATGAGTCCGAGCAGGCCGCCGACTTCAATTCCCATGGTTGCATCCACCTTTCCGAATCTGCGTCTACCCTATCCTGTATCGCGTTCCGATTCATCAGGACCGCACCATCGCGGGAGTACTCATGCCCGAAGCAGGTCTGATGCCGCTGGTCGCGGCGACGAGCCTGACCATGGCGCTGCTGCTTGCCGCTGCCTTCCACCGTGGTCGCGCGGCGCTGGCAGCGTTGACGCTGCTGTGGCTGCAGGGCTGTCTGGGTGGTCTCGCGATGCTGGGCGTCCCGCCCGCAAGCGGGCAGCTCATCGAGGCCGCCCTGATCCTGACGCCATGGACGCTCCTGCTGATCGTGCTGTTTGCGGAAACGCCGCTGTTGTCCATGCGCGGTTTACTCATTCTGGTCGTCCTCGGGTTGCAGTCCGCCATCGGCCTGTCACTGCCTCCAGAATGGTGGGATCGCCTCTGGCAACTGGAGCGGCTTCCGGCCACCCTGCTGCCGGTGGACGTGCGGGAGTGGTCCGGCATGCCCGCACCGGGTGCGGGCGCCTGGGTGGCGGCGTTCGGTGTGCTGCTGGCAGCCGGCCGGCTCCTGCTCCGGCGCGACCCCGTGGATGCAGGGCTGGTCCTGGCGCTGCTCACCGCCGCAGTTCTCCCGTCCTGGGTACTGTCCGGTGGAGCGGCCTGGCCTCTGCTGGCGGCTGTGGGTTTCGGACTGCTCGCGAGCGCAGGGTATGCGTCCTATCGCATGGCGTTCCTCGACGCCCTCACCGGCCTGCCCGGGCGGCGTCTATTGGATGAGAAGCTGGCCCGGCTCGGCCGTCGCTACGCTGTCGCCATGGTGGACGTGGATCACTTCAAGAAATTCAACGACACCCACGGCCACGAGGTGGGTGATCAGGTGCTGAAGCTGGTTGCGAGCATGCTGCGCCGTCACTTCGGCCGTCATGCCTATCGCTACGGTGGGGAGGAATTCACAGTGGTGTTTCCCGGTCGCGCCATGGATCGCGCCGAGGAGCGCTGCGAAGCGTTCCGGGACGCGATGGCGGCACGGAAACTGGTGCTGCGCTCACCAGACCGGGGCGCGGGCAAGGCCGGTCGCAAGTCCACCAAGAGGAGCAGGGCGCGAGGTCGGAACAGCGTCGGCATCACGCTCAGCATCGGCGTCGCCACGCGCACGGGCGACCATCGCGGTCCGGAGGCGGTGATCAAGAGCGCGGACGAGGCGCTCTACAAGGCCAAGCAGGCCGGCCGCAACCGGGTGGTCGTGGCCGGCCGGAAACCGGCGAAGCGCAAGGTGGCTCAGCCGGCCTGAGGTTCGGTGGCCGCGATCAGCTGCTGCAGGTGGCCGTGTTCGCTGATGCGGGCAACGAAGTCGGGGTCATACGCCGCTTCCGGGTCGTCTCTGACCAGCTGATCGATGATCTGCGCGTCGTCGCCGATGAGGATGCGCCAGCGTCCGGCGCGGACCCCATCGATGATCACATTGGCAGCCTCTGCGGCCGTCGTGGGCGCATTGTCCCGGAAATCACGGGCCCGCTGCCGGATCAGGTCGCGAATGCTGTCGTCGGGCAGGTTGCCCACCGGCAGGCCGCTGCTGGCGAGCTGATCACGCAGGTCGCTGATCTCCTCCGAAGTCATGCTGTCGGGTGACCGCCCGAGGACCTTGCCCGAATTCTCGACGATGGACGTGCCGATGTGTCCCGGCATGACCACGGAGACCTTCACGTGGGGCGCATTGATCCTGAGATCGGTGATCAGTGCTTCCGAGAATCCTTTCACCGCGAACTTGGCCGCGCTGTAGGCGGTATGGGGCGTCTGGGGCCCGATGGAGGCCCAGAAGCCGTTGATGCTCGAGGTGTTGACGATGTGACTCGCGTCCGCGGCGATCAGCGCTGGAAGAAAGGCACGGCTGCAGTGGTAGACGCCGCCCCAGCAGATGTCGAAGGTCTTTTGCCAGTTCTCTTCCGCGTCGTTGACGAAGCTGCCGCCGCCGCCGATGCCGGCATTGTTGAACAGCAGGTTGATCTGATTGGTGTCGTGCTCCGCGAGGACGGCGTCCCGGAAGGCTTGGATCTGCTCCGGATCGGACACGTCGCAGCGGTGCGTGCTGACACGGGTGCCGGCTGGGGCATCGGCGAGCGCGAGTTCGCGGGTTTCCGCCATGTTCGCTTCGTCGAGGTCGCACATGGCGATGTGACACCCCTCCCGTGCCAGCTGAATGGCGAGTTCGCGTCCCATGCCGGCGCCGCCGCCGGTGATGACCGCGAGGCGGCCGTTGAAGTTCTTCATGCACCTGCTCCCATCGTGAATGCGCACAGCTTGTTGCCGTCGAGGTCCCGGAAGTAGGCGCCGAAGAAGTTCTCGCCCCTCGGACCCGGATCGCCCTCGTTGCTGGCGCCGAGTTCCAGCGCCTTCTTGTGCATTGCCCGGACCTTGTCCTCGCTGCCAGCGTGCAGCGCCACCATGGTGCCGTTGCCGACGCTGGCCGGTTGTTCGTCGTAAGGCGTACAGACCGCGAGCATGGCAGCACGCGGATCTGCCCCCCACACGATCATGCGTTCGTCGGACATGAAGCGTTTGGCGCCGAGCTCTCCGAGCAGGGCGTCGTAGAAGGCGCCGGCGGTTCCGAGATTGTCGGTGCCGAGCGTGATGTAGCCGATCATGAACAGGCTCCCCCTGTAGCCCGCATATCCCACCGATTCACGGCTGCCGTCGCGGATATGCCGGCAAATCCATCGTTGCGCTCGGTCCGGGTGCTCGACGTACTGTAAAGTACGCCTGCGCGCCCGAACTGTCGCGCGCCTTGTCTTTCCCGGCATCTCCACGACCTCGCTTCGCGCATCGGTGGGATATGCGGGCTTGTGAATCGCCGACGCAATGTATCACTCCGACACGGGTCCGGGGACGATCCTCATTGCGTCACGCGCTTGCCCTCGGATAGTCTCCGGGCCGGGAGCACGGGTTGTGGGAGCGTACGTGTACGGCATAGACGGGTGGATTGCGCGCTACATCCGGCTGCTTGGCACGCTCGTGCTTTCCATGCTCGTCGCCTGCGAGTCCGGTTCCGGGGCAGCGCCTGTGTACGGGGAGGCCGATCCGGATGCCACTCTGCGCTTCGCCTTCGCTTCCGGGGTGACCCGTTTCGATCCACACCGGGCCACTTCGAGCTACGACAACACTTGGCTGTTCCCCGTCTACGACCGCCTCGTGCACATGGACCCGGACGGTCAGCCCATTCCGGGCCTCGCTGCGGCCTGGGATTATGGCCCCGAGGGCACCTGGCTGGATCTCGAACTGCGCCCCGGCGTGCGCTTCCATGACGGCAGCCGGCTCGATACACAGGCGGTACGCGCCAATCTCGAGCGCGCGAAGACAGTGCGCGGGTCCGCTGTGGCTTCGGAGCTTGCGAGTATCGGGAGCATCGAGATTCTCGATGACCTGCGGCTGCGGCTGCATCTGGAGTGGCCCGATGCAGCGCTGCCGCTGATCCTGTCCGACCGCGCCGGCATGATGGTTGCCCCGGCCGCGTTCGACGATCCCCGCCTCGACCGCCTCGGCGTCGGTACCGGACCCTGGCGGCACGTGGAATTCCGGATGGGCAACCGCGCCGTGTACGAACGTTTCGAGGATCACTGGGATCCTGAGGCGGCCGGCGTCAGACGGCTCGAACTGCGCCTGATTCCCGATGAGACGACCCGCTTGAACGCATTGCGCAGCGGCCAACTGGACGGTACCAACCTGGCGTCGCTGCAGATCGAGCAGGCCCGACTTGCAGGTCTCGAGGTCATGAGCAGGGTGGGCGTCGAATTCCTGCACATTCACCTCAATCGTACTGCATCCCACTTCGCTGATCGCCGTGTCCGCCAGGCCATGAATCACGCCCTGCGCCGGCAGGCCATCGTCGATGCCCTGGGCCTCGGCTACGGGCAAGCATCGGTGCAGCCGTTCCCTGAGGGTTACGTGGCCTTCGATCCGGAGACGGGTCGCCACCACTACGACTATGATGTGGAGCGGGCCCGGGCCCTGCTGGCCGAGGCTGGACTGGCGGATGGCTTCGAGTTCGATCTCATCGTCCCGAACATCACCTCCTACCTGCCGCTGTTCGAAGCGGTGGCGGATCAGCTCTCCAAGGTGGGCATCCGCGCCCGGCCACGGGTGCTCGAGGGTGCACAGATCAGCGAGCGCTTCTTCGGTGCCACCGAGAGCGATGCGGCGCTGGTGCAGTGGGGCGGACGCCCGGATCCCTCGCAGACCATCGATCTGATGTTCACGCCCGGCGCGATGCCGAACCCTGGCAGCCACACCACACCCGAGGTGCAGCGGCTGGCGGAGGCTGCCCGGCGCGAGATCGATCCTGAAAAGCGCAAGGTTGCACTGCAGGCCGCAACCCGGGCGGTCACCGAGGAGGCGCTGGCGCTGGTTCTGTCGTTGCCACCGGCCACCTTCGCGCTGCAGCCGGCCGTGGCCGGGTTCGAGACGTGGATATCCGGGAACAAGCCGGAATTCCGCGGTGTCGTCGTCCGGCGTCGGGAGAGCGGCTGAATGCTGAACTTCATCCTCCAGCGTCTGCTCGCCCTGGTGCCGCTGCTGTTCATCGTCTCACTGCTGGTGTTCTCGCTGGTGCTGATCATTCCCGGCGACCCGGCCTACATGCTGGCCGGTGAGGACGCGACGCCGGAAGAGATTGCTGCGATTCGAACCGACATGGGCCTCGATGATCCGGCGCTGGTCCAGTACGCGCGCTGGACCGCGGGCGTGCTGCGCGGTGATCTCGGTACCTCGCTGTTCTCCGATCAGCCCGTTCTCGAGGTGCTGCTGGAGCGTCTGCCGGTGACCATCTCGCTGGCCGCAGCTGCCATCGTGTTTTCGCTGCTGATCAGCATTCCCGCCGGCGTCATCGCGGGTACCCGGCCGGGCAGCATTGCCGACCGTGTCGTGACGCTGGGAGCCTCCACCGGGCTCGCGATCCCGAATTTCTGGCTCGGGCTGATGCTGATCCTGATCTTCGCCATCTGGAACGGGTGGCTGCCGGCAACGGGCTACGTTCCGCTCAGCGAGAACCCTGCCGCCTGGCTGCGCCACATTCTGCTGCCGGCATTCACCCTCGGGCTGTCTGCCGCAGCGATCCTGACGAGACAGCTCAGGGGCGCGATGATCGACGTCATGAATCAGGACTACATCCGCACCGCCCGCGCCAAGGGCCTCGCCTGGCGTTTCGTGGTGCTCAAACATGCCCTGAAGAACGCAGCGATCCCCATGGTGACCATCCTCGGTCTGCAGGCCAACTACCTGCTCGGCGGAACCGTCATCGTGGAGCAGATCTTCGGCATGCCGGGTCTCGGTCAGCTCGCGGTGGCCAGCGTCTTCACCCGCGATCTGCCGATGATCCAGGGCGTGGTGGTGATGGCGGTATTCGTGGCGGTGTTCGTCAACCTGCTGGTGGACATCTCCTACGGCTGGTTCAACCCCAAGGTGCGTCCCCAATGAGTGATGCGACCGCCTCCGAATTCGAGCAGCTCGGCGCGTCGGTCAGTGCCCGGCGGCGCTTCCTGCGCCGCTTCATGCGGCAGCGGACGGCCCTGTTCGCCCTCGGTTTCCTGGTGCTGCTGGCCCTCGGTGCCGTGTTCGCGCCCTGGGTGGCGCCTTACGATCCGCTGGCGCAGAACCTGGATCGGGTGCTGGAAGCGCCGAGCCTCGCCCACTGGTTCGGCACCGACGAGCTCGGCCGTGACGTACTCAGCCGGACCCTGTTCGCCGCGCGGATTTCGCTGCTGGCGGCGTTCCAGGCGGTGCTGATCGCGCTGGTCATCGGCGTCCCGCCCGGACTCATCGCGGGTCTCGCCGGCGGCCGGACGGACAACCTCATCATGCGCTTGACCGATGCGCTGATGAGCTTCCCGCCGCTGATCCTCGCTGTCGCCATCGTGGCAGCTTTGGGGCCGAGCCTCACCAACGCCATGATCGCGGTCGGCATCCTGCTCTCGCCTACGTTCCTGCGCCTGATGCGCGGCACCGCCATGGCGGTGGCCCAGGAGACCTACGTGGAGGCCGCGCGCAGCATCGGCTGTACCCAGAGCTGGATCATCATGCGCCACATCCTGCCGAACGTGGTGTCGCCGCTGTTCGTGCAGATCTCCGTGTTCGCGGGCGTTGCCATGCTGGCGGAGGCGGGGCTGTCCTTCCTCGGCCTCGGCGCCCAGCCGCCGGACTCCAGCTGGGGTGCCATGGTGGGCCGCGGCTTCCGCTACATCAGTCACTCGCCGTCGCTGATCGTGTTTCCCGGTCTCGCCATCGCCGTGACGGTGCTCGCGTTCTACGTCCTCGGCGACGGCCTGCGGGATTCCCTCGGCCGCGAAATCCGGAGGGAGGAGTGATGGCGGCGCCGATTCTCGAAGTCGAAGATCTGGGCGTGGAGTTTCTGACCGACCACGGCTGGGTGCGGGTGGTGGACGGTGTCTCGTTCAGCGTCGGTGAGGGCGAGACCCTGGGTCTCGTAGGCGAATCCGGCTCCGGCAAGACCGTGACGTCGCTGTCCGTCATGCAGCTCATCCCGGTTCCCCCCGGGCGCATCAGCGGCGGATCGATCCGCTTTGCCGGCCGGGAGCTGGTGGGCATGTCGGAACCGCAGCTGGAGGACATCCGCGGTGACGACATCGCCATGGTGTTCCAGGAGTCCATGACCAGTCTCAATCCTGCATTCACCATCGGCGAGCAGATCTGCGAGGTGGTGCGTCGCCACCGGGGCTGCTCCCGGCGCGAGGCGCGTGATCGCGCGGTGGAGGTGCTGGAACTGGTACAGATTCCGGATCCGCGGTCGCGTCTCGGTGCCTTTCCCCACGAGTTCTCTGGCGGCATGCGGCAGCGCGCCGCCATCGCCATGGCGCTGGCCTGCGATCCCAAGGTTCTGATCGCCGATGAGCCCACCACGGCGCTGGACGTCACCGTGCAGGCCCAGGTGCTGGACCTGCTGCGCAGCCTGCAGGAACGCTTCGGCATGGCCATCCTGTTCGTCACCCACAATCTCGGCGTGGTGGCGGATCTCTGCGACCGGGTGGCGGTCATGTACGCAGGCCGCATCGTCGAAACCGCTACTGTGTTCGACCTGTTCGAATCGCCCCAGCATCCCTACACCGAGGGACTGCTGCAGGCGATGCCCCAGCTCGGTGAACGCGGCAAGCGTCTCGCCGCCATACCCGGCACGCCGCCCATGCCCTGGCAGATGCCCACCGGCTGCCGCTTTCATCCCCGCTGCCCATATGCGGAAACGGCGTGCACCGAGCAGGACATTCCACTGCGGGCGCTGGCCGGAGATCGCCACGTGCGCTGCCGGCGCGTCGAAGAGCTCACGCTCGAGGGGGCGCAATGACGGCACCGCTGCTCTCGGTCCGTGACCTCGCAGTGACGTTCCACCTCCGCGGCGGTCTCCTGCGCCCGACGCGGCACTTGAAGGCGGTGAACGGCGTCAGCTTCGACATCGCGCCGGGCGAGACCCTGGCAGTGGTCGGCGAGTCCGGATCCGGTAAGTCGACCATGGCCCGCGCCGTGATGCGGCTGGTGGAACCGAGTGCCGGCAGCATTCATCTGGATGGTGACGACATCACGGCGCTGCGCGGCGAGCCGCTGCGGCGCATCCGGCCCAAGCTGCAGATGGTGTTCCAGGATCCATATTCGTCGCTGGATCCGTCCATGATCATCGCCGACGTGGTGGGGGAGCCGCTGACGGTGCACGGCGTCGCCACGGGGGCGGATCGCGACGTACGCGTGCAGGCCCTGCTCGAGCAGGTGGGTCTCGGGCGCTACCACATGAATCGTTATCCCTATGAGTTCTCCGGCGGCCAGCGGCAGCGCATCGCCATCGCCCGGGCCATTGCGCTGCAACCGAAGCTGCTGGTGCTGGACGAGGCGGTGAGCGCGCTGGATGTCTCCACTCAGAACCAGATCCTCAATCTGCTGGAGGATCTGCGCCGCGAACTGGGCATCGCCTACCTGTTCATCTCCCACGACCTCGGCGTGGTGGAGCACATCGCGGATCGCGTTGCGGTGACCTACCTCGGCAGGATCGTGGAGGAGGGGCCCACCGAGCGGATTTTCGCGAAACCGGCCCATCCGTACACCGAAGCCCTGCTGTCCGCGGTGCCGATCCCGAATCCGCGCGTCCAGCGCAGCCGCCGGCGCATCGTCCTGCCCGGCGACGTGCCGAGCCCGCTGGCACCGCCGCCGGGATGCCCGTTCCACACCCGCTGCCCGCATGTCATGGACGTCTGCAAGACGGTGATGCCTGCCCACACGCCCATGGCCGGCGGCGGCAGTGCGGCATGCTATCTGCACGACCCGCAGGCCACAGAGGACAGTCGTTGCGCATCTTGAGGGTTGCGGATGCGCGCCCGCAGCACGGCCGCGGCCGGATTGCGGATTCGATACGTACGACCATCGGGGAGACACATGAGCGAACAACTCGACGCCGAACTGCTCTACGAGATCACCTGCGACCTCGGCGAAGTGCAGAACATCGGCAAGACCCAGTACGGCACCCGCGGCATCATTCCCGTCACCGGCGGACAATTCGAAGGGCCGAAGCTGCGCGGCAGCATCCTGCCTCACACTGCCGGCGAGTGGGGGCTGACGCGGCCGGATGGCGTCGGTCGTCTCGACGTGCGCATGACGCTTGCCACCGACGACGACGCGTTGATCTATCTCAGCTACAACGGCGTCTTCACTGGCGAGCCTGAGGTGATGGCGCGGGCCATGCGCGGGGAGGCTGCGCCGCACGAGTTCTACTTTCGCACCACGCCGCAATTCGAGACCGGCGATCCGCGTTACCTGTGGCTGAACAGCGTCGTCGCCATCGGCTACGGACGCATGCTGCCAGGCTTCAAGGTTCACTACCGCGTCTATCACATACTCTGAGTAATCCCCAGGACGCGTGCCATGTAACCAGAGCGGCTTCGCACGGTCTGACCATCCGGCGTCGGACGGCTGCGTCACGACTCCGCGACGGGGAAGTGAAGCAGGAAGCGGGCGCCTTCGCCGGGAGTGCTGTCCACCTCCACCCAGCCATGATGGCGGCGGACGATTCCGTACAGCGTCGCCAAGCCGAGTCCCGTGCCCTCGCCGACGGGTTTGGTGGTGAACAGGGGTTCGAACAGGTGCGGCAGGTGCTCGGGGGCGATGCCCGTGCCGGTATCCGCCACGGCGATCTGGACGAACGTGCCCGGCTCGACGTCCGGTTCCTTTGCAGCGCGATCGGGAGCGACTTCGACGACGCTGCTGCTGATCGTCACCGTGCCGCCTTCGGGCATGGCATCACGCGCATTGATGATCAGATTCATGAGCACCTGTTCCAGCATCCCCAGATCTCCGAGGGCCATGGGCGTTCCGGAGGCAGGATGCCACTCGAGGTGATGACGGGTTCCGAGCAACCGCTTCAGCATGGGCAGGAAGCGGGTCACGAGATCGTTCATGTCCAAGGGTTCGCCGTGCCACTCGTGCTCGCGGCTCAGCAACAACAGCTTGCGTGTGATGCGGGCGGCCCGGGTGCTGGCTTCGTCGATCTGCTCGAGGCCCTCCTTGACCTGCGGTGACAGCAAGGGGTGGGCGAGCAGCAGGTCCACTTCGCCGTGCACGATCTGCAGCAGATTGTTGAAGTCGTGGGCGACGCCGGCGGCGAGCTGGCCGATGGCGTCCAGCCGCTGTATGCGTTGCAGGCGGTCGTCCAGAGCCTTGCGCTCCCGGACATCGCGCGCGATGACCAGGGCGCCGAGGGTGTCCCCTTCCAGCAGGACCTGCGTTCCCTGGATCTCCACCGGGACGGGCTTGCCGTCCCTGGTGAGAACACGTATTTCGAACACCGGCATGTGGTGTTCGTTGTCGAGTTGGCCGAGCGCCTGCACCGCGCGGGCAAGATCCTCGGGATGGACGAGGCGATCGAAGCGATGGCCCACCCAGGCCGAGGGCTCGTAGCCCACGATTCCCTCGAAGGCCTTGTTGGCGGAGTCGATGGTGCCATCGGCGCGGATCACGAGGATGGCGTCACGGGCGCTTTCGACCAGGCTGCGGTAACGCGCCTCACTGGCAGCCAGCGCCTGGGCGATGCTTCGCTCCTCGGTGATGTCCCGGGCAACCGCGTAGTGGAGGTGGCGGGTGGGATCAGCGTTTCCGTGCCAGGCAAACCAGCGCCACTGGCCGTCTGCCGTTCGCAGGCGCGTGGTCACGTGAGCAGGGCCAGACTTTCGCTGCAGCAGTTCGGTACGCAGCGCCTGGTGGTCGTCGGGATGGACGAGATCGAGGGCGAGCTGGGAGCGGAGCTTGTCGCGCGGAACACCCAGGGTTTGCTCCCAGGCCGGATTCAGCTCCAGGAAACGCCCCTCCACATCGAGAATGCACAGCAGGTCGGGAGACAGGTTGAACAGGCGATCGCGCTCCTCCTCGGCCGTACGGCGGGCGCTCATGTCGAGCCCCATGCCGACCACGTAGGGTTGCCCGCGCAGTTCGACGCGGTGGCCCGTGAAGTAGAACGGCAGCCGTTGTCCGGCGCGGCTGACGAGGTCGACCTCGACTTCCGATTCGCCCTTGCGGAAGGTCTCCTCGATGCGTTCCGCGACCAGCGCGCGATCCACGTCGTCGAACAGGTCCAGCGCAGTCAGCTTGCTGAAGGCGGTCCGGTCGTAGCCTGAGACCTCTTCGAAGCGCTGGTTCCAGCGCAGGAACCGGCCCTGCTTATCGAACAGGTAGAACACACCCGGCAGACTGTCGATGATGTTCTGGATCGTATCCTGCTGCTGTCGCGACCCGCGCAGCTCGAACAGCGTGGAGATCTGACGCGCACTGAGGCTGACGGCCAGCGCCTGGGCATCCGTCAACTCGCCGGGTTGCCGATCGAACACCGAAACCACGCCTACGGCTCCGCCACGGGAACTGGTGATGCGCATGCCGGCGAAGAAACGGACATCCGCTTTTGCTGCGAAGCGGGCGTCGCGGCCACTGTCGGGGACAATCATCACGTCAGCTGTGGCAACCGCATATTCGAGGAACGCATCGAGTTCGGAATCCACTTCCGGTTCATGGCCCTGGCGGCCCAGCGCCAGCCATCCGGAAGGCGTTCTCACATGGACTGCGGCCATGGCTCTGCCGCAGGCATGAATCAGGTGCAGGGCCGTGTCCGCACAGGTGCGACGGATGACCCGGTCGAACTCCCCGCTGCCAATGCGGGTCGTTTCGCCATGGGACGGGGACCTGTGTGGCGCGCGACTCGCCATTCGCGGCGCTCCCTGTAGAAACGGATGGCCGCCATCAGCCTACCTCAAGGCTGCACGTGGTCGACAGGCCGTGTCCGGCGCCGATTTCCGATCGGTTGCTGTGATGCGATCAGCGGATGTCATGGTGGTCCCTGGCGGGCGTTGACGGCCAGGCGCCCGGCTGTTTCCGGCCACCTCCTCGCTGCGGGCAGGGTAGACTGTTGCCCGACTCGGACAGACATGTGGGTGCCGTACCGTCTCATCCGCGGGCGGTCGACGGTACTCCGGTCGTCTTCGAACCACGTTGAGCCGGACTTCTGCACAACCATGGATGCTTCAACCCCTACCGCGGTGCTCGACCTCCGGGCGGGCGACGGCGGATGTGTCGGTCTGCTGGAAGACAAGCCCGTCCGTATCGACCATCAGCCTGAGCGTCACCAGCGATGATGGCCGCGGTGCTGCGGTTTCGCCTCTGGTTGCGACGCCTGATCCGTCGTGGGCTGACCTGGACGCTGCTGTTCTACGGGCGCTGGCGGGGCAAACATGGCCTGGCGACTGTGCAAGGGGACGGTGAGCGCCTCGGCCGACTGCATCATGCCCTCCGACCGGTCCGCCGCCGCCGCCTGCGGAAGCAGATTGCACGGATGCTGGGGCGTCCTCATGGCGACCCCAGGGTCAGATACGCGCTGAAAAATGCCTACCGGGTCAATGATCGTGCGCTGCTGGAGGTCGTGGCGCTGGCATCAGGCGCCTTGACGCCGGCTGCGCTTGCCGACGCGGTCGAAGTCTCCGGCCTGGAGGCGCTCACTGCCCAACTGGAAGCGGGTGAGGGAGCCGTGCTGCTCGGCATGCACATGGGCAACGTCTTCGCGTTGCTGATCGAACTGGCCCGGCGAGGGCTGCCGGTAAGCGTGGTCGCCTATCAGTCGCGCAAGCTGCCGGATCAGTTTTTCGAAACCATGTTGGCGGGTACGGGCATTCAGACTATTCAGGCCCGGCCGAGAATTGCCGCACTCTATGAACTCAATCGGGCACTGAAGCGTGGCCGGGCCATCTTCGTCGCGGTCGACCAGATCGAGAAGGAGGGCGGTGTCGAAGCTGCATTTCTTGGCAAACGGGTGCCGATCGCAAGCGGCCCCGCCGGTCTGGCGCGCAAGCGTGGCGTGCCGATCTTTCCAGTGCTGCTGGACGCGGCCGATCCGCGCTGGACGTTTCGGATCGGTGCGGCAATCGAGCTCCCGGAAACGGGAACGCCGGAGACTGACGTGGCCAGCCTGGTCGATGTGGTGGATGCGCACATCCGCGCCCGCCCCGAACTCTGGAGCTGGCATCAGCGGCGCTGGGATCGGTATCCGTTCGCGAGTTCGAGCGATCAGCCTTGAGGGGGTGTTGTCGTGTGCGTGTCCACGGGTTCGGGACACTGTATCGGTGACCATGTTGGTGACGGGCGGAGGCCTGCGCAAAGCGCGCGCAGGCCTCTGCCGTCCGACTTCAGCGCGGGGCGAAGCGCTGGCCGCCGTCCACGCGGATGGTGGAGCCGTTCATCATCGGGTTCTCGAAGATGGCGATGGCCTGGATCGCGAACTCGCGCGGCTTGCCCATGCGGCGCGGGAAAGCTGCGTCCTTGGTGAGCTGCTGCGCGCCTTCGTCCGGAATGCCCTTGGTCAAGCCGGTGGCGAACAGGCTCGGAGCAATGGTCATCACCCGGATGCCCAGCGCGCCGAGATCCCGCGCCATGGTCAGGGTCATGCCGGCGATGCCCGCCTTGGCGGCGGTGTAGGCCACCTGGCCGATCTGGCCCTCGAACGCGGCGATGGAGGCGGTGTTGATCATGCAGCCCCGTTCGCCTTCCTCGTTCGGCTCGTTGCCGCTCATGTGCTTGGCGGCGATGCGATTGATGTTGAAGCTGGCGATCAGGTTGAGATCGATGATGCGCTGGAAGTCGGACAGCGGATGCATCTCGCCGTCGCGGGAAATCGTGCGCTTGGCGACGCCGCCGCCGGCGGTGTTGACGCAGAAGTGCAGGCCGCCGAGCTTCTCGACTGCGGCAGCGATGGTCTTCTCCATGCCCTCGTAGTCCATCACGTTGCACGGCATGTAGAAGCCGCCGAGTTCTTTGGCTACGGCCTCGCCGTCGGAAGATTCGAGGTCGAGGATGGCGACCTTGCCGCCCTTTTCCGCGAAGATTGCTGCGGTGGCACGGCACATGCCGGAGGCACCGCCGATGAATATGCCCTTGCTGCCTGCGATATCCATGGGTATTAATTCTCCCTCATTAGTCTTTGGAGGCGCGGATGATACCGGCACTTCGACGGTAGCGTATAGAGAGCCGGCGGCGGTCGAATTGAACCTGCACGCCCTTCAGTGCAAGCTCGGGGGTCGGGATGACGAGGAGCAAGCACCCATGCACGACCTGGTGATACGAGGCGGCCTGATCCACGACGGCAGCGGCGAGGCACCCTTCGAGGGCGATGTGGCGATTGACGGTGATCGCATCACCGCCGTCGGCGACGTCGCCAGCCGGGGGCGCGAGGAGATCGACGCCCGCGGGCGGATCGTCACGCCAGGCTTCGTCGACATCCATACCCACTTCGACGGCCAGGTCACCTGGGATCCGTTTTTGACGCCGTCCACGTTCCACGGTGTGACCACGGTGGTCATGGGCAACTGCGGGGTGGGCTTCGCGCCCTGCGCACCGGAGCGTCATGCCTGGCTGATCCAGCTCATGGAGGGGGTCGAGGATATCCCCGGGACGGCGCTGGCGGAAGGCATCCAGTGGAACTGGGAGAGTTTCCCCGAGTACATGACTGCGGTGGAACGCTCGCCGCTTGCCATCGACGTCGGCCTGCAGATCCCCCATGGTGCGCTGCGTGCCTACGTGATGGGCGAGCGGGCTGCCCGGTTGGAGCCGGCCAACGCCCAGGACGTGGAGCGCATGAGCACCCTGGTGGTGGAGGCCATCGAGGCGGGCGCGCTGGGTTTCTCCACGTCGCGCACCGAGAAGCACCGCGACCGCGCGGGCAACCACACGCCCACTTTCAAGGCCGAACAGGACGAACTGTGGGGCATCGCCCGGGCGCTGGGCGGTACCGGCCGCGGCGTCATCCAGCTCATTGCCGACTTCTGGGACTTCGACGCCGAGTTCGGGCTGGTGCGGGGCATGGCTGAGGCCTCGGGTCGGCCGCTGTCGCTGACCATCGAGCAGGACGATCGTCATCCGGAAATCTGGTCGAACGTACTGGATCGCATCAGTCAGGCCCAGGCGGACGGTGTGAACATGCGCGGTCAGGTGCCGCCGCGGCCCACCGGGGTCATACAGGGCCTGACCGTCACGCTGAATCCGTTCCTCGCCCACGAAACGTTCCGGCCGCTGCGCAATGCTTCGCTGGAGGAGAAGGTGCGCGCACTCCGGGATCCTGCGTTTCGCGAGCAACTGCTGGCCGAACAGATCGACTGGGATCCGCAGGGCAAGATCGGTCACTTTCTGCTCTCGGCGTTCCACAAGATGTTCCCACTCGGCGATCCGCCGGACTACGAGCCCCACCCTGACAACAGCGTTGCGGCGCGGGCCGCGCGGGAAGGGCGGCGGCCGGAAGAGGTCGTGCTCGATCTGCTGCTCGAGAAGGACGGCCACAACCTGCTGTACTTCCCGATCATGAATTACACCGCGGGCAACCTTGATGACGTCCGCAGCATGATGACGCACCCGCATACGCTGTTCGGACTGTCCGACGCAGGCGCCCACTGTGGCGCGCTCTGCGATGCCAGCTTCCCGACCAGTACGCTGACCCACTGGGCGCGGGACCGGACCCGCGGCGACGGGCTCGAACTGCCCTGGTTGATCCACGGCCTGACCCGCAAGACGGCGCAGCAGGTGGGGCTGAATGACCGCGGGCTGCTGGCTCCTGGCCACATCGCGGACGTCAACGTCATCGACTTCGACCGTCTCAAGCTGCACGCCCCGGAGGTGGTGCACGATCT
>SKUB01000175.1 GCA_007122315.1 Pseudomonadales bacterium | reverse complement strand
CATGCGATTGGAGATCCAAACGTCCGCCAGCATCTCGGGGCGCGGCATGCGCGTCAGCGCGCCGGTTTCGAGGTCGCGAACGTAGAGGCGTGGCCCCGGTCCCGTGTCGGGGTCGAGACCTGCCGCATCGGCGAAGGACAGGAACGCGACATAGCGGCCGTCCGCACTCATGTCCGGTCGGGTGGAGGACGGCAGCGGGCTGTCTGCACTATCGATGTTGACCTGCTGCACAGTGAAGGAGGCGTCCACAGACGGGGTCGTCAGGGGGCGCAGCAGGGTGTTCTCGTCGCCGGCCGCATCGGTGACCGTGAGCTGGACTTCGTAAGTTCCTGGGCCCGAGTAATCGTGCGTGACAATCGGGTCTGTGGACGTCGTGCTGCTGCCATCGCCGAACGCCCAAGCGTAGCCGCTGATAGGCTCCGGGAAAGCGCTCGAAGGGCTGGCGTCGAATTGCACTCGACCCGGCCGTTCCTCATTCAGCAGAGCGAAGTCGAAGCGTGCGCGAACGCCGGATGCGTCGACGGGCAGATTCGTGCTGGCACTGAGGCCCGTATCGTCCGTGACGGTCAGGGTCGCTTCGAAGGCGCCAGCATTCTTGTAGACATGGGTCACCTGGATCTGATCGGCACCGGACACCGGCGAGCTGCCGTCACCGAAGTCCCAGGCATAGGAGACGATCTGATCGGCGTCCGTGCTGGACCCGGCGGCATTGAAGGTGACTTCCAGGGGCAGTGGCCCCGCGTCAGGTGCACGGGTGGCCGCAGCGATGGGACCCGCGAGTGCCGAGATCGTGACGCTGGATGCACCGGAGAGTCCTTCGCTGTCGGTGACGACGATCTGCACGTCGTAGTTGCCCGCCTCGGTGAAGGTGTGGGTCACGGTAGCGCCGCTCGCGGTGTTGCCGTCGCCGAAGTCCCACTCGAAGGCTGTCAGCGTGGCGTCCCCCGCTGTGCTGGAGCCGCTCGCGTCGAAGTCCACTGTGAGTGGGACCGGCCCCGATAGTGGATCGGCGGCAATACTGGCAGAGGGCGGCACCGCGCCACCGGCTTCGACGATCGTGATGACGGTGGGCTGCGATGTGGCCGTCCGTCCGCTGCTGCTGGTCACCGTGAGAACCACAGCATAGTCACCGGGCGCAGCATACTGGTGGTTGGCGGTGATGCCGGTCGCGTTTCCGCCGTCGCCGAAATCCCAGACGTAGCTCATGATGTCGCCCTCTGATGCGCCCGCATCGAAGGCGACCACGGTGTTCGTGTCGCCGCTGCCAGGATGAGCACTGAAGGCCGCGCTCAGAGATTCCACTTCGAGCACGACGCTGTCGCTCACATCCGGATTGGCGCGGCTGCGCGCGGTGATGGTGACCTCACCCGCGCCCTGGCCGGTGACGAGGCCGTCGTTGCCGATCGTGGCTACGGTCAGATCGCCGCTGCTCCATAGCACGCCGGTATCGTTGGCGCCCTCGACCGTGGCCGCCAGTTGCAGGGTGCTGCCGCTAGCGAGCCCCGGATCGGCGGGCGGTGTGATGGCCACCTCCACGGCCGCCACCGTGATGCCGCCGACGGTGGCTTCGCCGAGCGAATAATCACTGTCGAAGGCTTCCACCAGTGCTTCGCGGTCGCTGCCTACGCCGAAGATCAGCCAGGCAGGCACGGTGACTTCGCGCCCGGGGGTCACGAATACTTCGCGGTTGCCGCGATACCAGAAGAAATTGTCCCCGGCGATGTCGTCGATGCTGCGGAAGTTGAGATCCTCGCCGGTGGCGATGAGGGTCACCTCGTCGTCATAGAGGAATGAAACGCCCGCTGCTGGTTCGAGAATCTCTACGTTGGGCGGGCCGAAGCGTTCGACGTCCACTTCGTAGGTGGCACTGGACTGGGCGGGATCGTGCTCGATCTCGAGATAACCCCACTCGGAGGCACCGATCGCCAGGTCCGGTCGCTGGCGCTTGTATCGGAAGATGCCCATCAGCGGAGCGTTGTCGCTGTTCGGGCTTGGGGTGCCGAGGACCGGGATGCGCAGCGCTGCGCGCCCGTTTTCGTCGGTGGTGGCCAGCGGAAAGCACTCGGTGAACCCTGACTCTGCGGTGCAGGCGCAATCGTAGTTGGAAGTGCCCTGCGTCACGATTTGATGAGACAGCGAGGCAGTGGCTCGGTTGAACGAGTCGTCGATCGTAGCGCCGACATGGACGAGGGGCTCGCCCGTGTCAGCGGCGATGAAGGTCAGGTTGTAGTTACGCAGGCGGGCTTCCTTGAGTTCGACCTCGAGCGTGCCGATGTCCTTGCAGAACTCATCCGGCGTGAGCATGGGCATCCGCCATCCCGCCTGGTTGTTGTCGAACTCGGCGGCGCCGCAGAAGTCGGCCTGGTCAGACTCGACCGAGAAGATCGTGCGATACACGTCGATGCGATCGTTGCCGTTCCAGTCGTCTTCCGCGTCGCGTTCACTGCGAGGCAGGACGGCGGCGCGAAAGCGTCCATCTGCACTGGTCGTCACGGTCTGAGTGTTGCTGAAGAAGGTGTTGGCCAGCCGTGCCGGTAGCGATTGGAACGTCGCTTTGGCGCCCTGCAGTGGGTTGCCGTTCTGATCGACGAGACGTCCGGTGAGGCAGCCCTGCCTCGAGGGCATGTCGCAGTTGACCCAGGAGAAGTGACGCATCGAACCAGCCATGTAAACCGTGCCGTCGAATTCGCCTGACCGAATGGCTTCGAGCTGCTCAGGCGCGATGGGTCCATTGCGGTCCTCGAGCCAGCCGAACTCATCGGTCAGGCGCCAGTCGCCGAGGGTCTCGTCGTAGACCCAGAACGGGATCCGGATCCGACCCGGGTCTTCCACGTAGCCGGGCAGATGGCTGAAGGCGTCGCCGTCCTGCAATACAGGCCAGTCTTGCGGTTGCAGGACGAAGCGCACGGTGACGTAGACCGGTTCGCCGTCGTCGTCGAGCAGGGCGCTGATGGGGCGAACGCTGCCGTCTTCCTGGACCTGCAGCAGGTTCACGGAGGCGAAGCCAGCGGAGAACAGTCCGCTCTCGGCACCGGGCTGGCGGGTGGCGAAGTCGCCGGGAAAGGCGTCCGGTTCGGAGGTGGGGCTGAAGACGCGAGCGGATCCGCCGGCCAGGTTGAGCGAGTCGGGGATGTCTCGGATCACCAGATCGGCACTCGGCGTGCTCAAGGCCATGAAGCCCTCGCCGGTGGGGCGGATCAGCAGCGGCTGCTCGCGGCGGATCACGAAGTTGCGCTGGTATTCCAGCCCATCCTCCGGCTCCAGCACGTCGAGGGCATTGCCGAAGCCGATGTGTTCGGTGGGATCGAAGTCCTCGATGACCTGCGGTACGGCGGGGCGGGCCTGCAGCGAGACGATGCCCTGGTCGGCGGGAATGTCGAGGCGATAACGGCCGTCGGCGTCGGTGGTGGTGGCCGCAGCCTCGAGGCCACCGGCGAAGGCGGTGACGGTGACACCGGCAAGGCGTTCATCGAGGTCATCGAAGACGGTACCGCTGACGGCAGCGAACAGGGACTCCGGTGGGGTATCGACGGGCCCGGAACCGAAGCGCGGCGCTGCCGCCGCGGTGGGCAAAACGCAGCCGCGGCAGAGTTCACCGAGGCTGACGCTGCTGTCGTCGTTGAGGTAGTCCACGGAGATGCCGTTGTCACCGATGAGCAGCCGCTTGGGTCCGGGTGCGGAGGCGAATCCGGCTTCCGGGTCGCTGCTGACGGCGATCTCGAGGATGTCGAAGCCGTCGTTGACGGCGCTGTAAGCATACAGGCCGCGCTCGAAGGCGGTGTCCGTGCCCTCGGCACGGACATAGAGATAATCGCCGTCGGGGAGCAGGGCGAGGGCGGCGGCGCCGCTGTCGCCGTAGCGCTGGGCCCAGCCGCCGGCGGGGGGCTGATCCGGATCCCGGTCCTGGCGCTCGAGTTCGAAGCGCACGCCGTCCGCATCCAGCAGTCGCAGGGTGTCGTCGTCGAGTTCGAGGGCGACGATCTCGAAGGTGCCCGCGAGC
This sequence comes from Pseudomonadales bacterium, assembly GCA_007122315.1. Lineage (GTDB taxonomy): Bacteria > Pseudomonadota > Gammaproteobacteria > Pseudomonadales > Azotimanducaceae > SLTB01. Next base: position 2,292 of record SKUB01000175.1, on the reverse strand, counting down.
CAGGAGGCGCCTTCGGCATCGGGCGTCAGCAGCATGCGTTCGCTGGCGGTGGCGTCGGGATCCGAATCGATGCGGCCGCGCTCGGCGCCGAGTGCTTCGAGCCCCAGCGTCGTGGCGTCGTAACCGAGCAGGTAGTCGCCGTCCTCGAACAGAACCAGCAGCAGCCAGGGGCGGCCGCTGCCCGGGTTGTCGGGCGCGCCTTCGAGCACCCACATCTCGCCGCCTTCACCCTCGCCCACCGGGGGCGGATCCGTCGGGTCTGTGCCGGTGGGGGGTGGTTCGGCAACGGGCGGCGTGACAGAACGGCTGTCGGAGCAGCCGCCGAGGGCCAGCAGCAGAGCGGCCAGAATGGTGGCGATGAGGATCGAGGTGCGCATGCCGGACTCCAGAGGGTCGTCGTCGACCATGGAGATACCGCAATACAGCTACGGAGACCTGACGGAATTCCGAACAAATTCCGACTTTCTCGAAACCTTATCAAGTTTCTGAAATAATTGGACTTTATCTGGAGCGATCGAGCGCTCGTCTACCCGTTTCGACCCCTGTGAACGTCCCATGGGGTACCGGCCTCGCGCCCTCGTCAGCGCTGCAGTGCGGCCAAGGTCTCGCGCACATGCTGGGCAGAAGGCGATTCGGCGACGCCGTGTTCGGTGTAGAGCGCCAAGGCACGTTCGAGCCATTGCGCAGCGTCCTCGACCTGTCCTGCGGCCTGGTGGAGCCGGCCGAGACCGAAGGCCGCATGGCCTTGCCAGACGCCATCGAAGACCTCGGGTGCCCGGTCTGCAGCCTCCTCCAGCAGCGGGCGGGCTTCATCGAGTCTGCCGAGCTCCACCAGCGTCAGTCCCCGGTTGAATCGGAGTGAGAGCACCAGGGGTGATTCGGGGCCTTGCAACGTCGTCGCGATCTCCTCCGCCAGACTCTGACTGACCAGGGCTTCCTCGAATTGCTCGAGGCCACGAAGGGCGACCGCAATGTTGTTGAGGCTCGCCAACGTGTGGGGATGCGCGTCACCAAACTGCTCGCGTCGCAGCTCGAATGCCTCGCGAGCGTACTCGACCGCGGCGCCGGGATTGCTGGATTGGATGTAGAGCGAGCTGAGCTGGTGGAGGATCGAGGCGACGACGGGATGCTGACTGCCCAGCAGCGCCGTGAGCCGTTCACGGACCGCCAAGTAAACGCGCTCGGCGGCTTCGCGGTTGCCTGTGTCCCGATGATGGATCGCGAGAAGGGCCTTGGCATTCCAGAACGCCACGGAATCGTCGCCGTGACGTTCGCGCAAAAGGTCCTGATGACCCTCGATCAAGGGCAAGGCGTCCGCCAAGCGCCCGGCATCGTGGAGGGCCTTGAGCAGGCCGTCGCCCACGCGCTCGCGCAGCTCGGCAGGTGGCTTGGTAAGGTTGCCGAGATCCCGATGCACCGCCTCGTAGACCTCGACCGCCTGCGACAGGTCTCTGGACACCCGCAGTGCTTCCGCGATCAGGAGCCGATGCTCGAGATGTTCGAGCGAGCCCTCTGGCGCTGCCAGCGCATCGAGCATCTCCCGCACCTCGCCGAAGCGCCCCTGGTGGGCCAACGCTTCGGCCAGCAGGCTCGCGATCTCTCGCGTTTCCACCGCCGATTCACCGAAGCTTTCCTCAGCGAGAGCGCGAGCGAGACGCAGCTGCGACTCGGCACTGCTGTCTTCGCCGAATTTGAGAAAGCTCATGCCGATCGAGCGGCGCACAGCACTCTCCACCGAAGGCTCGAGACCGCCTCCGGCGTCGAGTGCCGCTACGGCCCGCTCTAGGAGATCCTTGATGCTGACGTCGTGACCCCCGGCATCGTAGGGGTTGGCGGCGGCCAGAAGATCCTCGGTGAGAAAGGCGTTTACGGCTTCGCTGCGTGCCGCTTCCCGTTCGGCGGCGGCGCGCGCAAGGCGCGCCTCCTGCCATTGCCAGGTGCTCAAGGACATTCCGAGCAGCAGCACCACGACACTGCCGATGAGCCACGGGCGGCGTGCGCGGGCGCGTGCCAGGGCGGCGCGTGCTCGCGAGGCCTCCCTTTCCAGGCGCTCCTGATCGGCTCGTGTGGCCCGTCGCGCCTCCAGTCCGCGCAGCCGCTCGGCGAGCAGCCGCGCATCGCCGAGGCGGCGGGCGGGTTCGCCATTGGCCGTAGCGGCAATGTCCTCCCGCAGCAGCTTGTCGGGGACGTCCGCTTCCCAGCCGGCTGCGAGCGGCCGTCGGAGGTCGCCGACCACGAGCTGATAGAGCATGACGCCGAGGGCATAAACGTCGGACTGGACCGTGGGCGCCT
>SKUB01000169.1 GCA_007122315.1 Pseudomonadales bacterium | reverse complement strand
TCTGGTCACCCACCTGGGCCGCCGGCTCCACCGAGGACACTTCCTGTTCGACTTCGAGGCGCACGGCGTCACCGTCGTGGATATGCGGAATCACCCGCAGCGTGATGCCCACGTCTTCCCGCTGGATGGTGGTGAAGGGGTTCTGGGCGCCTGTGCCGGTCGTGGTGAAGCTGCCGGTCCGGAACGGCACGCTTTGACCCACGACGATGGTGGCTTCCTCGTTGTCGAGCGTCAGGATACTGGGCGTCGACAGCAGATCGGAGTCGCTGTGGGTGCCGATGGCCTGCAGGATGGCTGCGAACGACACCCCGCTGGACAGGCGTGCCACCGCCAGGGTCGGAGAGGTCAGTTCAGCTGCGCCTGCGAGCAGGTCGAGATCGTCGCCGCTGCCGAAGGCCGGCCCGAGCAGACCCTGCAGGGCCTGGCCGAGGGGGCTCACGAACAGCGGAATCGTATTGCCGTCACGATCGACGGCGGCGAGATCCACCCCTCGGCTCTGGCGTCCGCTGATGGACACCTCGACGATGGCAGCCTCGATCAGGACCTGGGTGCGCCGTACGTCGAGCTGATCGAGAATGGCACTGACCTCGACCATGGTCGACGGGTCGGCGCGTACGATCAGGGCATTGAGCGACGTGTCGGCCTTGATGCTGGTGCGGACCTGGCTGCCGTTGCCGCCGTTCTGGTCTGACAGAATGTCTGCGAGGATGACCGCAAGTTGTTCCGCGCTGCCGTGGCTGAGTCGGAACACCTGGGTTGAGCCCATGACCGTCGCCGGTTGATCGAGGCGACGGATCAAGCCACGCAGTTCCTCGATGGCCGCGGGCTTCCCGCGCAGCACGAGGGAGTTGTTGCGGGCGTTGGCCACCACCTGTACCGCCTGCGGTCCGCGGGCGTTGCGGCCGATCTGATTCGGAGCCAGAGTCTCGAGCAGTTCCACCATGTTCTCGACCCAGGCTTCCTCGAGCGCCACGACCGCGACGGACTCGTCCTGGGCGACGTCGATCTCGCGGATGATGGCCTCCATCCGCCTGATGTTCTCTGCGTGGTCCGACAGGATCACCACGTTCGGCTGGTCCACCGATGCGACGTGGGAGTACTGCGGGATCAACGGGCGCAGGATCTTCACGAGCTCGCTGGATTCCACGTTGGTCGCCGGAATGACCCGGGTGACCATGAGTTCACCGTCGCTGGTGGGGTCGAAGTCCTGGCCACTGGCGCTCTGCTTGGCCAGGGTCTGCTGCACGATCCGCACGACATCACCGGCCGGGACGGCGGCGAAGCCGTGAACGCGCAGGACGCTCTGGAACAGCTCATAGACCCCGTCGGCGTCGAGTGCTGCAGACGAGATCACGGTCACGCGACCCTTGACCCGCGGGTCGACGACGAAATTGCGGCCGCTGATGCGCGAGACCTGGGTGATGAATTCACCGAGATCCGCATCTTTGAGATTGATGGTCCAGGTCTGGCCCTGATTTCCAGCCACCGGAGAGAGCGGCATCGCCAGCAGCAGGAGCGAGGCGATCGCCAGGCAGCGGAACAGTTGGGCAGGGTGGGTCAGCATGCGGTCCTCACTGGCGCGGGATGCGCGTGGTCACGAAGAAACGACGTTCTCCGCGTTGAATTTCGAGTCTCGCGGTGCCGGCTTCCAGGATACCCTCTATTGCCGCGGAATCCTGCTGTAATTCCACCACCTGGCGACCGTTCACGGACAGCACCACGTCGCCGGCACGCAGGCCGACCCGGGCCAGGTCCGCAGCGGACGCCTCGTTGCCCACCCGGTAGCCCTGGCTGTCGCCGATCTGCACGGCCTCGACGCCGAGTTCCCGCATGGTGCCATCCGGATCGGTTTCCAGGCGTTCACGGTAACTGCTCACCAGATCGCGGACACTGGGGCCTTCGGTGCCGGCGTCGGCCGAGGACCCGGCAGCTGGCGTCGGCGGCGAGCGCCGGGGCATCCCCGCAGATGGCGCCGCGGCCGCTGTGTCGCCGTTCGGCAGCTGACTGAAGTCGATCTGATCACTCACATCCGCGTCGGATCCCGCTGCGAATCCACGCGCAGCACTCGGCTCCGGAAAGCGCAGCGTTTCCAGCGAGCCGCCCCGGCGCAGCACGATGCGGTCCTGCAGCACGCGCACCAGTTCGGCATTGCCCGGCATGCGATCGCCGACGAAGAACAGCTTTCCATCCCGATTGCGCTCCGCGACGATGGCTGAGGAGTTGTCGTCTGCCGTGGCCAGGAAGACCCCGTGGAGTTCCAGCTGCAGGCGCGTCTCCGGTGCGTCGACGGCGGCTACTGCGGCAGAATCGGCGCGTCCGAACAGTTCCAGTGCAGCAATCTCGCTGGCACTGGCCACTTGCCGCTCGGTGACCGTGGCCCCGGGGGTGGTTGTCCGCCCCTGCATCGCATCCGTTTCCGCACTGCCCAGCATGAACCAGACGCCGTCCGCCAGGATCCAGGCGATGAGGAGGGCCAGCAACACTTTTGCCGGCAGCAGTAGTCTGTCTGCGAGGTCGTCCAATAGGCCTCCGCCGGGCGATTCCCGGGGTGCTGCGTGCAACGGCACGATTCTGGCTTATTTCCGGTCCCGTTCCTACAGCAGCAGTGTAGTCGCGGAGCGCTTAGAACACCTGTTCGGATAGCTCGATCAGGATGGTGTCGGGAGGCGGCGCATCGGGCCATGGAAAGCCCGCCAGGGCGACGAAGCGGTAGCGCAGGCGCAGGTGTGCCCAGCCGTCCAGTCCCAGGGTCGCATCGAGGAGCTCCTCGCCGGCGGGGTCGAAGACCACCAGGACCGGCTGTTCCTGCACCAGCCGCAGCCTGGCATCCAGCGGTGGAAACTCCGCGGTCCAACCTTGATCACCGAGAAAATAGCGGACGAAGCCCCCGGTCCAGTGAGCATCGCCGTGGACCTCGATCAGACGGTCCCGCTGCACTTCGAAGCGACCGGCGGTCAGGGACAGGCTGCCGGCAGGCGAAATGTCGTAAGGGGCAAGCAGGTTGCGGAGCCCCGCTTCATCGAGTTCACCTTCGATGGCCTCGACGACGATGCGACGGGGGCTGACGGTGGCGCGGGCCCGAGCCTGGTGCAATGGCGCCTCGAGCTGGAAGCGGTAGCCCAGCTGGCCCCGCAGGAGCCGGCCCGGCTCGAATTGCCAGGTCAGCCGACCCAGGTCCCCGGTGCCGAGCAGGACCTGCCCGCTGCCGCGATGGATACGGCCGGCCGGAGACAGCAGCCGCACGTCGCTGCCCGTGCGTTCGAGCACCATGCCGATGGCGCCTGCAGGTGTGAACAGCAGCAGGGTGAACAGGCCCAGGAGCAGCAACACCAGAACGATGAGCAACGTCAGCGGCCAGGGCAGACCGCCCTGCTGGTGGCGGAGCCGGGACTGCCAGGTGGTCATGTGAGCAGGCGCCGCGCGATGCCGGCGTAGGCATCCACCAGAGCTGCGAGATGGGCGATGGGAACCCGCTCGTCGATCTGGTGGATCGTGGCGTTGCAGGGACCGAGCTCCACCACTTCGACGCCGTGGGGTGCGATGAAGCGCCCGTCCGAAGTGCCGCCGCCGGTAGACAGTTCCGGATCGACGCCCGCGACCTCCGCCAGCGTGGCGCGCACGGCCTCGATCAGGGGACCGTGTGCGGTCAGGAAGGGCTCGCCGGAAAGCTGCCAGTCGATGCTGTAATCGATGCCGGCCGCGTCGAGGACCTGCTCCACGGCCGCCTGCAGGCCGGCAGCGGTCTGCTCGGTGCAGAAGCGGAAGTTGAACAGCACGTCCACGTGACCTGGAATGACATTGGTGGCCCCGGTGCCTGCCTGGATGTTCGAGATCTGGAAGGACGTCGGAGGGAAGAAGTCGTTGCCCTCGTCCCACTGCCGGTGCACCAGTTCGTCGAGTGGCGCGAGCGCCTGATGCAGGGGATTGCGCGCCAGATGGGGATAGGCGACGTGGCCCTGAATGCCCTGAACGCGCAGCGTTCCGTTGAGGGACCCGCGCCGGCCGACCCGCACCAGATCGCCGAGAACCTCACCGCTGGAGGGCTCGCCGACCACGCACCAGTCGATGTGCTCGCCGCGCTCGGCAAGGGTGTTCATGACGCGTACCGTACCGTCCCGGGCCGGGCCTTCCTCGTCGCTGGTCAGCAGAAAACCCAGGCTGCCCTTCAGCGGTCGGCCTTCTGCCAGCAGTGCCTCCACGGCAACCACCATCGCAGCCAGGCTGCCTTTCATGTCCGCCGCACCGCGCCCATGCAGCATGTCCTGGCTGATCTCGGCGGCAAACGGATCGCGGGTCCAGGCGTCGAGCTCGCCGGTGGGAACGACGTCGGTATGACCTGCGAAGACCAGCAGTGGTCCCGAGTCCCCGAGCCGCGCCCAGAGATTGTCCACCGCACCGAAGCGCATGGATTCGAGTCTGAACCCCAATGCCTCGAGCCGCGCCCCGATCAGATCCTGGCAGCCTGCATCGTCCGGGGTCACGGACGGGCGCCGGATCAGCGCCTGGGCCAGATGCAGCACCGCTGCAGTCCGGTCTTCAGTTGTGGGCATGGAGTTCCTCGTTGAGTTCCACCGCCTTGCGGTTGGTGCGGCATTCCACTCGCCCGTTGCGGCCATTGCGCAGGAACAGCAGGTCGGATCGGCCGGACAACTCGCGAGCCTTGAACGTACCTGCCTCCTGGCCGCGATCGTCGAGCACGCTCACCGGTGTGGAGGCGGTGATGTACAGGCCCGCCTCGATGATGCAGCGGTCGCCGAGGGCGATGCCGGTGCCGGCGTTGGCGCCGATGAGGCAGTTCTCGCCGATGCTGATGCGTTCCGTGCCGCCGCCGGACAAGGTGCCCTGGGTGCTCGATGATCCGCCGAGGTCCGAATGGGCGCCGACGAGCACACCCTGGGAGATGCGGCCCTCGATCATGCCGGGGCCATGGCTGCCGGCGTTGAAGTTGACGAAGCCTTCGTGCATGACGGTGGTGCCTTCTCCGAGATAGGCACCGAGGCGAATGCGGCTGCCGTCGCCGATGCGCACGCCTCGGGGAATCACGTAGTCGAGCATGGGCGGGAATTTGTCCACGGCATGAACTTTCAGCAGTTCGCCGCGGACCCGGGCGCGCAGGGCCTGTTCCGGCAGCTCGGCAGGCGCCATGGGGCCGGAACTGGTCCAGGCGACGTTGGGCAGGACCGCAAAGATGCCGTCCAGATTCAGGCTGTTCGGCAGGCAATGACGCCAGGACAACAGGTGCAGCTTCAGATAGGCCTCGGCGATGTGCTCGATGGCGGCGTCCGCTTCGAGGACGGTGAGCAGACAGGGCCCGTGGGCGCCGATGCAGGCACGTGCGACGCCGGAGAGTTCCGTCGCGCCGACGTCGCTGAAGGCACGTGCCAGGGTCTCCAGATCCCGGTCCGTCAGCTCCCGCACGCCGGCGGCGTTGCCGCCCGGCGCTGCGGCCAGCGCCTTGGCAACGTCGGCCTCCGGTTTGAACACGGGCAGGGGATAGTAGACGTCCAACAGGGCGCCGTTCCGGGCGCGGGTGGCAAGACCCAGGGCAAAGGCGAACATCAGCATCCTCTCGTAAGCAGTCGAAGCGCAGCGATTCTACCCGACCTGCCCTCTCGATACTGCGCATCGCACGCAGTGCGCCCCCGAAAGCTCGGTCCGTCCGCGCTGCGCGCGGCCTGGACGCTCCCACAAGCGCCACAAGCGCGCGGCGGGTCGTGGGAGTCTGCAGGCGCCGAAGGCGACGCAGCGATCGCGGACTGTTGCGGAGCGATGCGTTGTGCTCGAGAGCTCAGTCCGTCCGCCTGCGGGGGCCTGGACGCTGCCACGGGAACAGATTCGTCGAAGTGTCGTGCTACAACGACTCGATGAAGCGGCGCATGCGCCGGGCGGCGTCGACGCACTCGTCGAGCGTCGCTACCAGCGCCATGCGCACCCGCCGCTCGCCGGGGTCGCCATCGGGCCCCGGGCGAGAGAGATAGCGGCCCGGCAGCACCGTGAGGTTTTCGCTACGGAACAGGTCCCGGGTGAACGTCTCCTCGTCGCATGGTGTCTTCGGCCACAGATAGAACCCTGCTTCGGGACGGTCCACCTCGACTACGGGCTCGAGGATGTCGAGCACGGCGTCGAACTTCTGCCGGTAGGACGCCCGGTTCACCTGTACGTGCGCCTCGTCCGACCACGCCAGTGCACTCGCGTTCTGGACGGAGGTGGGCATGGCACAGCCGTGATAGGTCCGATAGCGGAGGAAGCGGTCCATCAGGGTGCGGTCACCGGCAACGAAGCCGGAGCGCAGTCCGGGCAGGTTGGAGCGCTTGGAGAGGCTGTGGAAGACCACGCAGCG
>SKUB01000273.1 GCA_007122315.1 Pseudomonadales bacterium | reverse complement strand
TTGACCGTTCCGCGCCACCGCCAGCTCGACCTCGGCACCGGCGTCGGGTCGGAGAACCTCGGCCTGGAACAATCCGCCGACGTCCGTGACCGCGAGCCCTTGCGCTCCCTCGATCCGCAGACCCTCCAGGGCTTCACCGTCCGGGTCGAGCAGCCGGCCGAAGAGGACCAAGACCTCGGCCACCTGCCAGGTCAGGTGAACCACGTTACCCGGATAGAGCGTGATGCGCTCGCTGCGGTCTTCCCAGGACACCAACGGCCCTCCGACGGGTCGCAGGCGGATTTCGTAGGTCTCCCAGGGACGCAAGTGCACCGGGGTGAAGGACCCCACCGGGGCGACGCTGCGGGTGAAGTCGTCGACCCGGACTTCGAAGTACGCACCGGGAGCATCGCCCTGGATGTCCACCAGGGCGGCGGCCTGGGCTTGGTCCTGCCCGCCCATCGCCATGCGTCGACCATCGCTGAGCAGGCTGGTATTGAGCGTAGTGGCCCAGGTGGTCCGCTCGTCCTTGCCGAAATTGTGGTCCACGTCGGCACGGAGCTGGCCCAGGCGGCCCTGGTACTCACCATCCACCCCGATCCGGTCGTTGTCCGCGCCGGACGAACCGGACACCGCACCGAGGAGGCGGGTCCCGTCCTCTCCGAAGCGCTGCCAGGCCATGCGGCCGTCGGTTTGCTGGCCGAAGTCGTTGCTGCCGTCGCGCCGATCCCAGCGGCCGCGAGGCGCGACGTTGCCGTTGTACCCGTCGCCGCGCAGGTCCATGCGCAGCCCGACGAGGCCAAGCCAGTCCCCTTCCTGCCGGGAGACGTCGGCTGTGAGGCGCATCCACCCGTTCATGGTCCGCATTACAGTGCGCTCCCAGTTCAGGTTCTGGCTGTCCCGGCGCCGGTCGCCGTCGCGATTGACCCGGCGGACACTGAAGCCAAGGTTGCCGCCGGCAAAGGGTGTGCGGACGTTCAACCCCAGCTGCTCGAACCCTCTGCCGGTCAGGCTGGTGCGACTGTCCAAGATCGGACCGCTCGTCACGCGCCGGTAGTCGGCACTCAGTCGGGTCTGGCCTATCTGCATGCGCGTCACGGCCGCTATGCCGTGGGCGTTGTCGGTACCCGTGAACGCGCTGGCCTGGAACTCGGCTCCGCGCATGAGCCGGAAGACACCGGCTTCCAGCATGCCTTCCCCCTGGCTGGCGGCCACGCCGACATCGACGCCGCTGTCTGCGCCGACCCGGCGCGTCACGCCGGCGCGTGCGAGCCAGTCGCCCGTATCTTCCGGCAGGGTGGAGCGCGTGTTGCGGTCGGCGATGCGGCCGAGCTCGAAGAAGTAGAGCGGCTGGTCGGCCGGCGGTAGGCGGGTGCTTTTCACGAAGAAGCGCTCCTCGAAGCGCTCCGTACCGTCGCTCTCGCGGATGCGCAGCGTGATGTCGTACGCGCCTTCAGGAAGGGTTGACGTGTCGAGAATCCGGTTGCCGGCGTCATAGAACCGGGTCGAGAGCAGGCGGCCGTCTTTGATGATCTCGACCCGGGCCCGACTCGGCAGGAAGACCTCCAGGGGTACCCCATCCGTGAAGGCTCGGTCGGCGCGCGTGTTCAGGGACCGTCCATAGCGGATTCCGTAGAGATCCCGCTCGCTCACAAACCCGAGGCTCTGGCTGCGCGAGCGGTACAGGCCGCCCTGGAGCGAAGTACCCTCGAACTCGCGGCGGACCGCCAGGCTGTCGATGGTGAAGCGGTCGCTCGTGCCATAGGAGCTGAACATCTCTGCGTGGGTCTCGCGGAAGCTCAAGGCGGTGATGCTGGCAATGTTGTAGCTGTCGCTGCTCGTCGCCGAGCCGGACGCATTGGCGAGGATGTTCTGCAGCACGGAAAAGCCGGCGTCGCTGCGCGGCAGGAAGCGGCTGATCGTCGGCCCTCGGGATTCGAGCCATTCGGGATTGACGAACACGGTGGCGCGAAATCGCGAAGGATCGAACAGGACGGCAGCGACGGGTGGATTGAGGCGACCACAGTTCTCCTGTCCGGGCCGGACGCACAGTTCTGCCTCGTGGGTGTCCAGGTTGCCGCTGAGCGCGGCGAGGACTGCCTCAGGGTCCGTCACTTCGGGGATGGCTTCGACGATGCTGCGCGGCTGCTCGAACGTGATGTGATCGAGGTCGTAGGTCGCCGGGGTCGAGAGCAGGAAGTTTCCGCCATAGTAGACATCGACCAGCGTGCGTTGGGGTTCGTAGAACGCTTCGAAACCAGGTGGCGCCTGGGTCGATGCCCGGAACACGGGTTGCGCAGGGTTGCCCGACTGCTCGTTGTCCTCTGCGGATGCCTGCTGTGGGCGCGACCGGGCGGCGCCATCACTGGCGCTGAGCGCCGCGGGGGTGCCCTGCTGCGTGGCGCCCGGGGCGGAGTCGTCGGGGGCTGTCGCTGGCGGGGGGTGCGGCGTTACGACGAAGGCAAGCGCGCCCTCGAGTGGATTGATCACACCATCGTTTAGCGCCTGGGGGGCCTCCTGCGCGAGTGCGGCCGGACCCGCATCGGCGACGGCAGCTGCCTGCTTGGCATGCGTCTCTGTGCGTGGGGTGAGCGCGGGTTCGATCGTCGGGCGAGGCTCCGAGTCATCAGGGTCGTTGCGCTGCGGAGCCGCGAAAGAGGCGGCTCCGGGGGCAGAGGTGACCGCTTCGTGCTCGATCTCGCCCCCTTCCCCACGGCTGAGCAGCCACAACAGCAGCCCCAGGACGCACAGTAGCGCGACGCCTGTGAGAAATGCTTTGGGGTAGCCCGCCATCGCTCAAGGGCCGCGTCAGTTGAAGCGCTGCCGGACGTTGCGCTGGCCGACCCCGGTGGTGAACTCGACGCTGCCGTCGTACGGGAGTTCCAGGGTCCATGAGTTGCCTGCGTAGAGCCTCTGCGCAGCGTTCAGTTCGATGCAGTCGCCGCCATCGGGAGGGCACTGCACGCCGTTGAACAGCAGGACGTTCGTGTTGCCGTTGTTCGTGAACGTGATGCTGCGACCCTGGCGGTCCCAGGTCAGTTCTGGTTGCGGGTCGGATGGGCGCAGAATCACGAGAAGCTGGTAGGCGATGATCACCTTCACCGCAGTGGTGTCTGCCTCTACGGGACCGACGACCGGACGGACATTGATGCGATAGATGTGGTCGACCTCCGCCGGGTCGCCAAGATTGACGACCCGCAGGAGGCGACGTGCGCCGGGCGGAACGATCAGGCGCGCCGGTGTGACGAGAAGATCGATGGCGTCTGGGTCCAGTACCCGCTCCCGGGTCTCAGCCTCGGTGCCGGGGTTGCTCACGCGCAGGATTTCGGTTTCGAGGTAAAGGTTCTCACTGCCGGTGTTGGTGATTTCGACGTCCTGTCGCGGCGTACCGTGGGCATCGAAAATGAGGATGCTGCGATCCAGGGACATGTCCGCTTGCACCGTACTCCCGAGGAGGAACAGCGCGACGCTGCCGAGCAGGGCTGCGAGCCGAGGGCGACGGCGAATGGCGGACATCAGGAAATCCTCCTGGCGGTAGAGCAGGCGTTGCGCCATACCCTAGAGGGGTCACCTGTGTTGCGTCGCCGTCGACCCGATCAAGTGTCCTCTTGGTCCGACGGTCCGCTCAGATCGGAGCGATCATCACGATGTGTTGCCCCTCGAGCCCGCGTACCGGCACACCTTCGGAGCATCGATCGAGGCGCTGGATGTGGGAACCGTTCCAACGATGCAGTTCGCGTCGGCCGTGGTCGACCTGGGTGCTGCAGAGTTGCTCGCTGCCGACCTGGATCTTCAGGTCGGCAGCAAGCGCCGGGGGCCGCTCGGGGATGGTCAAGGTCAGGCGGATCTGGCCCTGGCTGCCGTTCGCATGCGCCAGTGGCGCGCTGAAGAGCAGGGCCGCAATCCATGCCAGTGCGACAGTCCGGCTGCGCTGCGTGGATGACCTCTTTCCCGTACGTGCCATGTGGTTGCCCCCGCAGGGAGATCATGTGGTCCGATCTCCATGAGCGCATGGTGCCGATCCGGGCCACCAGCCTCCATCAGGTGAAACCCTGAATCGATTCGGATGACGGGTGTCGGTCTTTACTCATGTGTCCGGCACCTCCGCCCGCCCCTCCAATTGCGGGTTCTTGGGTGTCCAGAGTCAGGTCTGGGTGTCCAGAGTCAGGTCAAGCGTCTCGCACGGGGCGCTTGGGTGTCCAGAAGCGGAAAGTTAATGGACGGAAAACGTCGTGTTGCGGTGACGTGCAGCGTCAGCTTCTGACGTGGTTTCGCAGCTGAAGCGGGGCGTCAGCTGAGGCCGGGACGGTGTCTGTTCGGCTGATCGATCCGTCTCTAGAAAAATAAATGTCTATAAAACATGCACTTAAGAGACAAATCTTTGCTGTTGGCGTGTGAATCGAATTGTAAACAAAAGGTTGGCACGGGCCTTGGAACCTCTTCTGCGACGACCGCGGACGAAGCGGCCGGCAGGGGCCGGAGCAGAACGCGGAAGCGATCAGCTAGATCATCTCGAGGAGGTATCGATCATGAACTTCAAGCTCCAGCAACTCGGCCAAGGCATCGCGCTCGCTTCCCTTCTGGCCGCTGCAGGAACGACGTATGGCGCTACGCAGGGCTCGCTTGGGGCGGAGTCCACCGGCTCGCTGGACGTGACGGTGACCATTGAGGAGCGAGTCCAGATCAGCGGTCTCAACGACATCGCGCTCGGCACCTACAGCGGAGCGGGCAACCTGAGCGACAGCGACGACTTCTGCGTCTACCGCAATGGCACTGGCTTCTACACCCTGGAGGTGGGTTCCCAGAACCCGGCCACCAGTGGCGCCTTCCGCCTCACGAATGGCACCGCGTTCATCCCCTACAGCGTGAGCGTCAACGGCACGTCGCTTCTCCACGGCGAAAACGTGGAAGGTACGGGCCACGCGAGCTCAGTGACCTGTGGCTCGTCCACCAACGCCAGCCTGGCTGTGGAAGTACTGGCAAGCGATCTGCAGGCAGCACCGTCCGGCGCCTACGCGGACACCATCACGCTGGTGGTCTCGCCGCGCTGAAGCAGGGCTTTCAAGGCACACGGATGTGCCGGCATCACCTGAAGGGCGGCCATGTGTCGCCCTTCGTTCTGGACACCCAACGCATTGCGCCGCAACGACCAAGGACACTGTCATGATCTTCCGCATCAGCCACAACAGCGAACCGGATCGCGGCCCCCGCCGCGGCTGGGTGCTGGCGTGCCTGCTGCTGGTGGGTCTGTTTCCAGCCCTGGCGCAGGCGGGCGTGGCAGTGACGCCGCTGGCAAATTACGACCTCGGATCCTGGTCGCCGGGCTCCGGCAACCTGTCCGCGAGCCGCGACTTCTGCGCCATCTCGGTGGTGGGCAACGGCCTGACCGCGAACAACGACAATCAGCTGCGTCCCTGGGGTGCGACCCTGCACGATGACCGCGGCGCAAGTTCGGCCGGCGTATTCCGCATCGAGCACACCGCCGGCGGAAGCTTCATTGATATCGAAGTGCGCTTGCGTGATCTGCGCTCCAATTTCGAGGAGGGCCTGGCTCCGGGCGTGGGAACGGAGACCGACAAGACCGGCGACGAGCTCGGTTGTCCCCGAGGCGGCCCGAACGGCCGGCTCACAATTCGCATTCTCGGAGGGAGTCTGGCCGCGGCCCGCGCCGGAAGCTACGAGAGTCGGTTCACGCTGGAGATCAACGGCAGTTCCAATGGCTCAGACACGGACGCAACGAGTTTCTTGATCCGAGTGGATGTGCCCGATCTGGTGCGCATCTCCAACCTGAACGACATTGCCCTCGGCTTCTTCCCCGGCAGCGGCGACATGATTGGCAGCGATGCCCTATGTGTCTATCGCAACGACCCCGCCGGGGCTTACACCGTGGAAGCGGCGGGTCAGGGCGCCGGCAATGCGTTCGTCGTCGCGCAGAACGGGACGGAGCTGCCCTTTGCGGTGGATTACAGCGACGGTAATGGCTGGCGTTCACTGACGGCGGGCGGCGCTCCGCTGGCAGCGGGTAATGCCAGCTCCGCGTCCGTGGATTGCGGGGGTGCCACGAATGCCAGCGTGCGCGTTCGCATTCAGTCGGAGACGCTGTCGAACGCAGCACCTGGCAGCTACGCCGGTCGACTGACCCTGACCGTGGCACCCATCTGACCGCAACGAGCAGAACGGGGCTCTTGCATTCGGGCGGGGCGGCGCTCAGTCGTCCTCGCCGTTATCGTCGGCAGAGTCCATCCCGAGCTCCTTGATCTTCCGGGTCAGGGTGTTGCGGCCCCACCCCAGCAGCTCGGAGGCATCACGGCGGCGTCCACCGGTGTGTTTGAGGGCCGTCTCGATGAGGATGCGTTCGAACTTGGGCATCGCCACATCGAGCAGCG
>SKUB01000080.1 GCA_007122315.1 Pseudomonadales bacterium | reverse complement strand
CGCCTGCAGTCTCTCACAGTGCCCCGCGCCGGCTTGTGGGAGAGCCCAGGCCGCGCGCAGCGCGGACGGGCCGATCGGCGTGGCGCTGCGTTCTGACTCAGTCCGCGCTCGCTGCGTCGCCAATCCCCAAGTCAAAAGGGGACATCTTAGCTTTGCAGGAAGGGGACATTACTGCTTGGGCGCTACACAGCCGGATGTAGGGCTTTCGTTCGCGATTGTCTGTGCTATATTGCGCGCCCTCTCGGGTGCGTAGCTCAGTTGGTTAGAGCACCGTCTTCACATGGCGGGGGTCGCTGGTTCGAATCCAGCCGCACCCACCAATCCCGATCTGCAATCTGTCCCGCCCGTCGTGCATGGGCGTCAGGCGGTCACCACGTCCCACGCGGCTGCGTTGTCGAATTCGCCAAACCCCTGCACAGCGCCGTAAGGCGCTCCAGAAGCCTGTTCGCGGTACCGTCTCCCGCTCGAAGCGGGACTGGCGAGGCCCGCCGTCGGGGCGTACCCTGCTGCTGATGAAGTGCAGTGGACTACGCAAGCGCAGCCCGCGTGGGCTTCTCCCTTGGCGTCCTCGCCGCGGGTGCCCCGGGAGGATGCTATGGCGGAATCCGGGCTTCACCTGTTGTGCTTTGTGAGCCGAATCAGTCCAGAGCTCGAGTCTCTGGATCTCCGGGCCATCGTCGAACAGTCGGCGGTTCGGAATCGGGCCTCTGACATCGGCAGTTTCATGGTGTCGGACGGTGGTTTCTTCGCCCAGATCATCGAGGGCCCCTTCGATTCGGTGTACGACCTCGTAGCGCGCCTTCGGCGCGACCCGCGGCATACGGACATGCAGGTCGTTCGAGACCATCCCAGCGAGCAGCGGGAATTCAGCGAGTGGGCGATGGCCGCATTCGACTTCGATCGAAGTTGGGGTGATTCATCTCCGGTGCGCGAGCTGCGCGAGAGGCTGCACAGCTACCTCTCCGCTTCCATGCTGGGCTCGCAGCGGGAACTTCCCCACCTTTTCACGGAATGTCTCCGGCAACATCAGAATCACGCCATTCCTGCCGATATTCTCATCGAGCCCCGCCAGTCATCGCGGCCCCGCTGAACCACGTTGGCCTGGAGAGGCAGCTGCGGCGCATAGCCGCGGGCCAGCTGTCGTTCTATGCTTTCAATCTTGACGCGGATCGAACCGATCCCTGAGCGGAGTCAGGTTCTCGATGCAACCTACATCGAACGGCGCGGGCGTCACTGCTTCGATGCAGTTCCATCGTGAATTGCTGGAGCGCTCGCTGGACATCATCACGGTTCTGGACGACGAAGGGCGTATTGTCTACCAGAGCCCCGCGTTCGAACGCTTCTTCGGCTACCCCCAGGACGCCATCATCGGCCAGCCGGTAGTCGAGTACATCCACCCGCATGATTGGGCGGCTACGGCCGCGGCCATTGGCCGCATTCGTGCGGGTGAGCGGGAAACGGAAGCCGTAACCGTACGCTTCCGTCACTTCGATGGTTCATGGCGCTTCATCGAAGCGGTGGGTCGGCTCTGGGCGTTCGACGGTCAGTCTTATCTGCTGGTGAATACTCGCGACGTCACTGAGAAGCAGCAGATCCTGGACCAGCTCAGCGCAACGAACGAGTTTCTGACCAAAACCATCGATTCCAGCCGCAACGTGGTCTCCATCACCCGGGCGCGAACCGGTGAATTCGTCGAGGTCAATCAGGAATGGCTCCGTGTCAGCGGCTATGAGCGCGATGAGGTCATTGGCCGAACGGCGAACGAGCTTGGCATCTGGGGTACGACGGAGAACAGGGATCGCGTCATCGCGGCCGTGGAGGCCGGCGGCGGGCGGCTGCGCGACTTCGGCGTGGTGACCTACACGCGCAACGGGCCGCGCGAACTCATCATCAATGTCGAGACCCTGGAGTCTGACGGTGAGCAGCTGATCCTGATGACGGGATCCGACGAGACGGACCGCCGTGTCGTAGAGGAGCAGCTCAGGCAGGCACAGAAGATGGAAGCCGTCGGTCAGCTCACCGGTGGCGTGGCGCATGACTTCAATAATCTGCTGGGCATCATTCTTGGCCATGCGGAACTTCTGCGTGAGGTGGCCGAGCAAGGTGGCGAGCTCGGACCCCTCATCGAACCGATTCTGCAGGCAGCTGACCGGGGCGCCACCCTGACCCAACAGCTGCTGGCGTTTTCGCGGCGGCAGGTGCTCGCACCACGGCCGGTGCAGCTTGATACGGTCGTGACGCGGATGCACCCGCTGCTGCAGTCGACATTGACCCCTGCGATTCGATTGACGTGCTCGTACGTGGACGCGTTGTGGAGCTGTCTCGTCGATCCTGGTCAGCTCGAAAATGCGCTGCTGAATCTGGTGCTCAACGCCCGCGACGCGCTCGGCAACGACGGCAGTATCCACATCGATATCGCCAATCGCAGCGTTGCAGAACCGGTTGGCGATCGAGTGTCTGGCCTCGACGCTGGCGACTATGTCACGGTCAGCGTGATCGACGATGGGCCTGGCATGGACGAGGCCACCATGGCGCGCGCGTTCGAACCGTTCTTCACGACGAAACCGCCGGGTCGTGGCACTGGGCTCGGCCTGAGCATGGTGTTCGGGTTTGCTCAACAATCTGGTGGCCAGGTCGAGATCGACAGTAATCCTGGCCAGGGCACCCGGGTAACGGTGTGGCTTCCCAGGGCGTTGCCAGCGGCCGAGCGTGCCATTGAACGCCCGCTGCAACGCAGTTTTCACGCGACGGGAGGCGAGACCTTACTCGTGCTGGAGGACCAGCCTGAACTGCTGAACGTGGTCCAGCGGATGCTCGAAGATCGCGGCTATCGGGTGCTCCCGGCGACGGACGCCGAGTCAGCGCTGGCATGGCTGGACAGCGGGGACCCCATCGCCCTGATGCTGTCGGACATCGTGCTCGCGGGTTCGAGGCGCGGCCCTGACGTGGTGCGGGAAGCCCGCGAAAGGGTGCCAGCGCTTCCGGTCATCTACATGTCAGGTTTCCCCGCAGTTGAAGCAGAGGACGGCAACCTGCCCGGTGCGGTGGGCCCGATTCTGCCGAAACCATTCACCGGCGCGACCCTGGCCCAACGCGTTCGCGAGGCACTCGACGCCAGTGCAGCAAAGAGCAACTGATCGCTTCAGAACGTCGCGTTGCCCTCACCGTCGAGCTTGACGCTGCGACCGCAGAATTCCTCTCGGGTCATGGCCTCCATCACATGCGGGTCGGTGTGCCGGCCCCAGGCGCGGCTGCCCTCCGGCGTGATCACGGACAGAAAGGCTTCGGCCGGACCTTCGGCACCGTACATTACCGTGTAGGCCTCGATGGGCGCCGTTCCGGCAAAGCGTTCGTCGAGTTCGCGGGTCGGCAGTGCGTCCACCTCGGCCTGCAGGTCCTGGTGCCGGAACGGCTGCTCCGGCGCTTCGGTGGAGTAGACGCCGAACGCATGCTTGGTCAGGAAGCCGCCGTTGCCGGTGATCAATCCTTTGCTGCCAGGTTGCTCGCGCAGGACTTCGGCCATGCGCGCGATGGAGTGCATGACGTAGTTGTTCATGGGGCCGCCGCCGAAGGTCAGGCCACCGGTGACGGTGAGTGGCCGCTCGAGGTCGAATCCGGCCTCATGGGCACCGACCTGCACTGCCACTGGAAAGCAGCTGTAGAAGTCGCAGTGATCGACCTGTGCGGGCGTCAGACCGGCGAGTTCGAGCACCCTGCGGCCGGCGACACGGATTGCGGGCGAGGAGTAAAGGTTGTCGCGATTGGAAACGAAGTACGTGTCGTGGGCGTCGGTGCCCGCATGCAGGTAGACGATCCTGTCCTCGGCCACGCCGAAGCGTCGCGCTGCCGACAGCGAGCACAGGATCAGCGCTGCGCCCATGTCCACTGAATTGTTGGAGTTCATGAGCTTCGGGTACGGGAACGACACCGGACGGTTGCCCGCTGAAGGCGTGCGGATCTCGGCGGCGGATACCGGCTCGCGCATCCAGGCGTTCGGGTTATCGGCCGCGACCTGACTGAAGCGGGACCAGAGATCCGAGATGCGCTCGAGGTGCTGCTCGATGGACAGACCCAGGTGGTGGCGCAATGCGTTTTCGAACATGGGATAGAACTGGATCGGCATCTTCAGGCCGCGGGCGAATTCGTGGTCGTTGACCATGGGCGCATCTTCGCCGAACTCGGTGGGGGTGCCGGGCGCATCGCGCCACTTGGGACGGGCACCGGCCTTGCGCGCCTTGGCCCGGCTGTAGCCGCATTCGGCGCCTGCGATCAGGATGGCGTCGTGTTTGCCGGCCTGGATATCCAGGGCGCTGAGATTGACCAGGGTCTGGACCATGTTGCCACCGTAGGGGGTGATGCCGGTCTCGATGCTGGCGGCCAGGCCGAGATCATCGGCGAGCACCCGGGCCGGATCGCCATAGCGCCAGATGCCGCGCACCACCCGGACGCTGGTGGCGGACTCGGCCAGCGCGCGGCTGCCTGCATCCTCGATGGCGCCTGCGAGCGCCTGCCGCATCAGCTCCAAAGGTTCGGCTGCGGCGTTGAAGTCCGGCTCCCGCTGCAGCACCTGGTGAACGCCGACGAGGACGGGTGTGGTGTCGGGCTGACTCATGGTGGGGGCCTCCGTGGTCTGCGTGCGAGGATTCAGGATACCGATCGGTCCGGGGCACTGTCGCGGGCGCTGATCCGCGCCTCCCGCAGCGCCTTGCGGCGCACCTTGCCGGCGTCGTCCCGGACCGGTTCCGTGGTGAACTCGTAACTCGCCGGGCGCTTGTAGCTGACCAGCTGCTGCTCCAAGTGGGCGCGCAGCGACGGCTCGTCGACGTTGCCGGAAGGCGCGTCGACGATGGCATGCAGGCTGTTGCCGAGCTCCGGGTCGGGCAGGCCGATGACGGCCGAGGAGCGCACACCGGGGAAGGCGTCGATGGCCGCTTCCACCTCGGCAGGATAGATGTTGGCGCCGCCGCGCAGGATCATGTCGGCACGGCGGTCGGTCAGGTACAGGTAGCCCTCGGCATCCAGATAACCCATGTCACCGATGCTTTCCCAGCCGCCGGCGATGGCTCGGGGCGTGTCGCCGATGTAGCGGTAGGTGGTGCCTGGGCCGGCCTTCGGCCGCATGAAGACCTCGCCGATCTCGCCGGGTGCCAGCTCGTTGCCGTCCTCGTCGACGATCTTCATCTCGCAGGTCTCCACCGGACGGCCCACGGAGCCCTTGTGCTCGAGCCACTCGTCGCCGCGGATGGTGGTGGCACCCTGGCCCTCGGTGCCGCCATAGAGTTCCCAGATGACCTCAGGCCCGAGCCAGCCGATCCAGTTCTCCTTCAGCCATTGCGGGCAGGGCGCGGCCAGGTGCCAGGCGGTCTGCAGGGAGGACAGGTCGTAGCGTTGGCGGGTGGCCTCGGGCAGATTCCAGATGCGCTGCATCATGGTTGGCACGAGATAGAGCGTATCGATGCGGTGGGCTTCGATGAGCGCAAGGGTCTGCTCGGCGTCGAAGCGGGTGGTGACGACCACGTGATTGCCCTTGAACAGCCCGATCACCGCCCAGGAGAACGGCCCGTTGTGATACAGCGGGCCGGGGATCAGCACGGCGCCGCTGATACCGAAATTGAGGTAATCGAGTTCCGGGTCCCAGGCTGCGGGCAGCTTGGAGACGATGAGTTTGGGGCGACCGGTGCTGCCGCCGCTGGTCATGGCCTTGAACGATGTTGCGGTGCGCTCGGGCAATTCAGCGTCGGATAGTGCGGGCTCCGGCTCGAAGTCCGCCGGCAGAGTGTTGGCCTCGGGGTGGGCAGAGGCCTCCACGCCGACCACCAGCCGGGGCTGTCCCACTTCGAGCAGACGCCCGAGCTCGGCAGGGGGCAGCTTCGCGGATACCGGCTGTGGGGTCGCGCCAAGCTTCCAGGTGGCGAAGGTGGCCTCGAAGAACGCGATGCCGTTGGGCAACGCGATCGTCACGAAATCATCTGCCTGCACGCCGCGTTCGGCGTAGGCCCGGGCGAGCCGATTGGTGCGCGCGTCGAACTCCGACCAGGTCAGCGTGCGGGACTCGTGGGTGACGGCCGGCGCATCCGGTTGGCGCTCGGCCCACCAGGCAACGATGCGGGACAGTGAAATTGGCTCCATGACGACGGGCTCCCCCTCAAGAACAAGCAAGACCACCATTCTCACACACGGAGACGGATCCTGATTCAAGCGTTGTACGCGAACGCTCGGCCCGTCCGCGCTGCGCGCGGCCTGGGCGCTTACATGGACCCCTCCTCGTTGCCAAGACTCAGACACTGCCCGTAGCAAGTGGACTGCTCGCTTACATTCGGCCCTTAGTCGGTGCCGTCGCACCTGGCCTAGATGACATTCGCTGAT
>SKUB01000229.1 GCA_007122315.1 Pseudomonadales bacterium | reverse complement strand
TGGGAGCGAAGGTCGGCCGCAGGCCGGCGTTGCGATCGCTGACTGCCGCCGGGCTCAGGCGTGACGCAGATCGCGACGCCCGCTTTGCGGACGTAGGCTCCCACTGACTTTTCGCAAGAATCTCGCGTATTGCCAGTGGGAGCGAAGGTCGGCCGCAGGCCGGCGTTGCGATCGCTGACTGCCGCCGGGCTCAGGCGTGACGCAGATCGCGACGCCCGCTTTGCGGACGTAGGCTCCCACTGGGCCTCGCGTGCGATTCTTGCGTTGCGCCAGTGGGTGGGGCGGGCGTTGGGGCGTTGATATCGAGGAGTGGGTGGTAACCGTGCAGGGCACTGGGTGCGGGCGGGACGCGGATATCCGAGTTGCGGACTTGGATTTGCTGAATCGCAACGCTTCACAAGGGCCCAGGTACTTGGTTAGATTGTCGGGCGGGGGGCGAATAATGTCCGCAACTGGTGAGGCTTCAGCTCGTGCTGGAGCCTCCGCCCGTTCCGGTGGGGGAAGCACGGGGTCATGAGCGAGAAGGTCAAGATAGCCGTCGTCGGCTCCGGGCCCGGTGGTATCAGTGCCGCTGCGCACGCCGCGGAACTCGGCGTGCCGCACGTCCTGCTCGAAGCGACGCCCAAGCACTCCGACACCATCCAGAAATACCAGAAAGGCAAGCACGTGATGGCGGAGCCGAACGTGCTGCCGCTGCGCAGTCCCGTCCCGTTCGAGCAGGGCACCCGGGAAGCCGTGTTGGGAGCCTGGGAATCCGCGCTTTCCCAGCACCAGGTGGACACGCGCTACCGCTCGCGGGTGACGGCCATCGAGGGTACGAAGGGCAACTTCAAGCTCACGGTCAACGGCGGCGACGTCATCGAAGCCGAGCACGTGATCCTCGGCATCGGCGTGCAGGGCAATCCGCGCAAACTCGGTGTCGACGGTGATGACGCCGAGTTCATCCAGTATCAGCTCGACGATCCGGACGAGTTTCGCGGCGAGACCATCGTGATCGTCGGCGCCGGTGACGCCGCCATCGAGAACGCGCTGGCGCTGGCGCGACACAACCGTGTCTACATCGTCAACCGGCGCGACGAATTCGCGCGGGCCAAAGAGGGCAACCTGAACGCAGTGACCTCTGCCATCGCCGCAGGCGAGCTGCAGTGTTTCTACAGCACCAGCGTCGTGCGCGTGGACACCGGGGACTTCGAGGGCAAGCCCGGTCGCATCGTACTCGGCACGCCTTCGGGCGAGGCCATCGTCGAAGTGGATCGCATCATCGCGCGCCTCGGCGCCATCCCCCAGCGCGGCCTGGTGGAGTCGTTCGGAGTGGAGTTTCCGAACGCGGATCCCAATGCGCTGCCGGTGCTGACGACCAAGTACGAATCCAACGTCGAAGGCATGTACATCATCGGCGCGCTCGGCGGCTATCCGCTGATCAAGCAGGCGATGAACCAGGGCTATGAGGTGGTCGAGTACATCCTCGGCAACACCATTCAGCCTGCGGACCACCCGCTTTTGGAAAAGAAATTCGGGGTGATGCCCTACGCGCTGGAGGTGGATGAGGTCCTGGAGTTGATGCAGGAGCGCATCCCGATCTTCGCCCAGGTCAACCCGCTGGTGTTCCGGGAACTGATGCTCGACTCCAACATCATCGTGCCGGAGCCCGGCGCGGTGATCTTCGCCAAGAACGACTACACGAATACGTTCTTCACCATCCTCGACGGCAGCGTGGAGATCGAGGTGGGCCCGGACCTGACGATCCAGTCCGGTCAGGGCAACTTCTTCGGTGAGATGAGCCTGCTGTCCGGTCGCCGGCGTTCGGCGACGGTCCGCGCCGGATCCTTCTGCGTACTCATCGAGACGCCGCGGCGCACCATGAACAAGCTGGTGAACTCGGTGGACGCCGTGAAGCGGGTGCTCGACGAGACCTTCATCCTGCGCACCATCCAGCAGCGCTTCGCCCCCGGCGTGCCGCTCGAGGATCTGCGCCCCATCGCCAAGGCGGCGAAGATCAATCATTACAAGCCCGGTGAGGTGATCTTCCAGGAAGGCGACCCGGCGGACTCGCTGCACCTGATCCGGTCCGGATCGGTGACGGTGGCGAAGGCCTTCGACAACCGCGAGATTCCCATGGCCTACGTGGCCGCGGGCAACTACGTCGGTGAGATGGGCCTGCTCGGCAACAGCGACCGCTCCGCGACGGTGCGGGCGACGGTGAAGTCCGAGACCATCTCGCTGGACAGCTCCATCTTCCTCGATCTGCTGCAGAAATCGCCGGAACTGCTCGAGAGCATGCGTGACGAGGTCAAGCAGCGCACCCAGCAGAACGTGCGTCTGCAGGCGGATGCGGCCACCGGCGACATGCTGTCCTTCCTCATGCAGCAGGGCCTCGGCGAGGCGACGGACGTGCTGCTGATCGACAAGGAGCTCTGCGTCGGCTGCGACAACTGTGAGGTGGCCTGCGCCGAGACCCATGGCGGGACGTCGCGCCTGAACCGGAAGGCGGGGGCCGTGTTCGCCCACATCCACGTGCCCACCTCCTGCCGCCACTGCGAGGACCCGCACTGCATGAAGGACTGTCCGCCGGACGCGATCAAGCGCAGTCCGGGCGGCGAGGTGTTCATTCAGGACAATTGCATCGGCTGCGGCAACTGTGAGCAGAACTGCCCTTACGGCGTGATTCAGATGGCCTACAAGCCGCCGAAGAAGCCGGGCGTGTGGAGCTGGCTGCTGTTCGGGGCCGGGCCCGGGCCGGGGCAGGCCTACGGCAAGGAAGAAGTGCCGCATGGTCCTGACGAGCAGAAGAAGGCGGTGAAGTGCGACATGTGCAAGGATCTCGCTGGAGGGCCGGCCTGCGTGCGCGCCTGCCCCACCGGCGCGGCGTTGCGCCTGTCTCCGGAGGAGTTCGTGGATCTGGTCAGTACGCGCTGACGGCAGCGCGAAGGCGGGTTGGGCAAGGGGCGAAGCCGAAAAGGTAGGTAACAGGGTGCAGTCGTGCCACCATGGGCAGGTGCGGCGGCACAGGGGTAATGTCCTGAGGGTATTGCAGCTGTGGTGCTGCAGGAGATCCACGGGATCGGGGGATCCGTTCAAGCATGTATCAGTCGCTCATCACCTATCGCGGGGGCCGTTGGTTCTGGATCTCGCTCCTGCTGTGTGCGGTGGCCATCGGGGTCTACGCCTGGCATGACCTGCCGCAGCCGCCCGGCGGCGGCACCTGGCTTGGGTACACGCTGGGGACCATCGGTGCGGTGCTGATTCTCTGGCTGACCTACCTCGGCCGCCGCAAGCGCAACTACACCTCCAAGCTCGGCACCGTGCAGGGCTGGACGTCCGCCCACATCTATCTCGGCACCTCGCTGATCATCATCGCCACGCTGCACGCGGGTTTCCAATTCGGCTGGAACGTACACACCCTGGCCTACGTGCTGATGCTGCTGGTGATCTTCAGCGGTTTCTTCGGCGTCTGGGCCTACCTGCGCTATCCGGAGCTCTTGAGCGACAACACCAGCGGCAAGACCCGGGGTGATCTCTATCGGGAAGTGGCGGAGATCGACAAGCAGGTCATGCGGCAGACCAAGCACCTCGGTTCGGAGATGGCCACCGCGGTGGCGAGTGCGCTGGAACGCACCGTGGTCGGCGGCGGCATGATCGCCCAGCTGACGGCGCGGGATGACTCTCAGGTCATGATGCCGGGCCGCGGCCTGGTGGCGAATGTGGACCAGAAGCCCATCCTCGATCTGGTGGTGGACCAGCTGTCCCAGACCAGCCACCGGGAGCAGGCGTCCTATCTGCGGGAGATCTCGAATCTGCTCGGTGCCCGCGGGCGCCTGCTGGAGCGCATCCGCCGCGATGTGCAGATCCAGGGGCTGCTACGGGTGTGGCTCTACTTCCACGTGCCTCTGGCCTTTGCCTGCGTGGCGGCGCTGATCGTGCACGTGTTCTCCGTGTTCGTGTACTGGTGACGCCGGCATGCGCATCCTGATCAGAGAAATCCGACGCGTCGCTGGCGACTCCGTAGAGCACATCGACACCACGTTCGATGGCGACGTCCTCACCATCGGCCGTGCCACCGACCAGGTGATCCAGCTGCAGGATCGCCAGCTCGCGCTGTCCCATTCCGAGATCCACATGTCCGGGCGGCATCTGGCGATCCGGGCCCAGGGCCGGGAACAGCTGTTCGTCAACGGCAAACGCACCCGCGCCACCCGCATCAACGTGGGTGACGAGGTCGAGATCGGTGCCTACAAGTTCACGATCCGCCAGGCGCCCCCGGGTTACGACTACGCGATCACCGTGGAGGCCGGCGAGGCCAGCGCCGATGACGTGGCCTTCGGCGCCAATTTCCGCCAGAGCCTGGACGAGACCGGCCTCTCCAAGCGCAAGCTGTCGTGGCTGTTCGGCTCGCTGGTGCTGGTGCTGTTCCTGGGCATTCCCGCCATTGGTCTGTTCGACCACGATCTCGCCGCCAAGCTGCGCGAGATGCCGGTGCCGGACGACGGCCTGTGGTCGTCGGGGCCGCTGCATTCCGCGCACCGTTTCATGGGCGACAACTGCAACGCCTGTCACGTGGTGCCCTTCGTCATGGTGCGCGATGCCCAGTGCATCGCCTGCCACACTTCGGTGACCCATCACGTGGATCCCGAGGTGCATCACTTCGATTACCTCGAGGAGACCCGCTGTGCGACCTGCCACAAGGAGCACAAGGAGCCGGGGGTGCTGGTGCGCGAGGATCAGGGCCTGTGCGGTGACTGCCACGGCGATCTGATGGCCAGCAGCGCCTCGCCGGTGAGTCTCTACGATGCGTCCGACTTCGAGCATCACCACCCTGAGTTCCGTCTGTCCATGCTGGTGCCGAGCGGTGGCGCGCTGGACATGACCTGGGAGGTGGAACGGGTTGCGGTGAACGAGCCCGGACTGGTGGAGCAGTCGAACCTCAAGTTCCCCCACGACGTCCATCTCGATGCGGCGGGCATCGATGGTCCCGATGGCAATGTGCGCATGGTGTGCAGCGACTGCCACCGGGCCGAGGCGGGCGGCGCCTACATGCAGCCGGTGACCATGGAGGCCCATTGCGCCGACTGTCACCTGCTCACCTTCGACCCGGGCGCGCCGGAGCGGCAGCTGCCCCACGGGCAGCCCGACATGGTCGTGCGCCTGCTGGAAGAGTTCTACTCCCGTGAGTTCCTCTGGGGTGAGGCCCAGGCGCCGACGGCGCGCTCCATTCGCGAAGCGCGCCGCCCGGGGCAGATGTCGGCGATGACCGCGGCGGAACGTGCCCAGGCGGTGGAGCGCGCGCAGCAGCGGGCGCTGGAGGTGGCGGAAACCATCTTCGAACGCACCACCTGTGCGATCTGCCACGAGGTGGAACGCGTCGATGATCCGGGCCGGGTGTCACCCTGGCAGGTGCTGCCGGTGCGGCTGGCCAACGTCTGGATGCCGAAGAGCTGGTTCGATCACGGCTCGCACCGGACCATGGCTTGCGTGGACTGTCACGAGGCGGAAACGTCGAGCTCGGCACACGACGTGCTGATGCCGGATATCGCATCCTGCCGGGAGTGCCATGGCGGGGGTCACGCCAAGGACAAACTGGCGTCGGAATGCGTGGATTGTCATGTTTTCCATCTGCGGGATACGGGGCTGATGCGTCCGGATGAGCCCGCAGCGATGCTGCGGCCGATCTGGTCCGACCTGGACGAAATCCGGGGCGACAGGGTGTATAAAATGACTCCCGTGAAGCGGCCATGAGCCGTCTCACAGGAAGCAGGGGGGCAACGGGGTAATGCTGGGGTCGGGGGCTGGCACCATGAACCGAACGGTCCGCGCAGTCGCTGCGTCGGCAATCGTGTTGCTGATTGCGGCCGGTTGTGGGGGCGGTGGCGTCAGCGCGCCCCGCGAGGCCGAGCGTCGCGCCCAGGAGGGCGGTTCGGCGCCGCCGGCGGGCGGCGGCGAGACCACGGCCGGCAGCAACTGCGTGGGTTCCTGCCAGGACACGCCGACCATGCTCTCCGCCGCCGACGTGGAGCGCGTGATCGCGCAGGCGGCGGCGGAGGCCGCAGCGCAGAATGCACCGGCGACCATTGCCGTGGTGGACCGGGTCGGTAACGTACTCGGGGTCTACCGCATGCGCGGCGCCCAGCCCCTGGTGACGATCACGTCCACTGACGTGTTCGGTGCGCCGGTGATGGGCGGGCTGGAGAACGTCAACATCATTCCGGCGGAACTCGCCGCCATCGCCAAGGCCATCACGGGTGCCTACCTCTCCACCGAGGGCAATGCCTTCACCACCCGCTCGGCCAGTCAGATCGTGCAGGAGAACTTCAACCCGGGTGAGGAGAACCAGCCCTCCGGGCCGCTGTTCGGCGTGCAGTTCAGCCAGCTCCCCTGCGGTGA
>SKUB01000178.1 GCA_007122315.1 Pseudomonadales bacterium | reverse complement strand
GTTGCGCTCCGTCCGGGTGCTCGACGTACTGGAAAGTACGCCTGCGCGCCCGAACTGTCGCGCGCCTTGTCTTTACCGGTATCTCCACGACCTCGCTTCGCGCATCGGTGAGATATGCGGGCTAAGGAACTCAAGTTAAAGAACATAGTGGCAAAATGCCACACCGCCCAGCGCGGAGATGCGTCCGGCGGACGGTCACTCGCTGCCGTAGCCGGTCATTTCCAGGAACCCGCAGCCCGGCACCGGCCCGTCAAGACACACCTGCCCCTCCCAGTACCGCACTGCCAGGCGATTGAGCTGATCGTCATGGCGTGCCACCACGCGCCCGTCGATTCCCGCCTTCGGGATGCGCAGGCGCCAGGCCACCGGCCAGCTGCCACCGTCGCCGTCCTCCCAGCTGCGCAGCGGCTGCAGCTCGAAGTCGTCCCGGGCCAGCGGCGTGGTGCTGCCGTCCGTGGCCACCAGCATGCCGGCGCTGGCTGCATCGATGCTGCCGTCGTCACGCCGGATCTGGAACACCTTCAGATCCCGGCCATCGTCCAGATGCAGCGCAAACCAGTCCCAGCCGGTCTGCCCCGCATCGAGGACGCTGGTACTCCATTCCCGGTCCAGCCAGCCGAGACCCGTCACCTGGTAGCGTTCCCCGTCGAGCAGAATGTGGCCGTGGGCCTGCATGCGGGTGAACGAGTAGTAGTAGGACGCATTGCCCTCACTTTCGCTCTTGCGGGAGAAGCCGCGGTCACCCTGCAGGATGGGTCCACGGGGCTGATCGAAACTGAGCTTGACGCGATACGGGCGCGCCACGTCCTCGACCCGGGCCTCGAGCTCGAGCGGAAACATCTCATCCTCTTCGCTGGCGGCCAGCCGCCAGTCTTCCAGCCAGGCCGCAAACGGCGCCGCCGTGACGCCGGCGAGGCCGAGTTCGCCCCGGGCGAAACGTTCGCTGGCCTGATGCTCGCCATCCGGCCCGCTCAACGCCACATGCGCCATCCACACCTGACGCGTACGCCAACGGCTGGCGCCTTCATCGGCGTCGGCGCCGGGCGGCGCCAGGGCCTGACGGAACAGCGTGAACTGGATGCCGTAGGGCCGCCCCCGTTCATCCTCGACGTGGGCGACCAGGTACCACCACTCGGTGCGATAGTCCGGGTGCGGCCCATGATCCTCGGGAAAGCGAAAGGGTCGCGGGCCATCCGCCACCGCGAAGCCGGCGGCGGCCTCGCCGCCGATGAGTGCACCGAGATCCAGGCCCGGCCGCAGCTCGCCGGCAGCGCCGAACGCCGGCAGCGATGCGCATGTGAGCAACAGCACGGCGATCCAGTCACGCATGAATGCGGGCCTCCGCCAGCAGCACCGCGGGGTCGGCGCGCCACACCGCCAGGGCCGGTGCCACGGCGGCCGCCCAGCCGGCCAGCAAGCCGATGCCCAGCGCCTGCAGGAACAGCCAGGGTGGGAAGGACCAGTCCAGGCTCCAGCCGAAGGCGCGGACGTTGACCACCTCGATGAGGATGATGGCGACCAGCACGCCCAGCGGCAGGGCCAGCAGCACGGCGCTGATGGCCAGCAGGCTCGCCTCGCCAAGATTCAGCCAGGCCGGCAGGGCACGGTCCACCCCCAGGGTGCGCAGGATGCCGTACTGGGCGCGGCGTTCGAGCCCCAGCGCGGTGAGCGCGGCGAACAGGCCGAACGCGGCCACCGCCCCGGCAATGGACTTCAGCACACCCGTCACCTCGAAGGTGCGTTCGAAAACGCCCCGGGCCAGGTCCAGCAGTTCGTCGTTGCGCCGGACGCGGGTGCCCTCCGGCGCCGCCCTGACCAGTTCCGCCGCAACCGCTTCGGTGTCGCCACGGGGGCCGTGGACCTCCACCGCAAGCTGCCCCGACAGCACAGGTATACCCGTGGCCTCCGGGACCAGGATCAGTCCCGGTCCGGCACCGTACTCGCGGAACACGCCGGTGACGGTCAGCTCCCGGACACCGTCGGCAACCGGCAGGCGCAGCACGGATCCAGGGGCGAGCCCGAGGCGTCGCGCAAGCGGTTCGCTGACGGCAAGCCCGTCGTCCGCGAAGCGACCGGCCAGCAACGCCAGCCCCAGGTCGGCGGGAACGCTGCCCTGTCTGCGGATGTGACTGACCCGCACCGGTTCTCCGGCAATGCGATCCGACCAGCTGACCCGGACCACATGACCGGCCGCGGTGTCCGTGAGGGCAGCCTCGAGATCGCCGGGCAGCTGCGTCCACTCGCCGCTGAGCTGAACATGCAGCGGCGCCGCCAGACGCGCTTCGAGCCAGCGGTCCACGCTGCTGCGGAAGCTGTCCACCATGAGGCCCATACCCAGCGCCGTGGCCATGGCCACCACCAGGGCAGCGCCCGCCACCCCGGAGCGAGCGAGACCGCGAACCGCTTCCCGCAGCAGCAGACGCAGGCGTAGCGGGGCCGCCCCCAGCAGGCGCGTCATGCCCGACAGTACCGCTGTGATCCACACCGGCGTCAGCAAGGCTGTGGCCATCAGCAGCGCGGCGATGGCCACGAGGCCGCCCAGGTAGCCGGCAGCCGGCAACAGGCCGAGGCCCGCCAACAGCAGCAGGCCCGTCAGCAGCAGCAGGCGCAGCCGGCTCGATGCCGAGGCTGCCTCGGTGGTGGCGAACAGACCCGGCGTCACCCGAGCTGCCCGCGCCGATGCCGGCAGCGCCGCCAGCACGGTGGCGAACAGACCGACGCCGGCGGCCTTGATCACCGGCACGGGATCCGGCGCGAAGGCCGCGACCGCCACCTGACCGTAGAGGTTTTCGAGGGTCCCGGCGGTGAGCGCGAGCAGGCCCGAGGCCAGCCAGCGGCCGAGCAGCAGCCCGAGCAGCACGCCGGCCACGCCGATCACGGCGGCCTCGGCCAGCACCATGCGCCGCAGCTCCCCGGCACGCACGCCGATGGCGCGGAGGCGGGCAAAGGCCCGTTGCCGCCGCAGCACCGCGTGCCCGAGGGTGCCATGGACCAGAAACAGGCCCACCACCAGCGCGAGCAGCCCCAGCGCCGCCAGATTCAATTGAAACGACGCCGCCAGCGCACGGGTGTCTGCCGCCCGTTCCGCCAGCGACTGAATCCGCAGCCCGTCCTCGAGCTCCTCCGTTTCCCCACGCTGTGAGCGCAGCACCAGCCCCGGGAACACCCGCTCGAGCATGCGGCCGAAGGCATGCTGACTGACCGGATCGCCGCGGATGAGATCGATGCGCGACAACCAGCCCACGCGCTCGAGCCACTCCTGGGCGGTGGCGATGTCGGTGACCAGAAGGCCCTGCCCGAGCGCGGCATCACCCAGCGAAAACGTGCCCACCAGGCGCAGCGGTCGGGCACGACCGGCGGCCTGCAGCCACAGCTGCACGTCGCCATCCGCATCCGGATCGATGCCCAGCCGGCGGGCGGTGGCGGCGTCGAGCAGCGCCGTGCCCGGCTCGCTCATCAGACGCCCGCCGCCGTCACCGCCGGGCCCCGGTACCGCCGCGCGCATGCCCGCATCCGCAGTGGGGTCGATGCCGAGCAGCTGCACCGGGCGCGTCATGCTGTCAGGGTCGAGACCGATACGGGTCTCGGCGGTGACCACCGGCGCCATGGCCCGGACGTCCGCGAACGCCGCATCCCCCTGCCGCCAGCGCAGGCGCAGGCGTGGATACGCGCGTTCGTCGATGCGCTCACCGGCGCCGACAATGGCGTGGGTGGCGACGCCGTCGAGCTGGCGCTGGGCCACCTGCATCGCCTCCCGGGAAGCCGCGTTGGCCAGGTCCACCGCCAGCACCACCGCCACCCCGACGCTGACGCCGAATACCGCGAGCAGGGTCTGCCAGCGGTCCTGCCACAGGTGGCGCAGATGGGCGCGCAGCAGCAGCTTCACCGGGCCGTGCCCAGGGCCAGGTGATGATCCCCGCCGGCGGCCAGTTCCGGGTCGTGGGTCACCAGCACCAGCGCCCGCCGCTCTGCGGCCAGCACGGCGAGCAGTTCGGCGAACACCGCGTCCCCGCTTTCCCGGTCGAGATTGCCGGTGGGTTCATCCGCCAGCACCACCGCCGGTTCGTGCACCAGCGCCCGGGCGATGGCCACCCGCTGCTGCTCGCCACCGGAGAGCGTCCCGGGGAAGGCGTCCATGCGGTCCGCGAGGCCGAGGCGGTTCAGGCGCGACCGCGCCCGCTCCATGGCGTCGTCGAAGCCGTTGAGCTCCGCCATCAGCGCCACGTTCTCCAGGGCAGTGAGAGTGGGGACGAGATTGAAGAACTGAAACACGAAGCCGAGATGGCGGCGGCGGAAACCGGTCCGTGCGGCCTCGTCCAGCGTGGCCGGGTCCCAGTCGCGGTCGTCGATGTGCCAACGGATGTGACCCGCATCCGGGCGGTCGAGACCGGCCAGGAGATTCAGGAGCGTGGACTTGCCGCTGCCGCTGCGGCCGGTAATGGTCAGCCGCTGCCCTGCGGCGAGGCTGCAGGAGATGTCCTCGAGTACCCGGATGCGGCGTTCACCCTGCAGGAAGGCACGTGCGACCCCGGTGACCTCGAGCAGCGGGGCCGGCATTCACTCCGCTCCCGGGGGCGCCTGCATTCCCTCCCGTGACAGTGTGGCATCCGGCGTGACCAGCTCCAGGTGCCCACCCTTCGCCACCACATCGAGCACCTCATCCACCCGCGAGAAGTGGGCCAGGGCCTTCAGGGTGGTGAGCGTCGGGTAGATCATGTTGAACTCGCCCCGCTCGTGGGCTGCAAGGGCTTCGGCAGGGTGGATCCAGCAGCTGTCCACCAGTTCCCGCTCGTCGTGCAGCCCCTCCTGCTCCAGCGGTGCTGCCGCCACGAAGAAGCGGGTGTCATAGCGCCGCGGCGGTCCCTCCGGGGTGATCCAGTGGCTGAAATAATGCACCCGGTCCACGGCGAGCTGCATGCTCATCTGCTGGCAGACGTCGAGGAAGCTCCTGCGGCCGGCGTTGAGATCCGTGCGCAATGCCAGCAGGCCCTCGGCCCAGCGCGGTTTGCGTGCCCGCAGCATGGCGCCGTCCGGGCCATAGACCAGCAGCATGCCCGCCTCTTCGAAGCATTCGCGGACGGCCGCCACCCAGAACGCGAGGCCACCGGACTCGATTCCGAGCCGGGCGCTGGCCTCGGCGTCGGTCAGCCCGCTGCAGTGCTGGGCCATGGCCCCCACCGCATCCTCGATGTCCACCTTGCCGCCGGGAAACACGTGCAGGCCACCGAAGTCCGTGCGCGAGGCCCGCTTCATCATGAAGACCTCGAGTCCGTCACCTTCGTCGCGCAGCAGGATGATGGTGGCCGCCAGCCGCATGTGGGCATCGGCGGCTTGAACGAACCCGGTTTGACCGGGGAAGAACCCCTCGGCGCTCATGCCGACTCTCGCATGACTGGACCTCACGACGACGGAACGTCTCCGACGGGGTTCAAGTTACCGAGGCTGCCGGGGCGTTGTCACCCTCGGGCTCATGGGGAGGCCGCTTTGCGGCGCCCGAAGTGCGCGAGCCAAGCCGGCAGCAGCACGAGGTCCACCAGCAGCGCCAGGGTGATGGTCAGCATGGTGATCCATGCCAGCTTGGCGTTGAGGCCGAAGGAGGACAGTGCCAGGCAGCCGAAGCCGACCACCAGGATCACGGTGGTGACCACGAGGGCCGGGCCCACCGCTGCCAGCGTGCCACGCATGGCGGCCTCCACGTCCATGGTGGCCCTGAGGCGGCGGTAGCGGGCCAGCATGTGGACCGTGTCGTCGACCACGATGCCGAGGGTCATGCCGAAGGCCGTCGACAGGGCGAGACCCACGTCGCCGACGAACCAGCCCCAGAGCGCGAAGGCCAGTGCCACCGGCAACAGGTTGGTGACGAGACTCACCGCCGCCAGGCGCAGCGAGCGCAGGGCGACGGCCAGCAGCGCGCCGATGACCAGGACAGCGAGTAGATTGCCGCGGAACATCGCCTCGACGTTGCGCTCGGAGATGTGCGCGAACATGAGGTTGATGCCGCCGTGCCGCTCGCTGATCGCGGGGGCATGGGTCGTAAGCCAGTCCCCGGCCCGACGCTCGAACTCGAGCACCCGGCGCGAATCCAGATCGCGCAGGGAGACCAGCAGGCGCACGCTGGCGTAGTCCTGTGCCACCATGTTGGTGACGTCCAGACCCAGGGGCAGCGACAGTTCGTAGAGCAGGGTGTACTGGGCTGCGGTGGCGGCGTCCGCCGGCAGGGTGTAGGCGTCCGGATCGTCCTCTGCGAGGGTCTGGTTGAGGCGCTTCAAGATATCGGTCCAGGTCAGGACGTGACCGGTCTCCGGCTGAGCGCGCAACCAGTCGGAGAAGGCCTCCACCTGTCGCAGCCAGTCCGGTTCGTGGATACCGCCGGGTGCATCGGCCTTGAGTTGATACTCGATCTCGTACATGCCGCCGAGACGCGCGTCGAT
>SKUB01000219.1 GCA_007122315.1 Pseudomonadales bacterium | reverse complement strand
AGAGTCCAGGCCGCGCGTAGCGCGGACGGACCGAGCTTTCGGGCGGAACGCACGAGTCTGGATCAGTCGGCGATCGCGACGCCGGCCTGCGGCCGACGTCAACTCCCACTGGCGTCACGCAAGGTTCTCGCGAAGCTCAGTGGGCGCGCACGTCCGCGCAGCGGGCGTGGCGATCGGCGTCACGCTTTAATCTCGATCAGTTCGCGGTGGCGAGGACGGGCAGCGGACGGACCAGCCGGGTTGCGGTGGAGCTGAGCTCGGCCTGCCAGGCCAGCACCTGCACGCCAGAAGCGATGGCCCTGCGCAACGCCTCGCCATAGGCGGGATCGATGGCGTCCGCCGGGGCCACGCGCCGGATGCCGGTGTGCTGAACGCAGTACAGCAACGCAGCCGACAGGCCGGCTTCGGCCCGCGCGGTCAAATCTTCCAGATGCCGCCGCGCACGCTCGCTGACGGCATCGGGGAACAGGCCGAGGCCATCAGACTCGAGCAGGGTGACGCTTTTCACTTCGAGGTGGCACACGCCACTCGCCCCGGCGAGAACGAAATCCAGCCGGCTGCGCCCCACCTTCACTTCCGCCCGACGCTCCGGAAAGTCCGCCAGTTCAGGAATGAGGCCCGCCTCCAGAGCCTCCGCCACCAGGTTGTTGGCACGCCCCGTGTGGATCCCGATGCGATCACCGGAGGGCGTCTCAACCTGCTCCCACGTGTGCCGATACTTGCGTCCAGGTTTGTCGGAGGTGGAGTACCACACCCTCGCCCCCTCCGGCATGCAGTTGCGCATGGATCCCGTATTCGGACAGTGCAGCGTCAGTACGTCGCCCGAAGCTGTCTCCACGTCGGCGAGAAATCGTTTGTAGCGGCGCAGCAGTCGCGCGGCCACCAGAGGTGGGTCGTACCGCATCAAGTCGGCATCGCAGCGGAGATGCGTTCGAGTGCAGTTTCGATGCGTGCAAGGTCGGCGGTGTAGGCGAAGCGGACGTGGTCGCCGGCACGATAGGTGCCAAAATCCGTTCCCGGAGTGGCGGCGACCCCATGCTCATCGAGCAGGCGTTCACAAAATGCCCGGCTGCCTCGCGCCCGCAGCTGCTCGGGCAGCTCAGCGTAGACGTAGAACGCGCCCTCCGGAACCCGCGGCACCCCGAAACCCAATTCACGCAACCCCGCCACCAGCAGATTGCGCCGCGCACAGAAGGCATGACGACGCTGCTCGTGTACGACCATGGCCGGGTCGCCCAGCGCCGCAAGCGCCGCGTGCTGACCGATGCTCGACGGTGCGATGTAGAAGTTCTGCGCCAGCCGCTCCAGCGGCGCCACTGCCTGTTCCGGAACCACCATCCAGCCGATGCGCCAGCCAGTCATGCCAAAGTATTTGGAGAAACTGTTGAGCACGTACACCGGCGCGGCTGCATCCGTGAGCAGTTGCAGCACGCTGCCCACCCGGTCCGACGCCACGCCGCCATGACGCGCAGCGTCGGGCAGCATCTCGAGCTCGGCCGGATAGACCAGCCCCTGGTAGATCTCATCCACCAGCAGCCAGCCGTCCCGTGCCTGCACCTGCCCGATCAGCTCCAGCAGGGCCTTCCGAGCGAGCACACTGCCGGTGGGATTCGCCGGCGACGCCACCAGCACGCCGCGGGTGTGAGCTGACCAGGCTGCTGCGACACCGGCGCCATCGAGCTGATAGGCCGTATCCGCAGCCACCGGAACCAATTGCGGCTGAGCACCGGCGAACAGCGGGATGTAGCGATTGCACGGGTAGCCTGGATCCGCCAGCAGCAGGCCGTCGCCCGGTTCCAGCAACAGTGCCGCGAGCAGCATCAAGGCGCCGCTGGCACCCGCAGTGACCACCACCCGCTCGGGATCCAGTGCCACACCATGCCAGCGACCGTAGTAGGCGGCGATGGCCTGGCGCAGGGCGGGCAGGCCCAGCGCGCTGGTGTAGCCGGTATGGCCGGCGCTGATGGCAGCGCGCCCGGCTTCGAGTATCGGATCCGCGCTGATGAAGTCCGGCTCTCCGACCTCCATGTGAACCACGTCCACGCCGCGGGCCTCCAGACGCCGCGCCCGGTCCATGAGCTCCATGACCTGGAAGGCAGCGATGGCATCCACCCGTGCCGCGAATCGGTTCCCTGACATGCGTAACGCTCCACTGTGCAGCTCTTGCCCAGCCCATCCCGGGGGCCGCGGGATTCTCCACTTCAGCACCACACCAAGTCCACCCGGGCAAGGGTAGAATGCTGCGCCATGTCTGCACCCGCCATCGGCCGCTTCGCCCCCTCACCCAGCGGACCCCTGCACCTGGGTTCGCTGCTCGCCGCCGTCGTCGGCTGGCTCGACGCCGAGGCCAACGGCGGCCGCTGGCTGCTGCGCATCGAGGACATCGATCCGCCACGGGAGCAGCCCGGCGCCACCGCGGCCATCCTCGAAGCACTCACCGCGCACGGCCTGCACTGGGACGGAGAACCGATGCTGCAGAGCACCCGCAGCGCGGCCTACCAGGCGGCTCTCGATCAGCTGGCGGCCGCGGGCATGCTGTTCCGCTGCACCTGCACCCGCCGCCATCTGCGCGCCCATGGCGGCAGCTATCCGGGCACCTGCCGCGCCCACGGCATGGCAGCGCTGCCAGCGGGCACCTCGCATGCACTGAGGGTCCGGGTGCCGGACGGGGACGCTGCCCGGATCCATTTCCACGATCGCCTGCGCGGCGACTGTTGCTTCGACCTGGCGCAGCAGGGTGACTTCATCGTCCGGCGCCGGGATTGCCTCTGGGCCTACCAGCTTGCGGTGGTGGTGGACGATGCCGCGCAGGGCGTGACTGACGTGGTGCGGGGCGTCGATCTGCTGGACTCGACCCCGCGGCAGATCCATCTCCAGCAACTGCTCGGCCTGCCGCGGCCGACCTACCTGCATCTGCCGGTGCTGGTGGACGATCGCGGTGACAAGCTCTCCAAGCAGACCGGCGCGCTGGCCATCGATCTGAGCTCGCCCGAGCTCAACCTGGCTCGAGTGCTGCTTTGGCTGGAGCTGCCTGGTGATCCGACCCTGCCCGTACAGACACAGCTGGCAGCGGCGCTGAAGGCCTACCGCCCCGACGCCCTGCCCCTCGGACCGATCCGGCTGACATGAAAGCGATGGCAAATGACCATCGGCGGTGCCGCGATCTGCTACCCTTGCGCCGGCACTCCACCGTCGATTGGCGCCGTGGCGGAGCGAGGAAGGCGGCATGAGTCAGATTCTGATCGTCGAACCCGGCTCGGATTCCCGCGCGGCGTTGGCGCGGCTGCTCGAAGAGCACGGCCACCAGGTCAGCGAGGTCGACAACCTGGAGCAGGCCAGGAGCCAGGACCTCGAGGAGTACGCCCTCATTCTCGCCGACCTCCGGTTGCCGGGCGGTCTCGGCACCGACCTCATCCCCCTTGCCTGCGGCGTCCCAGTGGTCATTCTGGCCCGGCACGCCAGTCTGCGCGCCGCCGTGGACGCCATGAAGCTCGGCGCCGCGGAATTCATCGCCCGCCCCTTCGATCAGGACGAATTGCTGCTGACGCTGCGGCGGGTGCAGAACACGCAGCGCATCGCGCGCCAGAACGCCGTACTGAAGTCCGACCTGTCCCGCGAGTACCCGGTGGGGGGCATGATCGGCAGCTCGCAGGTGATGCACACCCTGTTCGAGCGCATCGCCAAGGTCGCGCCCACCGAGTCCACAGTCCTCATCCTCGGCGAGTCCGGGACCGGCAAGGAGCTGGTGGCCCGGGCGCTGCACGACCAGAGCCGGCGCAGCGACGCGCCGATGATCTCCCTGAACTGTGCAGCCATTCCCGACAGCCTCATCGAGTCCGAACTCTTCGGCCACGAGAAGGGCGCCTTTACGGGCGCGCAGACCACCCGTCGGGGTCTGGTGGAGGCGGCGGATGGCGGCAGCCTCTTCCTCGACGAGATCGGTGAGCTGCCCCAGGAAGCCCAGGCACGGCTGCTGCGTGTTCTGCAGGAAGGCGAAATCCGCCGTCTCGGCGCCACCGAGACCCGCAAGGTCAACGTGCGCCTCATGGCCGCCACGCACAGGGATCTGCGCGCCCTGGTGCGCCGAGGAGAGTTTCGCGAAGACCTGTTCTACCGGCTCAATGTGGTGACCCTGAGTCTGCCACCGCTGCGGGACCGGGGGGACGACATCATCGAACTCGCCGGCCAGTTGCTCGAACGGGCCTGCTTCCGCCTGAACAAGCCGCCGTTGACCTTCGCACCCGCCGCCCTCGACGCCATTCGCAGCTACCACTGGCCAGGCAACGTGCGGGAACTGGAGAACGCCATCGAGCGCGCAGTCATTCTCTCGGATGGCGCCCTCATTTCAGTGGAGCTGCTCGCCATCGGGCCTGGACTGGAGCGCACGACCGAATCAGCGCCCCAGGCGCCCGCGCCGCAGGCAGTCGCTCTTCAGGCAGAGGACTCCGAATCGCTGGAGGAGTACTTCATCCGTTTCGTACTGGAGCACCAGGACGAGATGACCGAGACCGAGATCGCGCAACGCCTGGGCATCAGCCGCAAAAGCCTTTGGGAGCGGCGTCAGCGCCTGGGCATTCCCCGCCGCCGCAGCGGCAGTCGCGGCCCGCGTCGACAGCAGGGCTGAGCGGCCCGGGCCACACCGCAAAACGTTACCAAACTCTACGATCGTTACCAAAATACACATCGTAACAGCGGAGAAACACCTTGATTGGTAACACTTCCGTCAACCAAGCTGATGCGGTTTGCGATCTGTTTTTCCTAAATATATGAAAAACAATAGGATTCGATACCGGCCGAGAACATGGCACGAAACTGGCTGCTCCATTACCGACAGACAAAGATGTCTGCCGGAAACAGATTCATCACGAATCAACGGGGGGAGGGGCCGTCAGGCGTGTGCCGGCGATGCGGAAATGGACCCGCACCCGTGCAGATCACAAGCAGACCGGCCAAGCCGGCGCGCTGTTCGCGGTCGAAAGTGCACTTCGATCGCCGCCATGACTGACGACGCAGTGGCAAAAGGCGGCGCGACCGTCACTAAGAGCTAGCGGGAGCCATCCGCAGCCGAGACGAACTTCCGGCGACCGGCGTCACGACGGCGCATCGACCGGCAGCCGGCTCGAACACCTGACAAGGGAAAGACTTCGGTCTTTCCCTTTTTCTTTGCGCCCTCGCAAGCCTGCCCCACCCGCGTCTGCTATGATGCACGGCTTGACGACTCCCCTGAGGCCGACCTTGAATTCCGCATCAGGCAACGACTCTCCGGCGCTTCCGCAGCCGGTGCTCACCACCACCAGCGCCCGCATCGTCCCCCGGGATCAGCACCCCATCTCCCGCAGCCAGATCAGCGACAGCGCGCTCAAGGTGCTCTACCGGCTGATCAGCGCCGGCCATCAGGCGTTCCTGGTCGGCGGCGGCATCCGCGACCTGCTCGTGGGCCTCGAGCCGAAGGACTTCGACATCGCCACCGATGCGCTACCCGAGGAAGTGCGGGCGCTGTTCAGGAACGCGCGCCTCATCGGTCGCCGCTTTCGCCTGGCCCACGTCCGCTTCGGCCGCGAGATCATCGAGGTGGCCACCTTTCGAGGCATGGCTGCCGACGATGCGCCGGCCATCGAGCGTGAAGACCTGCCGAGCCGCCGCCGCAGCACCGGAGACAATGAGCCGGCTGCCGCCCTGTCCGGCAGCGGCATGATCCTGCGGGACAACGTCTACGGCACGGTGGAGGACGACGCTGCCCGCCGCGACTTCACCATCAACGCCCTCTATTACACGCCGGCGGACTTCTGCCTGTACGACTTCGCCGGCGGGCTCGACGACATCGAGCATCGCCGCATCCGCCTGATCGGTGATCCCCTGCAGCGTTATCGCGAGGATCCGGTGCGCATCCTGCGGGCGCTGCGCTTCGCCGCCAAACTCGACTTCCAACTCGATGAGGCCACGGCCGCGGCGATTCCGGATACCGCAGAGCTGCTGCTCGACGTGCCGCCCGCGCGCCTGTTCGACGAAGTGGTGAAGCTGCTGCTGCACGGCCGCGGCGAAGCCACCTTCGACCTGCTCTGCCGCTTCGGCATTCTCGAACTGCTGTTCCCCGCCACCGCCGCTGCCATCAGCCGCGATCCGGCCCAGGACACCTTCATCCGCACGGCACTCGCGAATACGGACC
This sequence comes from Pseudomonadales bacterium, assembly GCA_007122315.1. Taxonomy (GTDB): domain Bacteria; phylum Pseudomonadota; class Gammaproteobacteria; order Pseudomonadales; family Azotimanducaceae; genus SLTB01. The sequence continues at coordinate 301 of SKUB01000219.1, read as the reverse complement.
GCCGCATCAGTGAAGACCTGCCAGTGACCCCAGGCTTTCTCTACGCCGCCCTGCTGTGGCCCACCGTGGTGGCCGAGCAGATCACGCTCGAGGAGGCCGGTGACTCGCCGCGGGATGCCCTGGTCCAGGCCGGGGGCGACGCCATCGCCCGCCAGCAGGCCCACACCTCGGTGCCACGCCGTTTCTCCACCTGGATGCGCGAAACCTGGGAACTCCAGCCACGCCTGGAATCACCGACCCCGCGACAGGTCGAGCGCCTCATGAGCCATCCGCGCTTCCGGGCCGCCTACGACTTTCTGGT
>SKUB01000140.1 GCA_007122315.1 Pseudomonadales bacterium | reverse complement strand
CTGCCGGCGAGCCTGAGCACCACGAGCCGGAAACGCGGAACGACGGTCTCTGCGGCATCAGACTGAGGCGCAGTTGCCGGCCCGGCTGCAGATTCAGTTACCGGCGCCGGGCGCCCGGGAGCAGCATCCAGCAGCTGCCTGACCGCCGTCACGGGCCGCTGCGCCAACGTCTCCGCCGCCGGTGCGGGGGGCCCGGCGGCGGGGGGCCCGGCGGCCGGGGTCAGGTCATCCGGGGTCGGGCGATCCGGATCGGCTGCCGCATCCCGCCCCGTCGCCACGGCGGCAGCGCGACGCACATAGCAGTCGATGCCCATGGCATGGAGATAGCGTAGTTGCACAGCCTGCACGTCGAGCCCGCTCCCGCAATGGATGTCCGTCAGCAGACGGCCCTGATGCGGCCGCCCAGCACGAGTTTACCTTGCGCTGGCCCAGTGGATCAGTACGCTTGGCGCTCCCTGGACCACCGAGCATAGCCGTGAAGTTCAACACCGACGACACCCGCATCACCGGTATGGAAGAGGTGATCGCACCCGATGACCTCATCCGGGACCTGCCTCTCACCGACTCCCAGTCGCGGCTCATCTTCGATGCGCGACAGGCCGCCAGTGCGATCATCCACGGACGTGACGACCGGCTCATCGTGATCATGGGTCCCTGCTCCATCCATGACCCGGACGCCGCGGTGGAGTACGCAGGCCGCCTGGCCGAGCAGGCGAAACGGCTGCAGAAGGATCTGCTGGTGATCATGCGGGTGTACTTCGAGAAGCCACGCACCACGGTGGGCTGGAAGGGTCTGATCAACGATCCGGGGCTGGACAACAGTTTCGACATCAACCGGGGCCTGCACGTGGCCCGCAAGTTGCTGCTGGACGTGAGCGCGGCCGGCCTGCCGGCGGGAACAGAATACCTGGACCCCATCACGCCACAGTACATCGGTGACCTGGTCGCCTGGGGGGCCATCGGCGCCCGCACCACCGAGAGTCAGATCCATCGCCAGCTGGCATCCGGTCTGTCCTGTCCGATCGGCTTCAAGAACTCCACCGACGGCGCCGTGCAGGTGGCCGTGGACGCCATCGCCTCCGCAGGCCATTCGCACATCTTCCTGTCGGTGACCAAGGCGGGCCACTCGGCGATCTTCTCCACGGCAGGGAACGAGGATTGCCACGTCATCCTCCGCGGTGGCGGCGGCGCCACCAACTTTCACGCGGAGGCGGTGGCGGAGACCCAGGCCAGACTGCAGGCTGCCGGTCTCCAGCGCGGCATCATGATCGACTTCTCCCACGGCAACAGCGCCAAGCGTCATGAGCGCCAGCTCGAGGTCTGCAAGGACGTCTGCGAGCAGATCAGCAAAGGTCAGCGGGCCGTTGCGGGCGTCATGGTGGAGAGCAACCTGGTCGCCGGGCGGCAGGATCAGCAGCCCGGCGAGGCGCTCACCTACGGCCAGAGCATCACCGATGCCTGCATCGGCTGGGACGAATCCATCGGCCTGCTCGATGCCCTGGCCGCCGCGGTACGCGCGCGGCGTCAGGCCTTGCCGTAGACCGGAACCAGGGCGCCGCTGACGACGCGGTTGCGCGGTGAAGCCAGGAAGGCAAGCACTTCGGCTGCGTCACTCGGCTTGACCCAGGTGCTGAAGTCCGCATCCGCCATGGCTTCGCGATTGGCAGGCGTATCGATCACCGATGGCGCAATCGCGTTCACCAGCACATCCTGTTGCAGCAATTCGCTGGCCAGCGTCTGAGTCAGAGCGGCGACGCCGGCCTTGGCAATGACGTAGGGCGTGAGCTTCGCACCCTGGCGGGCATCGAGCGCAGGGCGTGCAGTCACATTGACGATGCGACCGCCCTGCTTCATGTGGGCTGCAGCCTCACGACAGCAGAGCAGGCAGGTGGCGGTGTTCATGCGCACCTGCTGTTCGAGAACGGTGCTGCTCACCTCCGACAGGGGCGTGAACGCGAATCCGCCGGCGATGTGGATGGACGCCCAGAGCTCGCCGCCATCCGCAAAGAAGGCCTCGACGGCTGCGTCGTCCGCCAGATTCACCGGATGCACCACCTCTGCGCGTTCGTGCTCGCGGAAGCTGCAGCGCTCGTACTCCTCAGCATCGAAGCATGGCACGCGTACACGGGCGCCCCGCTCGAGCAGCAGCTCGGCAACTGCGGTGCCCAGCGCTCCGGTGCCACCGGTCACGACGACGTTGCGATCCTCGAACTCCCGGACTTCGCTCATGCTCTCCTCCTGTTGGCGCCTGATAAGTTGACGAAACACCTCGGCATCAGTGCTTCGAACGACACGTGATCGTCCGCTCCCGGCGCTGAGGGCCCGACCGGTTACGCAGACGGGCTCAGACCGTCGGGCCCCATGCGGTAGCCAAGCTCTGCGAGCAACGCCCGCAGTGGCGCGAGCGCCAGCACCGCAGCCTGGCTCTCCGGCGAAAGCTGATCACGCCAGCGCAGATCCGCTTCGAGTACCGTGTCGCGATCACGCCACGCCGGCTTGAAGGTGGGGGGCGCAGCCATCGCGTCATTCACCTCACCTGCGGTCTGGAACGCCGGCAGTGCGCAGTCCGCGAACACCTTCTGCACCGTGGCCGCTGGCGCCGCGATGAGCTCCTCGTAGCTGACGCAGGCCGCAGGCAGCTCCTGGCGCAGGAGAAAGTCGGCAATCTCCCGGTTTTCTCGCAGCCACCGCCACCCGAAGACTTCCGCAGGGCTGGCCCAGAGCAGTCGCGGCTGCAGCTGCCGTCTGCATTCCCGCCAGCGCTGTTTCCGCAACGCCCGGTTCGAGGCCAGGATCATCCCCATCCGGTGGACGAAAGCCCGCGGGTCCCGCAGCAGATGGACAACGTGCACGGAGGCCGCTGCATCGCGCGTCCGGCACAGCCAGTCGAGACGTTTGGAGTTATCGATGAGGGTACACGACGGCCTGCCGCTGCGCTTCCATACGGTCTGGTGCCAGACGGATTCGGGCAGCGCCGGCAGGCCGGCGTAGAGGGGGTCGCTGCGATAAGTCGAGTCGGTGCCACTGGCGCTCGGACCGGCGCGACCGAGAAACTTGCGCAGGTTGGCCAGCTCTCCCACCGCGAGGCACTCAGAATCGACCGCAAGCCGCTCGGCAAGCAGGTGCGAGCCTGAGTGATTGCTGGCGAGAATGTAGAGGATGCGGAAACCGGCCAAGTCGCTTCACCGCCGAACGAGACTGGCGGGGAGTCTACGGCCGCCGCAGCACGATGCGCGAGCACATGGAACGCGCAGGGCGCACCCGCGCGTTGGCTGTGTGCAGCACGCCTACAGGTCCGGCAGGCTCAGGCGCCGACGCAGCAGCAACCAGAGCAGGGACGTCAGCAGCAGGAAGGGCAGGCTCGCATCATCGTGGGTGCTTCCTGCTGCGCAGCCGCCCCCGCCGCCACCTGATGCGGGCTGCTGTACCGAAGCAGCAGCTGAAATGCTCGTTGCACTCGGTTCCGGGTTCGTAGCCGCCGTCCCGGTGTTCGTTTCCGTAGCCGTTCCCGATTCGCCGCCGGCTGGACCCGTAGACGCATGCTGAGTGCTCGCGTCCTGATCGCCATCACCCGCAGCGTCCGGCGCCCCGCCTGCATCCGGCTGCGACGGCGTCGCGGATACCGGTTCCTCGGTATGGCCTGCGGGCCCATTCTCATCCATGGCCCCGGCTGACGACTGGTAGGCTGCGAGCTGCGGAATCGTCTCCATGAGGGCAAGCACCGCAAAGGCACCGTTCTCGGCATCCGCGGCAGTGACGCCACAGGCCTGCTGCAGGCACGCGGTCAATTCAGGCGAAGAGAAGTAAGGCAGCCGTGGGGCATCGAACATACCCGGACTCGCCATGATCGTCGTGAAGCTGTTGGCGACGCCGTGGCCCACCGCCCAGGAATGGGTTCCCCCGGCAGGATTCTCCAGCCGTGAGTGCGCCAGTCCGAGCAGGTGACCCAATTCGTGCACCAGCGTGTAGGCGCTGCAATCGATGGCCACGTAGGCATAGGCGTGGGCGCGGTCGAACTCACTGAGGCGCCCGGGCTCATCGAGACCGCCCTGCCACGCGACGCCGCAGTAGCCGTCGTAGAGGTAAGTCCCCATGAGGATCACCACGTCCGCACCTGCTTCGATGCGCTCCGCGGCCACCGTCTCGAGCGCAGGGTCCTGGCCGTAGGTGATGTCCTGCAGCGCGATGGGCGCACGTTCCCGCGGGGCATAGGCTGTCGCACGCAGACCTGCCAGCTCGATCCGGGCAGCAAGACCACTGCGCTGCAGCACGTCGTTGGCCACCGCCACCAGGTGGCGAATGCGGGCTTCCGGCGCGCCGTCGTAGTGGGTGGCGGCATCTTCTGTGTAGTAGACGAGCAGATCGATCGGTTCCGCACTCGCAGGCACCGCAAGCATCGTCGCCAGGGCGGATGCGAGCAGAAACTGCCTGGAACCGAGCACGAGAATCCCGTCCCGGCCGTCAGGTACTGCGGCGCGGTCGCAGCGTGTGCACCGGCGCGCTGGAGCGGCGTTCGAGTTCGACCCCGCTCACCATACGGGCCATGCCGTCTCTGGCAGTGAATTCGTAATTGCCCTCCGGCGTCGTGAAGCTGCCGAAGCTCCAGCCTGCGGAAACGGTGATCAGGCTTGGAAAGGTCCGATCGTCATACGCGATATGGCCCCGGATCGTCCGCTCTGCCCCTGTCTCGATGACCTCGTCCACGGCCATCTCGTAGCGCCCGCCGAGGGGCGGAAAGTCCACCTGCACCGCGTCACCGGCGACCACTCGGCGGAGCCCGGAGGCGTTGAACGGAAAGTCCCGAACTTGCGCGAGATCGGGCGCACGCACAGGCAGGCGGGCATCGTCGTGCCATTCACCGGCAGCGTCGAACGGCTGCACCGACTCCCCCAGGCTCACCTCGGCCACCTGGGAAACGGGCTCCTCGACGGACGCTGGAGGCTCGATCCACGGCGCGATGTCGAATTCCGCCTGGTGGGTCTCCGGCACCACCACAGACGTCGCAGACATAGCATCTGCCTGCAGCATCCAGCGGGCGCCCACGATCAGCGCGGCAACGACGATGATGGCAAGTGTGAGGCTACGCATGGACTCGGCACCGATTCGCAATTCGATGCCGTAAAGCTATGCCCGTGGCGGTGACAAGGCGCTCGGGTAATGCCCTGAAGCTGCCTCAGGGGTACCCTGAGCTGACCCGGCCGGGCCCGGGCCGGTTCAGGCACAGAAAGGGAGCCGCTATGCCTTCAAACCAGACCTACATCCTCTACGGCGGGGACATCTCCTACTACACGGGCAAGGCCCGCGCCTATCTGCGATTCAAGGACATCCCGTTCGAAGAGCGCACAGCGACCCGCGAGGTGTATCGGGAAATCATCGTGCCGCGCGTCGGCTGGGCCGTCATCCCGGTGGTCGTCACCCCTGAGGACCACACGCTGCAGGACACCACCGACATCATCGACGCGCTCGAAGCGCGCTTCCCGGACCCTGCCGTGTATCCACTCGGTCCCTGTCAACGGCTCGCTGCGCTGCTGCTGGAAGTCTACGGCGACGAATGGCTGAAGATTCCCGCCATGCACTACCGCTGGAACCACAACACCGACTGGATCATCCGTGAGTTCGGCCGCCTCTCCCGGCCGGACCTCTCGCCGGAAGAACAGTACGAAGTCGGCGAACGCACCTGCCGTCCTTTTCGAGGCGCGCTGCCCGCGCTCGGCGTCACGGAAGCGACGATCCCCGCCATCGAGGCCAGTTACGAGGCGCTGTTGGGCGAACTCGATGCGCACTTCGCCAAGCATCCGTTTCTGTTCGGACAGCGGCCATCCATCGGCGACTTCGGCCTCATCGGTCCCCTGTATGCCCACCAGTATCGGGACCCGGCGTCGGGGGCATTGATGGAGCGCATCGCGCCGCAGGTCGTCGCCTGGGTGAAGCGCATGATGGCGCCGCCGGCGGCCGCCCGCGACGGAAGCTTCATCGCGGACGACAGCGTGCCCGAGACCCTGCTGCCGGTGCTGCGGCGCATGGTGACAGAGCAGTTCCCGGTACTCTCGGCGACGCGGCGCGCGTTCGAGGCCTGGAACGAGCAGCATCGAGAAGACGCGATCCCCCGAGGGATCGGCACGCATCGATTCACGCTCGAGCAGGGACGCGCTAACGAGGCGAGCGCAGACCGCGCGATCTTTCCCTTCGACCTTTGGATGTTCCAACGCCCGCAGGAACACTACGCCGGGCTCAGTGGCAGCGCCCGTAAGTGCGCTGATTCGCTGCTCGATCGCATCGGCGGGCAGGAGGTTCTCGCGGCGCCCATCGGCACGCGCCTGATACGACGCAACTTCCGCCTGGAGCGGGGCTGATCCGCCCGCGCAGGCACGCCATGCGCACGCACAAACAAAAAGGCCCCGTCCATCCGGACGGGGCCTTCTTTGTTGAAAAGCCTGACGACGACCTACTCTCACACGGGGAGACCCCGCACTACCATCGGCGCT
>SKUB01000275.1 GCA_007122315.1 Pseudomonadales bacterium | reverse complement strand
GCCGCAACCGGGAAGGCATCGACCACGGCTGCGAGGAACGCAAAACTCAACAGCATCCGTGCCTGCGCTTCCGCGACGCCGCGGCTGCGCAGATAGAACAGCGCGCGCTCGTCGAGCCGGCCGACGGTGGCACCGTGGGCACACTTGACGTCGTCCGCGTAGATCTCGAGCTCCGGCTTCGTGTCGATCTCCGCATCGTGAGACAGCAGCAGATTGCGCGAAGACAGCTCCGCCGCCGTCTTCTGCGCACCCGGATGGATGTGGATGCGGCCGTTGAGCACGGTCTTGGAGCGCTCACCGGCCAGAGCCCGGAACACCTGATCGGAGCTGCAGTGCGGCGCGATGTGCTCGAGACACATCTGCGTGTCGAGGTGGCTGCGGTTGCGCGTCAGGGTGGCGCCGCCGACGCGGACTTCGCCGCCGGGCGCTTCGCAGCGGATACGGATCTCGTTGCGACGGAAGGCGCTCCCCGCCAGTGCCTGCTGCAGGTCGTAGCGGGCGTTCCGCCCTACGCCGACATCGAGCGCTGTCAGTGATCGCGCTGCGCCTGCGTCGAGCTGCAGCCGCATGTGCTCGAGTCGTGCCGCATCCCCGATCCGCACCTCGATGACACTGTTGGTGAACACCGAGCGCGTACCGAGATGCCGCTCGAGAAGCGTCAACGCAGCGCCGGATTCCAGGACAACCAGGACGCGCGGATGCGCGCCGTGCGGTCCCGCCTCGGCGCTTTGTGTGATCACGAGTTCCAGGGCGCCGGCCTGCACGTCCCGGCCCACATGAATCAACACGCCATCCTCGACGAGACCCGCATTCAGGGCCACGAACGGACGCTCGCTCATATCGGCGAGTTGGCCGAGTGCGCTTGTGAGCGTCGCTGCGGCTTCAGTGCCGGCTTCCGAGAATCGCGTCACCGTAACGCCATCGAGGGCTGCAGGCAGCTCGCGGACGCTGCCGTCGATGATGAGAATACGGCCGGCGTCCAAGCCCGCGATGCCGGCGATCTCCGGCGCGGCGGCCTGCGCCTGCGGCCGGTCGAGCAGGCCTTCCTCCAACAGCGGTCCGATCCGACTGTACTTCCAGGACTCGGTCTTCGGTCCCGGCAGCGGCGTCGTCGCGAACGTCTTGCGGCCGGCCTCACGCAGCGCAGCCAGCGCCGGCAGCGCATCAGCGGGCAGCGCCTCAGTGCGCTCCCGGGCGCGGCGGGTGAAATCGTCGAGTCGCTGTTCGAGCTTCGATGCCATGGTCAATTCGCCGCCCTCAGGCAGCGGCCTCCGTGAGCCAGCCGTAACCCTTCTCCTCCAGCTCCAGCGCCAGCTCTTTGCCGCCGGAGCGGATGATGCGGCCACCGGACAGCACATGGACGCGATCCGGAACGATGTGGTTCAGAAGCCGCTGGTAGTGGGTGATGAGAATGATGGCCCGCTCCGGTGAGCGCAGGGTATTCACGCCGTCCGCCACCACGCCGAGTGCATCGATATCGAGGCCGGAGTCGGTCTCGTCGAGCACGGCCAGCTTCGGTTCGAGCAGCAGCATCTGCAGCAGTTCGTTGCGCTTCTTCTCACCGCCGGAGAATCCTTCGTTCACACCGCGCTTCAAGAAATCGGTATCGAGACCGACCTGCTTGCAGGTGGCGCGGGCGAGTTTCATGAAGTCCACCGCGGACGTGGCCGCTTCGCCACGGTGGGCGCGCAGCGCATCGACTGACGCGCGCAGGAACTCCAGGTTGGTCACGCCGGGGATTTCCACCGGGTACTGGAACGCAAGAAACACACCGCGCCAGGCCCGCTCTTCCGGCTCCAGCGCCGCGAGGTCTTCGCCGAAGTACTCGATGCTGCCCTCGGTGACTTCGTAGCCCTCGCGACCCGCGAGCACCGCTGCCAGCGTGCTCTTGCCGGAGCCGTTCGGACCCATGATGGCGTGCACTTCGCCGGCGGCGATCTCCAGGTCGAGACCTTTCAGGATCGCCTCGCCGGCGATGGTCACGTGCAGATTGCTGATCTTCAACATCGTTTGCGGCTCCGTTGTCATACTCAACCCACCGCGCCTTCGAGACTGATCTCGAGCAGCTTGCCGGCCTCCACCGCGAACTCCATGGGCAGTTCGCGGAACACGTCCTTGCAGAACCCGTTGACGATCATGGACACCGCCTTCTCGGGATCGAGGCCTCGCTGACGGCAGAGGAACAGCTGATCGTCGCTGACCTTCGAGGTGGTGGCCTCGTGCTCCACCGTCGCGGTCGGGTTACGGCTCTCGATGTAGGGGAAGGTGTGAGCCCCGCACTGATCGCCGATGAGCAGCGAGTCGCACTGGGTGAAGTTGCGCGCGCCGTCCGCCGTGGGCGAGATGCGCACCAGACCGCGATAGCTGTTCTCTGCGCGCACCGCGGAAATGCCCTTGGAGATGATGGTGGAGCGGGTGTTCTTGCCGAGATGGATCATCTTGGTCCCGGTATCCGCCTGCTGGCGGCCGCGCGCCAGCGCCACCGAGTAGAACTCACCCACGGAGTCGTCGCCGCGGAGAATGACGCTCGGATACTTCCAGGTAATGGCGGAGCCGGTCTCCACCTGGGTCCAGGAGATGTGGGAACGCTCGCCGGCGCAGAGACCGCGTTTGGTGACGAAATTGTAGATGCCGCCTCTGCCCTCACTGTCCCCGGGATACCAGTTCTGGACGGTGGAGTACTTGATCTTGGCGTCCTTGTGGGCGACCAGCTCCACCACCGCCGCATGCAGCTGGTTCTCGTCCCGCTGGGGCGCCGTGCAGCCTTCCAGGTAGGAGACGTGACTGCCCTCTTCCGCAATGATCAGCGTACGCTCGAACTGGCCGGTGTTCTCGGCATTGATGCGGAAGTAGGTGGACAGCTCCATGGGACAGCGGACGCCCTCGGGGATGTAGACGAAGGAGCCGTCGCTGAACACCGCGGAGTTGAGTGCCGCGAAATAGTTGTCCCGGTAGGGCACGACGCTGCCCATGTATTTGCGCACCAGCTCCGGGTACTCCTGCAGCGCCTCGGAGATGGAACAGAAGATGACGCCGGACTCCGCCAGCTTCGATCTGAACGTCGTCGCCACGGAGACACTGTCGAACACCGCATCCACGGCCACGCCGGCAAGCATTTCCTGCTCGTGCAGGGGAATGCCGAGCTTCTCGTAGGTGCGCAGCAGCTCGGGGTCCACTTCGTCGAGGCTCTTGGGCCGGTCCTCCTGACTGCGCGGTGCGGAGAAGTAGGAAATCGCGTTGAAATCGATCTTCGGATAGTGGACGTGGGCCCACTTCGGATGGTCCATGGTCAGCCAGTGCCGGTAGGCTTCCAGGCGCCATTCGAGCATCCACTCCGGTTCGTTCTTCTTCCCGGAGATGAACCGGACCACGTCCTCGTCGAGACCCGGCGGCAGCGTGTCGGACTCGATGTCCGTGACCCAGCCGGCCTCGTACTCGCGCTCGAGGTGGCGGCCGATGGCGGCATCGCCGTCCACATCCCGCTTCTGATTCGCGGTCTCACTCATGCAATCTGCTCCGATAGCCGACAGCTGTTTCAGCCCAACAGGAAGGGTACCCGAGGCTGCACTCGCATTCAATACTAACGGGGTATACAATTGCGCCGTCACCTACACACGGGACGATGTCATGCTCAAAGTCGGACGCCTCGCCGATTACGCAGTGCTCATCCTCCATCACCTCGGACGGATGCGGCCCGCCCGGCTGGCCATGGACTCCATCGCCGAAGTTACCCATCTGCCCCTGCCTACGGTGCGCAAGGTCATGAAGTACCTGGTGGACGCGGATCTCGTAATCTCCAAGCGCGGTCCCAATGGCGGGTATCAGCTGGCGCGCCCACCGGCGCAGGTCAGCCTGGCCGAAGCCATAGCCGCCGTGGAGGGTCCCCTGGCCCTCACCGAGTGCTGCTCGGCGCAGGGCAACTGCGAGATTCACGACCGCTGTGACCTGGCCGACCGCTGGCCGGGCGTCAATGCCATCGTGGTCAAGGTTCTCGAGCGAACTTCCCTGGCGGATCTCGACCGCTTCGGTCGCCACGAACCGCACGTGCCGCCACCGCTGCGGGAACTGATGGCGCCCGTCCGACACCTCTAGCCGCCCTTCCCCGCCCGAACCTGCAATCGGTTCGGGGGCGCAGCGCATCCCTTCAAGCTCGAATTCGGCATCGTTCCCGAGTGGCACGCGGCCCACTGTTGCCGTCATCATCACGGCGGGCGCCGGCGCGCGCTCCACCATGCTCGCTGACGGGGAACGACATGAATCTGAACAAGGTGCTCTTCGGTTTCTTCGTGCTGCTCGCCCTGACCCTGAACTTCGGGTTCTTCTACGGCGACATCGACAACCCGGACCACCACAACGTCTATGAGCTGTTCGCGGCCCTGGTGGTGGGGCTCATCGCCACCGTCATGAAGCTCGGCGAGCGCAGCCAGATCGGCGCCGTGCTGCTTGCAGCCAGCCTGGTGGTGGATCTGCAGCTCATCGCAGCCGCTGTGATCTGGGTCATCGCTGTGCACGTGACGGAGGTCGGTCTGACACCACCGGTGATGGCCAGCATCGTGTCGCTGTCGGGTGGCGCCTTGCTCGCGAACCTGCTCTCCGTGGTCCTGCTGACCATGGAAACCACCAGCATCAATCGCTGAGCACGCATGCGACGCACAGCCGGGCTAGACATCCGGGGAGGCTGTAAGCGATGAACGCCGTCCTGTTCCTGTTCTTCCAGCGCATGCGGGTGCCGCTGATCGTGCTGATCTCGGCCTACGCCATCGCCACGGTGGGGTTTACCCTGATTCCGGGGGTCGACGACGCCGGCAATCCCTGGCGCATGAGCCTGTTCGAGGCGTTCTACGTGGTGAGCTACACGGGCAGCACCATCGGTTTCGGTGAGGTTCCCTACCCGTTCACGCCCGGCCAGCGCTTGTGGACCATCGTCAGCATCTATCTGACTGTAGTCGCCTGGCTGTTCTCCATCAGCTCGATCATCGCCCTGCTGCAGGACCCCTCCTGCCGCCAGGCCATCGAACGTGCCCGCCTGCAGCGCAGCGTCCAGCGCATCAACGAACCGTTCTACATCGTCTGTGGCCACGGCGATGCCGGCCGCCTGCTGACCCGCGCACTGAGCGCACGCCGGCAAAGAGTGGTGGTCATCGATCAGGATCGCGACAGCATCGATCGCCTGATCGTGGAGGATCTCGGCGCCACGGTTCCCGCCTTCTGCATGGATGCACGCCTGCCCGACAACCTCAGCGAGGCCGGGCTGCGGAGCCGCTGGTGTGCCGGCGTTCTCGCCGTCACCGGCAGCGACCAGACCAACCTCAAAATCGCCATCACCACCAAGCTGCTGAATCACAAAGCGGCGGTCTACGCCCGCGCCGACAAGCGCGCCACCGCGGACAACATGCGTTCCTTCGCCACCGACCACGTGCTCGAGCCGGTGGAGGAGTTCAGCCGCCGGCTGCGGCTGTCGCTGGAAGCGCCGGACACCTTCCGCCTCTACCACTGGTTGTCGTCAGGACCTCGCGCGCAATTGCCGGGCAACGTCATGCCCCCGCGGGGGTGCTGGATCCTGTGCGGCTTCAATCCGCTCGGACGTGCGCTTCACCAGACCCTGCAGGAACTTGGCGTGGCCGTGACTGTGATCGACGAGGGCAGCCCCTCGGAGCTGCCGGCAGGTGCCGTTCAGGGACGCGGAACGGAGGCGAAGACATTGCTGGAAGCCGACGTCAAAAGCGCCAGCGCCATCCTTGCCCTGACCCGTGACGATGCCGACAATCTTTCCATCCTGATCACGGCGCGGGAGTTGAATCCGGAGCTGTTCCTGGCCGCCCGGGAGAACGCCGGCGCGAACCACGCCCTGTACGAGGCAGCCGAACTCGACTTCATCGGCCGCCCCAGTCTGGTGGTGGCGGGATCCATGCTGTCCCAGATCAGCTCGTCGCAGTTTCAGACCTTCCTCTCGCTGATCGAGGCGGAGGACAACGATTTCAGTGCCCGTATCATCGAGCGCCTGCACCATGGGTACGATGGCCGCCCGCCCCAGATCAAGACCGTGCGCATCAGTCCGAAACGCTCGCCCGCAGTGGCCCGCGCGCTCGAAGCCGGCGAAACCGTGCTGCTCGAGCATCTTTGCCGTGATCCCCGGCGGCGACAGGCCTTGCTGCCCGTGGTCCCGCTGCTGCTGACCCGCGGCGAAACCGACATCCTGTGTCCGGGCCCCGATACCGCCCTGGAATCGGGGGATCGCATTCTGTTTGCCGGACCGGCGCGCGCAGAAGTGCAGGTGGACAAGATCCTGTTCATGGACCGCGCCCTGCACTACATCCGCACGGGCGAGGATCGTGCCGAAGGAGGATGGTGGCGCCATCGTGGCGCCGACGCGGCCTGACATCGGCAGCGGGGCCGCTTCCGGTCAGTACGCCGCCCGATGCTGCGGCAGCGAGAGACGCGGGATCGAGGATGTCACCTCGAACCACTTCCAGTACGACGCGATCATG
>SKUB01000246.1 GCA_007122315.1 Pseudomonadales bacterium | reverse complement strand
GGCGCGATGCTCGGCGCCGGGGATCGCGTCCGTCTCCAGGGCGGTGGGGCAGGCGCCGCAGTGCTGCTGATCGCTGCTGCGCCCATTGGCGAACCGGTGGCCCAGTACGGACCGTTCGTGATGAACACGCGCGCAGAACTCGAGCAGGCGCTGGCGGACTACCGTGACGGTCGCCTGGCAGAGCTGGCCTGAGCGATCTTCGCTGGCGCTTGCCGATGCGGGCGCGTTCGACGTTCGATCGGGTGTACACTCTGGCAAGGGGAAACCGCTGGTTCGAAGCGCTCACAATTGACAGGACTCGTCTGCAACGACGTCAGTCGATGCCTTGATGGTGAGCGCGACACCAGCCCGGTCTGACAGACGTGCCTGTTCAGCGTGGATGCTGCGGTCCTGGAGATCAGGACTGTCGACGTCTATGCCGAAGCGGCGCTTGAGCTCCCGATGGGGTGCCGGAGGCTCTGTCCGAGATGCGATCAGTATGGCTGGACCATCGACGCTGTGATGTCACCGACGCTGGCTGCTTCGGCTCAGGATGCATGACTGAGGGAGCCGGCTGAATTGACCTATCCGCACTCAGGCACACCGCCCGAATTCGGACAGGCCGATCTGTCGAACTGCGAGCGGGAGCAGATTCATCTCGCCGGATCCATACAGCCACACGGCGCTCTGCTCGTCGTCAGTGAACCGGATCAGGTCGTGATTCAGGCCAGCGAGAATGCTGCAGCTTTTCTCGGCCTCGAGGGTGCCCTGCTCGGAATGAATCTTGCAGATCTGCCCGGCGATCTCGCGCAGCGTCTGCGCCCCCACCTGAGCGACCCGCTGGATGCCATTCCCCGCGGGGTGCGCTGCCGAATCGGCGCCCCGGCTTCGGAATACGACGGTCTCGTACATCGCCCTGCGGCAGGTGGTCTGATCATCGAGCTGGAGCGCGCCGGAGCGTCGGTGAATCTGTCCCGGCATGTGGAAGGTGCGCTGCACCGGGTCCGGGCTGCGGCCTCGCTGCGCACGCTGTGCGACGAAGCGGCAGAGCTGTTCAAGGAGATCACCGGCTACGACCGCGTCATGGTCTACCGCTTCGACGAGCAGGGGCACGGCGAGGTGTTCTCTGAGCGACGCGAACCGGAGCTGGAAGCTTTTCTGGGGAACCGCTATCCGGCATCCGACATTCCGCAGATCGCACGACGCCTCTACGAGCAGAACCGGGTCCGCGTCCTGGTCGACGTCGAGTATCAGCCGGTTCCGTTGACGCCGCGGCAGTCGCCGCTCACCGGGCGGGATCTCGACATGTCACTGTGCGCTCTGCGCAGCATGTCGCCGATCCACATCCAGTATCTGAAGAACATGGGAGTCGGTGCGACCCTGGTCGCTTCGCTGATGGTGGGCGGCAGGCTCTGGGGCCTCGTGTCCTGCCATCACTACGCACCCCGCGTCATGGCCTACGAATTCCGTACCGTCTGCGAACTGCTGGCCGAGACCATCGCCACCCGCATCCTGGCGTTGGAGAGCTACGTCCGCGCGCAGGCCGAGCTGTCGGTGCGACGCATCGAACAGCGCATGCTCGAGGCCATTTCCCGGGAAGGGGACTGGCGCAACGGATTGTTCGACGGTTCGCCCGCGCTACTGCAGCCGCTGGAGGCCAGTGGCGCCGCCTTGCTGTTCGAAGGTCAGGTCGTCACCACGGGCGAAGTCCCGAGTACGAGACGGCTGCGCGAGATCGGCAGCTGGCTGGATCGGCAGCCGCGTGAAGCGGTTTATGTCACCGATTCGCTGGGTCTCGACGAGCCGGACTTCCGGCCGCTGATACCGGTGGCCAGCGGCCTGATTGCAACGCCGGTGTCGAATTCGCCGGGCGAGTACCTGCTCTGGTTCCGCCCGGAGCAGATCCGTACCGTGACCTGGGGCGGGAATCCGTTCAAGCCGATGGTCATCGGCAATGATCCCTCGGAACTGTCGCCGCGCCGGTCCTTCGCCCAATGGCATGAGCTGGTGCAGGGCACATCGGCGCCCTGGACGCCTGCTGATCGCAGCACGGCACGGATGATCGGCGAATCCGTTGCGGATGTGGTGCTCCAGTTTCGCTCGGTACGGATGCTGATCGCCCGGGAGCAGCTGGCCCAGATCAGCGAACAGGTGGAGCGCTCCGACCAACCGGTCGTCATCCTGGATCCGGAGGGTCGGATCCTGCTGACCAACGATGCGTTCGGACAGCTTCTGCAGTGGGTGCAGCCACCACCGCGTTCCCTCGACGATCTCATGCCCTGCTTTGCGGATACCGGGGACGTCCGTCGCCATATCCGGGGCATGCTGGAGCACTGGCGCTCCTGGCGGGGCGAGGTGAGCCTGAAAACCGCTCCGGATGTCGTCAGGCCGCTGGCATTGCGGGCCGATCCCGTCCTGGCCTCCTCGGAGCGCGTGCTGGGCTTCGTCCTGCTGTTCACGGACCTCGGTGACCAGCGCGCAGCGGAGTCGGCCCGGCGCCGCTTCCAGGAGGGCATCGTCGAACGGCATTGGGTGACAGCGGTGCGCATGGATTCGAAAGCGGACCTGATCTACCGCGATCTGCTTTCCTCAGTGGTCGATAACGCCCAGCTTGCCGCGCTGGAGATCACCGACGGAGTCGACCCTGGGCACATGCCGGACATGCTGCAGAGCGTGCAGAGCGCCACCAGCCGCTCTGCGGAACTGTTGGCCCATCTCGTGTGGCACGCCACCCGGGCATCGGAGGGGGAATAGATTCGCCTAGGCGATCTGTGCTGCTACGGATTCCGACACGGCGATGTTCAGCTTGAACGCGATGACGGCTTCCGCGATCACTTCATCCGCGTCGACCAGCTCGGCAGCGGCCTGATCGAAGCCCGCCCGGTACTCGTCCTTGAATCGCTGCAGATCATGAATGTCGGGGAAGTCGTAGAACGTCAGCGCCTCGGGCTCCAGCCCCGGCGATCGGATCAGGCAGCCACGCAGGATCTGCCCGCCGTTCAGGTCGCCCAGATAGCGGACGTATGCATGGCCGATCAGGCGGAGCCCATCGCCGTGTGCGGCGTCGGCGATGCGCTCGGCATAGTCCGTGGCGGCGGACAGCAGCGGCAGCGCGTCGGACCATTGCGGCCCGCACAGGGCTTCGAGGCTGGACTCGATGGCAGCCGCGCGATACGTCTCTGAGCGCGCGATCCAGCGTATCCCCGGCGCCTGACGATGGCGTTGGAGGGCCGCCTCCATCTGCTGATAGGCCGGCAACAGACTGCGCAGGTAGAGTGCGTAACCGTGACGGCTCACCAGTCCGCGCAGCAGCATGCGAACGATACCGCTGCGTTCGGCACTGCGATGCCAGCCGTGGGTGTGATCGCGCAGCCGGTCGGCCAGCCCAGGGTCCGGATGGCTGCTCATGGTCTGCAGAACAGGGCGGTCTGGGTGGGTGGACCGAACTCCTCGTCGTGTTCGCCGATGCCGCTGAAGCGGACCTGATAGCCGTTCCTGCCGGCGACGCCGCTGGCCCAGTGGCGGAACTTCGCCCGGCTCCACTCGAAAGTGTGGTCGGGATCGCGGAACTCGCCTGGTGCCAGCCCGTAGAGGACGTTGTACTCCTGGTTCGGGGTCGTCATGTACAGCGCGCCGGGGCGGTAGTGGCCGAAAACTGCTGTCTCCACAGCGGACAGCGACTGCGGCGGCACATGCTCGATGGTTTCGATCATGGTTGCGGCGTCGAATCCGGTCAGGGCGTCGTTGCGTTCCGCATAGGAGCCGCACAGCAGGCGCAGACGCGGCAAATCACCCTGCAGATACTCCGAGAGCGTGGCGCGCGTGCTGCTCAGCGTGAGGGCCGAACGCTCCAGACCGACGACCTCAGTGAACTGCGGCTCGCGCAGGATCCGGTACAGCAGCGAGCCGAGACCGCAACCGAGGTCCAGGACGCGCGCTGCGCCGAGGGATTTGAGCACGCTCAGGGTGTGATCGAGCCGTTCCTCGTGCAGGCTCGTCATCTGGGTGATCGTCAAGGTCCACTCCCTTCCGTGGCGGGCGACGGCGGCGACGCCTCGGCGCTGGACTCTACCTCCGGCGGGACTTCGGGGCCAGGATCCCGGGTCAGGCGTACCGCGTCCAGGTGAAAGGTGCGGGTGGCCTCGACCTTGCCGGTGAAGAAGATCACGTACTCGATGTCGCTCACGTCCAGCGTCCGCTCCTCCGGCGCTGCGGCGATCTCGGCTATGGGGATACGGATGTCGTTCCAGCCGGGCGCAAGCTCGAAGCGGCGGTTGAATCGGTCGCGGTAGGCACCGCCCCGGCGCGTATGTTCCCGATCCCGGATCGCCACGGTGAGGCGCATGGGTGCCCCATCGTCGTTGTGCACGCTGAACTCGAACGCATCAAATCCCTGCCAGTCACCGATGCCCCGCCGCAGGGCGGTTCCGGGCCAGCGGAGTCCCGGCTCCAGGGCCACTCGCAGGGAGCGTTCGCCGCTGCGGGCCTGCTCCGCGACGACGACGCCCTCACTCCAGCGCAGGTGCTCAAAGCGGGTCTCGAAGGTGCTGATCACAGGAAACTGCTGGCGTGCCACGTGGTCGTCCCAGAGCAGCAACGCTGGAGGGCGCAGCTCCAGCGCCAGCACGCCCAGCACCGGCAGCGCCCACCAGGAGCGCAACAGGTCCCGGGGATGTGCCAGCAGGAGTCCCACCGCGGCACCGACCATGTTCTGCCACACGTCCGACCAGAGGGCCGTGCGGCCGAAGTAGGGCTGGATCAGTTCGATGCTGCCGCCGAGCACGAAGGCACCGGTCAGGACCAGCACGGCCTGCCGCGACAGACTCATGCGCGTGCACCTCAGTACGCGGCCGGCGACGTAGCCAAGTATGCCGAAGAACGCGATGTGTCCCAGCGAGAAGACAGGATCCGGCAGGAAGCCCAGCGTGGCGCGCTCGATGAAGAACAGCGGCGTGGCGCAGGCTATGAGGATGAACGGCAGAAGCCACGTGCGAATCATGGGTGAACTTTGATCTGCCTGTGGCCGTGGTACGGAGGGAGACGCGGATGGTACGCGCTGGCGGCCGTTGCAGCACGCGCGCTCGACCGGGTCGCGTTCGACCGGGTCGCGCTCGACCGGGTCGCGCTCGACCGCGGGCGCCTGATCGTTGATGCTCGGGGCTGGACGGTATGAGCGGACAACATGGCCGAACGCGCGAGGGCAAGTGGCTGGAGACTCATGGGCATCGCACTCGTCTGCATCATCCTGCTTTATGGCGTGACCGCGTTTCATCACACTCGCAAGCCATTGCCGGCGGGAGTGGACGTGGCAACGCCCTGGCGGGCGACCACAGACGTGGCGCTGCTGCTCGATACCACCTACATCGATGCCAACGGGGTGCAGCACAACGAAGCAGCGATCTTCGATGAAGTGTTCCGCTTGATCGGCTCGGCGCAGCGGCTCGTGGTGCTCGACATGTTTCTGGTCAACGACTTCGCCGGCGACACCGGTGAAGGCCATCGACCGCTGTCGCGGGAACTCACCGATGCGCTCATCGCGCGCAAACGGGAACGGCCGGAGCTGGTGGCGGTGTTGATCACCGACCCCTTCAATACGCTCTACGGCGGCATCGAGTCGCCCTTGTTCGCTGATCTGGAAGCGGCGGGCATACGGGTCATCGAGACGGACCTGACCCGGCTTAGGGACCCCAACCCCACCTGGTCGGCGCTGTGGCGCATGTGCTGCCAGTGGTTCGGCAACGCACCCCGTAACGGCTGGTTGCCGGATCCCGTGGGCGACGGCAGAGTGACGCTGCGCACCTGGCTGCGTCTGCTCAACCTCAAGGCCAACCACCGCAAGACCCTGGTGGTGGATGCAGGCGATGACTGGGTCGGCCTGGTCACCTCGGCCAATCCTCACGATGCCAGCAGCCGCCACAGCAATCAGGCTCTGCGCTTCCAGGGCCGCGCAGCACTGGATCTGCTTGCGACCGAGGATGCGGTGGCGCGCTTTTCCGGCGCGGAAGACGCGTTCACCGTGCCGGAACGCACGCCCGTCGACGACGAGCAGCACGGTGATGTGGCGCTGCGCATCGTCACCGAATCACGGATCAGGGACGTCGCCCTGGATCTGATCGGTAGCGCCGAAGCCGGAGATCAGCTCGACCTCGCCATGTTCTATCTGAGCCACCGCGACGTGATCGAGGCGTTCATGGGTGCCGCCGAGAGGGGTGTCGCCATTCGTGTGCTGCTGGACCCGAACAAGGGCGCGTTCGGACGCGAGGGCTCCGGCGTTCCCAATCGCCAGGTGGCGATGGAACTGACCCGGGCCGGCATCGACGTGCGCTGGTGCAACACCCGTGGTGAGCAATGCCACAGCAAGTTCCTGCTGCGCACCGGTGGCGACGGCGCGGTGGATCTGCTGGCAGGCTCGGCGAACCTCACCCGGCGCAACCTCGACAACTACAACCTGGAAACCAATGTCCATCTGCGTGGTACGTTCGCCGTGCCTGCGCTGGACGCCGCGCGCACCG
>SKUB01000190.1 GCA_007122315.1 Pseudomonadales bacterium | reverse complement strand
TGGACATCGGCGTCCCGGCGGAAGAACGCCGGATGACGGTGTTCCTGGACGACCGGGAGGTGGGGCTGCACACGTTCCGCTTCGACGAAGAGGATGGGACGCTGCGGGTGCGCTCCGAGGCGGAGTTTCAGGTCAGGGTCGTGTTCGTCACTCTGTTCCGCTACGAACACGAGGCCAACGAGCGCTGGCGCGCCGGCTGTCTGGTGGGGCTGGAGTCGAAGACCGACGAGAACGGAGAACTGTTCGAGGTCTCGAGCCAAGCCAGCGATACCGGACTCGAAGTGGCGACCCGCGAGGGCCGTCATGAGGTGAAGTCGGACTGTCCCTGGAGTTTCGCCTACTGGACGCCGAGCCTCCGCGAGCGGGAGCTGCTGGTGAATCCCCAGGATGGCGCCATGCTGGAAGTGGAGTTCGAGAATCTTGGTACCCGGTCACTGCGCGTCGGACGCCGTGACACCGAAGTCACCGCGTGGAAGCTCCGCGGGCGTGACGTCACGCCGGGCAAGGACTCGGAGACGAATGTCGAGATCACGATCTTTTATGATTCCGAGGACCGCTGGTTCGGTCTCGACTCGGACGTCGGCAACGGACGCACACTGCGTTATCGGCCGGCATCAGACGACATCGCGCATCCCCGCTCCTGACGGATTTGACAAGGGGCGCGCGAAGCCTCTGTGGGCGCAATTCGCCGGGAGCGAATTGCGTGGCACGAAGTGCGCCCCGTAGGGGTGCGCGCCATGGATGGCGCGCAACAGCGCCCAGACCGCCGCAAGCGGACGGACCGAGCATTTGGGCGCAACGCCTGGTAGCTGGATCAGTCCGCGATCGCTGCGTCGCCTTCGGCGCCTGCAGGCTCCCACAGCTGACTCCAGAAAAATGGTCAGAGGCCGCGGGCGGCAGCGATGGCGAGACCGTCTGCGACGCTGCCGAACGGGTCGTGATCGACCACCCGGCCGGGGAAGCGACGCTCGAGCAGATCCGCCACCGCCGGGATCAGCGATGACCCGCCGGTGCGCACCACCACGTCCACGTCGTCCGCACCACACTCCGCCCGCGCAAGGACACTGTCCACGGTCGCCTCCACCTGCGTCAGCAGGTCCGCGATCAGCGCCTCGAAACGGCTGCGGGTGATGTTGAGCGCGATGTCCAGCTCCGGCAGATCCAGGGTGGTCGCCTCCTCGGAGGACAGCCGCACCTTGGTGGCCGCGACTTCCTGGAACACCTGATAGCCGAGATTCCGGGTGATCAGGTCGAACAACCGGCGGAACTTGGTGCCCACAGGAGGCGGCTGCCGCATGCAGTCCATGACCGGCGCGCGGAAGCGGTTCTGATTCAGCGTGTAGCCCACGGTCCAGTTCAGCAGCAGATCTTCGTACTGTTCGAACGGGAACCGGGTCTCGATCAGGCGCTCGTCGCCCCAGCGTCGCCAAACCTCGCCCTTGCCGAGCAGGGGAAACAGCAGTTCCCGGAACAGCCGCTGATCGATGTGGTCGCCACCAATGGGCGCGCCGGCCGTGGCCAGAATACGATTGTCATCACCGGCGAAGCGCAGCAGTGCCAGATCCAGCGTCCCGCCGCCGAAATCGAACGTCAGTGCGGTGCCACGGGTATCCGCTGCAGCCGCCGCCCGCCACGACAGAGCCGCCGCCACCGGCTCCGGGAAGAAGCCGAAGTCCAGTCCCGGCGCCAGCAGTCCAGCGTGGCCACAGGCCTCCTTCAGCCGCTCCAGCGCCAGCGCCTGGCTGTTGCGGTCCCGGCCCTCGAAGCGCACCGGATGACCGCAACGCAGCGGCCCTGCGAGCGCCCCATCACCGTTGCGTTCGTATTGCGCCTGCAGCTCACGGCGGATGCGCAGCAGCACCGGCGTGATCAGTGCCACCAGCCGGTAGGGTTGCCCGAACACCATCAGGCGGCGGGTGTTGGGATCGCCCAGCAGGCGCTTGAGGCCACGAAACAGGCGCCCGGGCAGCCCCGGATCTTCCAGCGCCGGACCGTAGACCCGCTGCGTCATGGTCTCCGGTGCGGAGCGGCTGCTGGCACCGGGCTGCCCCACCAGCAGTGAGGCTTCGCCGAGCACCTCCGGAACCAGCTCCACGGTGCGGCCGGTGTTGTCGGCAATGTAACGGTCGATGGCGTCCTGGCCGGTCTGGACCTGAAAATCACGGTCCATGTACGTGGCGGTGGGCATCACCGGCGTGTCCACTTCCAGCGGCACGAGTTCGCTGCGCCCGGAGTGGATTGCCGCCAGGGAGTTGGACGTGCCGAAATCGATGCCGATGCCTTCTGCCATGATCAGCCCTTGCCGGCAGACCCCTCAGCGCCCTGCAGCACGCCCTCCTGCTCCAGGCGGATGATCTCAGCGGCGTCCAGGCTCAGCCAGTCGCCCAGCACTTCCCGGTTGTGTTCACCACGATGGGGCGCCACGCCGCGGACCCCGCTCTCGGAGCGGGTGAAACGATACGGCGAGCGGAACACCCGCCGCGTCCCGCCGGCTCGGTCCGGCACCTCGACGATGCTGTCGCGCGCAGCCAGAGTCGGTGACTCCGACACCGCGCGCCGGGAAGGCTTGACCTCACCATAGGCCAGATTCATGCGGTCCATGGCCTCGATCACCTTCGCCCGGGTGGGCAGGCCCTTCAAGAACGCACGCGCCGCCTGCTGCCGGGCCTCGATCTTCTGCGGCAGGGTGGCGCCGGGCGGCGTGGGATCCTCGATGCCATAGCAAGTGGTGAGCTGCTTCCAGATCCAGCGCAGGTCGCCGGAGATCATCAGCGGTCCTGCCGCCGTCTCCCAGACTTCGCTGCGCTGGGCCGGATCAGGCTCCGCGTTCTCCGGTTCCAGCGCCGCGTGGAGGTGATCGTCCGTGGCCAGCATGGCGTCGATCATGGCGATGTCGATGTGATCGCCTTCACCAGTCTGTTCCCGGCGATACAGCGCGGCCAGGAGGCCCACCAGGCCATGCAGCGAAGCATTCGTGTCCGCTACCGACAACGGCAGCTCGCTGGCCGGTTGCCCGCTTGCCCGGGCCTGCCGCTCGATGACACCAGACTCCGCGTGAATGATGGGTGCATACGCGGCGCGGTGGGACTCAGGACCGCCCTGGCCGAAGCCGGATACCGACAGCATGACCAGCCGCGGATTGTCTGCGGACAGCACCGACCAGCCGATACCGAGCCGGTCCATGACGCCGGGACGGAAATTCTCCATCACCACGTCCGCTTCCCGGGCGAGGCGACGCACCAGATCCACGGCTTCCGGGCGTGTGAGATCCAGGCAGATGTCCCGCTTGCCCAGGTTCTGCTGGTGGAAGTAGCCGGAGATGCCGGCAATCTTGCGACCCCAGAAGCGGGTCACGTCCCCTTCCGGCGGTTCCACCTTGACCACTTCCGCGCCGAGATCCACCAGCATCCGGCTGGCGAACGGCCCTGCCAGGACGCGGGAGAAATCCAGTACCCGAATGCCTTCCAGCGGATAGCCCATGCTTGCGTCTCCGTGTTCAGAACGTCTCGAAAATCCTGAAGCCGATGAGGAAATCGTCCACATCGGGCCCTCCCGTCCGCAAGGGTACAGCGAGATCGAGGTGAATGAGATTACGACCCGATCCCCGCGTATTGCCGATGCGCAGACCCACCCCTGCATTGGTCAGCCAGCCGCTGGTGCTGTCGTTGGCATCGCCCGGGAACCAGGACCGGCCCACGTCCACGAAGGCCGCCGCACCGATGAGCAGCAGACGGAAGGGATTGGCGGTGGAAAAGAACCGCTCCTCCAAGCGCAGCAGGACGCTGCGGTCACCGTCCTGGAAACGCGCCGGATAACCACGCAGGCCGTTGTCGCCACCGAGCAGGAGCTGCCGGTCCGGCGTCAGATTGCGGGCGTAGGTGCCCTGCAGCGAGGCGAAGAAGCCGAACTGCTCATGGTGCCGATAGTGGGTCTCGATGCCGGCCCGGGTAACCAGGTTCTCGCTCGTGTCACCGGAACGGAACGTGGCATCCACATCCCCCTGCCAGGAAACGAACCAGCGGTCCGTCAGCCGATGCGCGTTGCGGACGTCACCCCGGACCATGATGCGGGACGCATCAGCCCCGAACATGTCCGGGGCATAGCCCAGCGTCACGCCATAGCGCAGGCCCAGATAGACGTCCGCCGGACGCTGCTTGAAGTCCAGCCGCAACGCCGAGTCGAAGTCGTCCTCGATGTACTCGTAACGCAGGAAGGGCCAGGTGCGACGCCGATCGTCGGCGATGCGCTCCGGTTGCAGCGGGCCCTCCGCGCGGTCGAAGCTGAAATCCTCGAATTCCAGGCCCAGGGTCCAGCGCCTCACCGCGCCCTGATAGCGGCCGGTGGAGGCGGCAACGAAGTGGCGCAGCCGAATGTGGCGCTGCTCGAAGCGGGCGAAGCGACTGCCCGCTGCGAACAGAGGCTGATCGCGCTGATCGAACTGCCATTCGGCGCCGTAGCTCAGGCGGTCGTCGAGGCTGCGGAAAGGCTTGCGCAGATCCAGGAAGAACTGGCCACCATCGCTGAGCTTCGCACCCCGCAGCGTCAGCGCGGTGGGGCCGCCGAGAAAGTAATCATCGACGAAGAAGAAACCCGGACCGGACCGGTCGACACCGTCGGTGTAGAGCACCCCGAGCCGTTCCCCCCGCCCGAACAGGTTCACTTCCTGGATACCGACGCCGACGGCGGTGTCGCCGCCGGCCCGGTCGAGCTCGCCGGTGCCGACCAAGGACCAGACGTCGCGGGTCACCACCTTCACGTCCACCGTATCGTTGCAGCGCTGCACCGGCACCACCCGGGCGTCGAACAGCCAGCGCCGCTCCCGGAGGATGCGCTCGGTCTCCTTCAGCGCCTCGGCGTCATAGCGTTCGCCGCTGGCAAACTGGAGCTGCTCCAGCACCGTCTGCTCGCGGCTCAGAATGTGGAACCGATTGGCCAGACGAAACAGCCAGTTGTCTTCGGCGGGGTCGTCAAGATCGAAGATCTGCAGCCGCTCGGTGGTGATCCTGCCGATGCGCACAGGTGCGTCGAACTCCTGCGCCGCGGTGGCGGCGATGCGGTCGAACACACCGTGGTCGTCCAGCGCGTCTTCGGTCAGCGGCGTGCAGACGGGCTCCGCCGCCGCCTGAAGGGCGACAAGCAGGAGCGGCAGGAGACAGGGACGCAGGCAGGTCACGGTGGACTCCGGAGGTGGCAACGGCTGGCAGCCAGCGAGTCTGACGAAGCCTGCCGCCGGGCGCCAGCTTAGGCTCACTCCGGGGGTTTCGACGCCCGCGCTCTGGATGCAGCGTGTGCGGCTGCGCTCTCCACCGCGTCATGATCATAACCACGGTCGATGCGGCGGATGACCGGGAACGCGACCGCGATCAGCAGCGTCAGCAGGGCCAGGACCAGCGCGCTGACCAGGAGAGCAGTGCCGATGCCGGCGGCTTCTGCCAGGAAGCTGATGGGCAGCACTCCGAGCGGCATCAATCCCCAGATCAGCATGGTCACACTCATCACCCGGCCACGCATCTCGGATGACGCACTGATCTGAATAAGGCTCATGATCAGGGACATGAACATGGAGCTGGCGAAACCCGTCAAACCTGACAGGACGACGGCGGTGGTGATGTCCGTGGTGAGCGCGAACAGCGCGCTGGCCAGTGCCCAGGCCAGGGAGAAACCGATCATGAGCCGGCCCTTGCGCCGAGCCTCCCCCATCCGCGCCAGCAGCAGCGAGCCGGTGATGGCGCCGACGCCCATGGCACCCATCAGCCAGCCGAGGGCATCGGGCCCGCCACCGAGGGCATCCGCATTGAACGCGGGCATCAGGAACTGCATCGGCATGCCGAACAGCAGCGTGGCGAAGGCCACCATGATCAGGGCGCGCAGCTGGGTGTCAGCGAGAATGTAGCGCAGACCGTCGCCGACCTCGCTCGCCACGCCCCCACGCTCACGATCGCTTGGGTTCCCTGCGTGATGCAGGAACAGGGTGCTGACGGACGCGGTCCCGTAGAGGGCAGCGATGATGCAGAAGACGATGCCGACCCCGAACACGGAGCCCGTGTCGCCGCCGGCAACGATGGCGATGATCATGCCCGCCGCCGCCGGGCCGAGCACCCTGGAAAGGTTCATGCTCGCCGCGGACAGGGCCATGGCATTGAAGATGCCCCGCTCGCCCACGATCTCCGGAATGATGGCCTGCCGCGAAGGCATGGCCAGCGCCAGTACCGTCCCGTTGAACAGGCCGAAGGCGATGAAGTGCCAGAATTCGATGTTGTTCGACAGGATGATGATCGCGAGCAGCACAGTCGAGATGCAGTTGAGGCCCTGGGCGAGGACCATGATGGCCTTCTTCGCCACCCGGTCCGCCAGCGCACCGCCGAGCAACGAAAACACCACGGTGGGCGCCAAAAACGCGAGCATCACCCAGGCCAGCTTCACCGCCGAGCCGGTCATCGCGTAGACCAGCCAGCCGCGAGCCACCACGGACATCTGCATGGCGAACGTGGCGCCGAGGTTCGCCATCCACAGCAGGCGGTAGTCGCGGATGGTGAGCGACTCGAACATGCCGGCGCCGGCCGACCGTGACGGCGGAGCGTCCCTGGAATTCTGATACTGCCGCACGCTGCTTCCTGTGATGAGCCGACCGCTGCTTATGGCACAAAGGGACCGGCTGCGCCAAGCGTGAACGTGCACGAGGCGTTGCGAGTTGACTCGCGCCAGGGCCGGGGGCACGCTCCAAAGCAGTCGGAGCCCGGAGGTGCCATGCGCGACGCGCGGCGGTCCTTACCCATCCTGATCCTGCTCGGTTGCCTCGCTGTCGGGGGCTGCAGCACACGGACGCCGGTGGCCCCGGCGCCGGACGTCACCGATCAGCGTGTGTTCCTGGTGGGCTTCAGCCCCAACGAACAGGTGCGGTTGACGTTCGAAGATCGCCTCCAGACCGCCCTCGTCCGGCACGACGTCAGCTCGGTCCAGAGCCACCTCTCGATTCCAACGTACAGCGCACTCGAACACGCCCGCATACTTGCGGGTGCCGATGCCGAGAACGCAGCACTCATCCTCGTGGTACGTCGGCTGGCTGTGGATGCCGAAGACCATGGGGCCCGCATCCCGCGCAATGTGGATGCGGCGACTCGAACCTACCGGACGCTGCAGGACTTTCTCGCCAGCGCCGACCAGCGATCCGCCACGCCCCCGCCACCAGGCCGTCAGGTGGTGGAGGTCTACGGCTATGCGCGCGATACGACTGGCGCACGCCTGATCTGGAGCGGCTTTTCCTGGATCGACTTCGACGGCGACATCGATACCGCTATCGGCGAAACCGCCGAACTCATCGCCACCAACATGGCCCGCAGCCGCGATGCGGTGCGGGCAGCCCCGGGAGATACGCCATGACTCGCAAGGACTCCGATCCGGACGGCCTCAGGCTGCCGATCAAGCTCGATTCCACCTCCAACGGCGAATTCGTGCCGGTGCCGCTCGATGCCACCGGCCGCTACGCCAACCGTCTTGCGCGGGAACAGACCGCAGCGGCCGCCAAGCGCACCGGTCAGACCCGGCGCCGTTTCCTCATGTCGAGCTGCGGCGCTGCCAGCACCCTGCTCGCGTTCAATGCCGCCCAGGCGGCGGCTGGCCGCACCGGCAGTTTCTTCGACCTGCCGGCGGACGCAGCCTTCGACACCCAGCTCGCAGGCGCCAGCCTCGAAGGCAACGAATTCATTTTCGACGTTCAGGGCCACTACGTGGATCCCACCGGCGCCTGGCTCAAACACGTTCCCGAAGGGGCACGACCATTCGCCATGATGCCGAAGGCGGCGGACTGCCCCAGCGAACCCGAGCGCGCCTATCTGCAGTGCCTCGGCCCGGACGAGTTCGTCAAGGACGTGTTTCTCGATTCGGACACCGACCTGATGGTGCTGTCCTTCGTGCCGTCGCGCGCGGATGCGGAGCCGGTGACCATCGAATCCGCCGACGCCGTCCGCCGCATCGTCGACGAGATGGAAGGCACCCAGCGCATGCTGCTGCACGGGCGCGTCAATCCCAACCAGGACGGCGACGTCGCCCAGATGGACGAGCTGGCCGAGCGCTGGGGTGTCTCCGCCTGGAAGACCTACACCCAATGGGGTCCTGACGGCATCGGCTTCTGGATGGATGACGAGGACACCGGGATCCCGTTCGTCGAGAAAGCCCGCGATCTTGGCGTCAAGGTGATCTGCATTCACAAGGGCCTGCCGTTCGGGCCCCGCTCCTACGAGCACAGCCAGTGCCAGGACATCGGCCGCATCGCCCGACGCTACCCGGACGTCACGTTCATCGTCTACCACTCCGGCTACGTCGTCGATCAGCCGGAACGGGCCTTCGAGCCCGGCGCCGGCCGTGACGGCATCGATACCCTGATCCAGTCGCTGATCGACAATGACATCGGCAAGGGCAGCAATGTCTACGCCGAGCTCGGCAGCACGTGGCGCTTCCTGATGCGTGATCCGGACAGCGCCGCTCATGCCATGGGCAAACTGCTGAAGTACGTCGGCGAAGACAACGTCCTGTGGGGCACGGACTCCATCTGGTACGGCTCGCCTCAGGATCAGATCCAGGCCTTCCGCACCTTTCAGATTTCCAGCGAACTGCAGGAGCGCCACGGCTATCCGGCTATCACTCCTGAGATTCGCGCCAAGGTGTTCGGCCTCAATGCGGTCAAGCCCTACAAGATCAGCGCCGAGGAACTCAAGCTGCACACCGGGCGCGACGCCATGGCCCAGCGCCGCACAGCCTACCTCGAAGCACCCGACCCGCACTTCCGCACCTACGGGCCCAAGACCCGGCGTGAATTCATCAACCTGCTGCGTCACGGTGATGTCTGATATGAAGACCATCTTCGGCAAGATCATTCGCGGGGAGATACCCGCAGACGTCGTCTACGAAGACGACGACGTGCTGGCGTTCAAGGACGTCAATCCGCAGGCGCCCATCCACATTTTGATCATCCCGAAGAAGGAAGAGATTCCGACCCTCAACGACGCCGAGTCCCGGCACAAGGAACTGCTCGGGCACATGCTGCTGACCGCCAGCCGCATCGCTGCGGACAAGGGCATTGCCGAGTCGGGGTATCGGTTGATCATGAACTGCAACTCGGAGGGGGGGCAGACCGTTTTTCATCTGCATCTACACCTCCTAGGCGGCCGCCAGATGACTGGTTTCTGAAGGAGCGGTCTTTTTGTCCGCTGGCTGCGTTGAAGCGCTCCTCGGGCCGGTCATGTACCGCCATGTACACTCCCGGCCACTCGTCGCACTTCGCCTTGCCAGCAAACAAAAATCCTCGCTCCTCGCGCACATGCCATGGCCGACGTTCGCCTTCGTCAGACTGCCGCGGTCTTTTTGTCCGCTGGCTGCGTCGAAGCGCTCCTCGGGCCGGTCATGTGCCGACGTGTGAAAGGGATTCAGGAGCCATGAGAACCGGAGAGGTGCGCTGCTGCACCGCAACCGGCTAGAATCAGCCACTCAGCACACCGCGGTGCTGCCCTCGCAGGAGAGGGTGGATAATCGGGAAGTCGGTCAAATGCCGACGCTGCCCCCGCAACGGTAGGCGAGAAGGTTCGACACTCCGCCACTGCTCCCTGAAGGACCGGCTCCGGCCGCGGACTTCGCGGAGCGGGAAGGCGTCGAACCTCGGAGCACGTCCATGCTCCCGCTCGCGAGCCCGGAGACCGGCCCGGTGTGTCACCCTCAAGCGCGCGGTGGGCGGGCCAGGGACGTTCGGGCCAGACCCGTGTCCTGCCTCCTCCGCACGCCCCAACGGGTCGGTGCGGGGGGCGCCGGCCGGGAGCAACGCACCATGGCGTACCGCCTGCCCGCAACGCTGCTCGTTGCAGCGACCACCATCTTCGTCCAACCCGCATTCGCCGACGTTTCCGACGCGACCGCCAAGCAGGAAATCGACACCCTCCTGGTGCTCGGCAGCCGCACACCCGTCGCGCCCTCGGAACTCCCGGGAGCAGCACAGTTTCTGACCGGCCAGGACCTGCGCGACGCGGAATCACCGTTCCTCACCGACCTGCTGCGCACGCTGCCCACCACTGCGATATCCCGCAGTGGCGGGCCCGGAAGCCTCACTCAGATGCGCATCCGCGGGTCCGAGTCGGACCACGTGCAGGTGCGCATCGACGGCTTCAAGGTCAACGATCCCGCCATTGGTTCAGCCTACGACTTCGCCCATGTCCGCGGGCCCACCGTGGAAGCTGTCGAGCTGCTCCCGGGCCCGAGCGGTGCACTCTGGGGCAGTGATGCCGTGGCCGGTGCCCTGCATCTGCGGACGCCGCGTCTCGATGGTCTGGAACTGCGCGCCGGAGCCGGCAACCGCAGAACCCGGGAGGTCACGCTCGGGGCCGGCACAACCGGCGACAGGGGACACGTCACGGCCATCGCGGATCACTATGACACCCGCGGCGAGAACGTCTCTGCCGACGACGGCGAGCCCGACGGCTACACCGTGACGACGCTGAACCTGACCGGAGGCGTGGACCTCACTCCTGAGTTGCGCCTGTCCGGAACCGTGCGTGGATTCGACGCCACAGTGGAGTTCGATCCGACCCCGGCGCCGGACTTCGTGCCTGCCGATGGCGATCGCGAATCCGAGATCCGTCGCGTCGTCTCCGGCATGCATCTGGACTGGACACCGAGCGACGACTGGCAGCACCGGCTGACGCTGGAGGCGCTGGGCTCCCGCCATGAGGATTTCGCCGACGGCGCCGTGACCGATGCCCGTCTCGGTCGCCGCTACCGCGGCAGCTTTCAGTCCGCTTATGCCTACGAGGGCTTCCTGCCCGGCAGCCAACAGCTCGTCGTCGCCCTGGAGACGGAACGGGAACGCTTCATCCAGCGTGGAACGGCGAGCGCGTTCGGCGACCCCAACCAGCGCCAGAGCCTGCGCCACCACTCGGGCCTGCTGGAGTGGCGAGCCCACCCGCATCAGAGCATGCACGTCACCGCCGCCCTGAGGCAGGACTGGAACAGCGATTTCTCCAACGCCACCACCTGGCGCACCGGCCTGAGAAGCGCCCTGCCGGCGGCCCTGGGCGACGCCTGGATCTCCTACGCCACGGCGGTCAAGAACCCTGCTTTCACCGAACGTTTCGGCTTCACGCCGGACACCTTCCTCGGCAACCCCGGCCTGGAGCCGGAGCGTTCCCGGGGCTTGGAGATCGGCTGGGCGCGCGAATTCGCAGACGAGCGGGCGGAGCTCGAGCTGCTGTGGCATCGGGCGCGGCTGCAGAAGGAAATCGACGGCTTCGTGTTCGACTCGGACACCGGCCTGTTCACAGCTCGCAATCGTGACCGCAACAGCCGCCGCGAGGGCATCGAGGCCAGGCTGACGCTGCGCCCGGATGATGTCACGACGATCACAGCGCGTTACGCCTGGCTCGATGCATCGGAGCCGGACGCGGCCGGTGGTCAGGTCCGCGAGCTGCGGCGCCCACGCCACAGCGGCGCGGTCAGTCTGACCCGGGCCTTTGCGGACGATCGCCTCCGGCTGCGCACGGACGTCGTCCTGAGCGGCAAGCGTGACGACCTCTCCTTCGCGACCTTCCCCGCCACTCGCGTCGCCCTCGACGACTACATCCTCATCAATGCTGCGGCCAGCTGGCAGGCCAGCCCGCAGGTCGAGCTGTTCCTGCGCGCCGACAATCTTGCCGACGAGGACTACCAGGACGTGTTCGGATTCAACACTCCCGGCCGGCAGTTCCACGTCGGTTTCCGGCTGCGACCGTGACCTGACCTGGTAGGCGCTCAAGGTTTGCCGGCAGCAGCCGACAACCCTGTGGTAACGGGCGCCACGAAGGCAGGGCACGACTATGTCAACGCTATCGGAAGATGCTGTCTCCAAGCCCAGGAACCGCTCCGCCGCGAGCGCCGCCGACGACGGCGGCGCCGCCCTGCAGCTGATCAGCGGCCTGAAATCCAGGCTCGCGGCGGGCGATCTCAACCTGCCGGCGCTGCCGAGCGTGGTCACGCTCATCCACCGCGCCCTGGACCGCAAGGAGGTCCAGGTCTCCCAGATCACCGAGCTCATTCTCAGTGAGCCGGCGCTGGCGGGCACTGTGCTGAAGCTCGCAAACTCGCCGATCTATCGACGCGGCGGTCTCGAAACTCCCAACATGGACACCTGTGTCAACCGCCTGGGCACCCGTCTCGTGCATAGCGTCAGCCTCCACTTCGCGATGCAACAGATGAAACAGGCCCCGGAGTTCCGCGCCGTTCACGATCTGCTGGGGCCCGAATGGGACCGCAGCCGCATGGTGTCCGAACTCGCCTACAGCCTGGCACGCAAAAGCCGGCGGGCCTGTCCGGAGGACATGCTCACGCTGGGCCTGATCCACAACATCGGTCGCATCTACATCCTGGCCCAGGCCGGAGCACGGGCCCACGACATGCTGGGGAACCCGGAAGCCACCTCACTTATTCACGAATGGCACCCCCTGATCGGAAGCGCCATCGCGCGATCCTGGCACCTGCCGGACAGCGCCGTTCGCGTCCTTGCCGAGCAGGGCGAAGGCGATGCCGCGACCAATGACGACCAGCGCAACCTGCTGATCCTGGCCATCGACCTGGCGGGAACCGGCGCCGGGGATGCCGATCGCGAGGTCCTCGCACTGGCCGAGACCTTCGCCGGGCAGCCGATCGCACAGCGCCTGGACATTGACGCCGCATCCTTGGCCGAGATCATCGAGGACGCCTTCGAGTTCGGCCAGATGATGATGGCTTCGACCGGATCGGTGCGGTTCTGGTAGACGCGGAACCACAGCAACGCGGTGTGTTAGCTTGCGGGCTTTGCAGCCTTCGAGGAGCACACCGTGAGCGACGCCGTCACCCCTTTCACCATCAGGATCCAACAAGCCGAACTCGATGACCTGGCGGCGCGTCTGGACCGCGTCCGCTGGCCGGATGAGGAGACCACAGAGGACTGGTCCCAGGGCATACCGCTGGCCTATGTTCACGAGCTGGTCAGCTACTGGCGGGAGCAGTACGACTGGCGCCGCGCCGAGGCCCTGCTGAACAGTTTCGATCAGTTCCGTACCACCGTCGACGGTCTCGGCATTCACTTCCTGCACGTCAGATCCCCCCACGAACAGGCACGGCCACTGCTGATGACCCACGGCTGGCCTGGATCCGTACTGGAGTTTCACAAGGTGATCGGCCCGCTCACCGACCCCGTGGCCTACGGTGGCGATGCCGGCGACGCCTTCCACGTCGTCTGCCCGTCCCTGCCCGGTTACGGTTTCTCCGACAAGCCAACGCAGCCAGGCTGGGGCGTGGAGAAGATCGCCGAGGCCTGGGACACGCTGATGCGACGGCTCGGCTACGAGCATTACTTCGCCCAGGGCGGTGACTGGGGTGCGATGGTCACCACCATGATCGGCATTCAGAACAAGGGAGCCTGTGAGGGCATCCACCTCAACATGGCCATCGCACCGCCGGACCCGGAAACCATGGATGACCTCAGCGCTGCAGAGCAGTCCGCCCTGGCCGGCATGAAGCACTATCAGGATTGGGACTCCGGCTACTCCAAACAGCAGGCGACCCGACCGCAGACCCTGGGCTATGGCCTCGCCGATTCACCCGTGGGTCAGGCGGCCTGGATCATCGAGAAGTTCTGGTCGTGGATGGATTGCGACGGCCATCCGGAAAACGTGCTGACCCGGGATGAACTGCTCGACAACGTGATGATCTACTGGCTCAACAACGCCGCTGCATCGTCGGCCCGGCTCTACTGGGAGAGCTTCGGCAGCGTCAATCTGGAGCCGGTGTCGCTGCCCACGGGAATCACGATCTTTCCGAAGGAGATTTTCCGCACCTCCCGGCGCTGGGCCGACAAGCGCTTCACCCACATCGTCCACTTCAGCGAGCAGGAAAAGGGTGGCCACTTCGCCGCGTTCGAGCGTCCGGAGGTGTTCGTCGACGAGGTGCGGGCGACGTTCCGCACCCTGCGCGGCTGAACGGCTGAGTCCAAGGGTGACGCCCGGCGTCACCCAGGCCGTCGGATCAGGTCACAACCGGACCGCTGCCTCAGCCGGCACGACCCACAGCCTCGACGTCAACTCGCCTTTGCATATCAACAACTTGGATGCAGCTCCGCAGCCCTGCACCGGCCCGCTCTCGCCCTGGCACGCTTCTTGGAATCACCAGGACAGCATCGCTCAACGGGCGAGGGAGGTACGAGATGCAGGGGGGAGTTCGAAGCGTACTGTGCATCCTGGGGTTGGCGTTCTGCGGCTTACTCGCAGCTGGCTCTGTTCAAGCCGGGGGCGGCATGCAGGAAACGTCTGCGGGCAACGTGGACATCAGCGTCGTGATCGGGGGCCGGGTCCGCATCTTCCGGGTCACAGACATCGACCTCAGTACCTATACAGGCACCGGCGATCTGATTGGAGATTCGCAATTGTGCGTCTACCGAAACGACTCTGGCCTCTACAACATCACCATCAGCTCCGATTACGCTGACGGCAGCACGTTCAGGGTCGCTAACGGAACCAACTTCATTTCCTATTCCGTGGACTTCAGCGATGACCAAGGCAATCAGTTCGTCGATGTCGCGTCCGGTGCGCGCCTGAGCGGACTGGTTGGCCACTCCTCCTCACCCGGGTGCCAGGGCAGAAACAACGCATCCCTCGACGTCCGCTTCTCCGAGGGCGCTCTTCAGGACGCCGCACCGGGCAGCTACCAGGACGTCATCACCCTGCTGGTGGAACCCGGATGAGGATCAGGCCGACGACGCACCGTCGACCTTGACGTCATCACCATTGAGGAAGGTGTTCTCCGGCGCCACCAGATTCAGCACCACGTCCGCAACCTCGTAGGGCTGGGCGATCCGTCCCATGGGGTTGTTCTCCCCGGCACCTTCCAGGGAACCGCCGAGGAAGCGCCGCAGCAGCTCCGTCTCCACACCGCCGGGCGAAACGCTGACGACCCGAATGCCCGCACGTGCCTCTGCTGCCGCGGCCGAGCGCGTGAGACCGATGACGGCATGCTTGGAGCCGGCATAGGCAGCAGCAAAGCGCGAACCACGGTGCGAGAGCATGGAGCCCGTATTGACGATGACGCCGTGACCGGCCTGCCGCATCACCGGAATCTCATGCCGCATGGCGAAGAAGACGCCGTCCACATTGGTGCGGAAGACATCCTCGTAGCCGTTGTCTTGCGCGACGTCGATCTCATCAAGCGCGCCGCGCGGCCCCTCGATGCCTGCATTGTTGAAGGCGATGTCGAGGCCGTCGTAACGCTTCACGCAGGCCTCCACCAGGGCTTTGATCTGGTCCTCGTAGCGCACGTCGGCGCGCACGAACGTGGCGTCACCACCGGCATCGCGAATGGCCGCCTGCACCGCAGCCCCCCGCTCTTCGCGACGGCCGCAGAAGCAGACCTTGGCGCCCTCACGGGCAAACGCATGGGCCGTAGCCTCACCGATCCCGGACGTCGCACCGGTGATCAGCACCACCTGACCGTCATAGCGTCCGCGCTCCCGATTGCGGCCGGTGGCATGAACCGCGCCCGCCGCAAGAGCCGCGCCCGCGAGGCCGGCGCCACCCACGAGCAGCCGTCGCCGGCGCGGGTTGGCGATGGATTCCGCGTCCGCGGCTGGTTGTGAGTCCGCTGCGTCAGGCCGTTGCTCGTCGTCGCGCATGATCCTCATCCTCCGAAGGCGATGTGACCAAACCTTGCCACATCCCCTCGTGGAATGGGACCACAGCACTGGCGGATACTGCCAACCATGGGTGAAACTCACCACTGGGGATGCCACTGCCCACCCGCCTGGCTGCATGCAGAGACCAGGAAAGACCATTAGAGTCAGATAGTTGAGAACATCCCAGACGATGGACGCCAAGGGTGGCACGGAGCCTGCTTCGCAACCGAGGCGGATCAGCACAGGGAGAGCGGAACCATGCCGGTGGCCATTGCGGACCGACCCATCGACACCGTGCGCGAGGAGGTCATCGACCAGCTCGTGCTCAACTACGGCCACGACAAGCTGTCACTGGACGCTTTCGAACGGCGGCTGGAGGAGGCCCTCGACACCTCCGAGCACGCGCGCCTGGAAGCGCTGGTGGCGGATCTGGATCTGAAGTCGGACCCGAAGTACGAGGCGAAGAAGCGCCAGCAGCTGCACGTGGATGACGACCCGAGCGGTCTTGTGGACACCGAGTACATCGTCAACGTCTTCAGCGGCAGCGAACGCTCCGGGCCGTGGAGCGTTCCCGGTGAACTCCGGGTCATCACACTGATGGGCGGCACCGACATCGACTTCAGCAGTGCCGAGTTCACCTCACGCACGGTGCGGGTCAAGCTGCTGTGCGTGATGGGCGGGATCGACATCAAGGTTCCGGAGGGCGTCAACGTCAGCGTCAAGGCGTTCTGCATCTTCGGCGGCATCAGCAACAAGGCACGCGGTCGCCACGACCCCGATGCTCCGACCATCATCATCGAGGGCGTGGTGCTGTTCGGCGGCGCGGACGTGAAGGTGAAGGTCAAGAAGAAGTCCAACAAGGAACGGCTGCTGCGCTTCGCCGACGACGTCAAGGCCATGTTCGACGAGCTCGGCGTCTAGCCCACGCCGAGAATCCAGCCCTCCCGTTGCGCCAGCTTCGCCTCGTCAGGCGTCAGCGGCGGCTCCAGGTATCGCTCCAGGGCGCCGCGCCGGTCCATGTCCGCAAGCCAGGCCGCCACCGCGTGGGCGTCCTGGGCATCGGGTTTCAGCGTCGGCTGGGGATAGCGCCGCCGCAGCAGGGACGGATACACCTCGGCCACCACGGACCGGTCCGGCGGGACGGTGAAACCGTCGAAGGGCCAGCAGTGCAGATTCATGGCGGTTCGCCGCAGACCGAACAGCCAGGGCAGTCCGGCATGGGTCGACTTGGCGACGGAGCCCTGCACATCGAACAGAAACACGCTCTTCGCACCCGCCGTCCAGCGCTCGCACAGCCGCAGTTCGCGATTGGCGCCTGAACGCGGATTCCCTGGACGCAAGTCGTCGACGCAGACTCCGGCACGGTCCGCGGGCCAGTGGTGGACGAAATCGTCCAGAAAGGCATCCCAGTCCGTGAGGGCGTAACGCTCCAGGTAACTCGCCGGGAATCCGAACGCGTGATCGATGCCGATGATCACCGGCGCCTGCTGCCGACAGGCCTGCTCGACGGCTTGGGCACAGAAGCCGGCCACTTCGATCCGCGACCAGTTCGTCTTCCCGGCCTGCGGCGGCGGCAGCCGCCGCACATCGCCCTCGGCCGTATGCTCGAACACCTGCAGGCCCGGCAACCGGGACTCCGGTGCCTTCGCACCGGAGTAGTCGATCCCGATGTGGCGCTGAAAGCGGGTCAGCGCAGCCGTCCAGTCTGGGCCGGACCCCGCAACACCGCGTTCAGGAACAGCACGTTGAGTCCATCCATCACGCCGCGGAAGTTCGGATCTGCAGTGAAACCGATGACCTGCCCCGAGCCGTGCTCCGCCACCATGACGGCCGGCTTGTAGGCCCACTGCTCCCGGTTCTCCTGCCACAGGTGCCCGCTGACGACGAGTTCGTCCGCCGCCGCGAAGCGCAATGCGTTGACGCCCTCATTCAGGCGCAGGGGCCGGAACACGTTCCTGCCCTCGACCATCATGTTCAGTTCCTCCGGCAGACCGACGGTCAACCAATGATCAGGATCCGGATGGGCCCGCATGACCACGCCCGGGATCCAGTCCGGGTCGGCGTCAGCTGCCGCGATCGCCTCCGCAAACGCTTCGTCATCCGTGATGCGCACACCGGCAACAGGCTCCCTGTCCTCGACCTCCGCCGCAGGGCTGTCCAGCGCCCGCTCCCGCTGCGCCGGCAGCAACCCGGCGGGAGCGTTGGTGAGAAACTCCGTCGCGCCGGCGAGCCCGATGAGCGTACCGCCCCGGTGCACCCAGGCTCTGAGCCGCTCCACGCCGCCGGTCCCAAGGACGGCCGCATAGTTGCCACCATCCGGCAGGATCAGGACATCGAAGCGGTCCAGCGCCGGCTCTCCCAGATGAGCCACGCGGACGGGCTCCACGGGATAGCCGAACTGTCGCTCCAGGACGAAGCGGGTATGGCCAGCGGAGAGGGAACGCGTGGGCGCGTCCCAGGCCAGGGCGATGCGTGGCGGATGCAGGCGCGGCACGTTGCGGCTGCCGAACGAAGTACCGGCTGTGGTCCAGCTTGTGTCTGCCGCCAGCACCTCTGCTCCGCTCGAGCGCGCCAGCGCGACGACGCGTTCGTACAACGCGTCGCGCTCGACATCAGGATGATCCGCCACCCGGATCACCAGGGTGCCGCGGGCATGATCGCGGCCCGCCAGAGTCATCGGTTCGTTCGCGCCTCTGATCACCAGCCCGTCCCGCAGGCCGGCCGCCAGGAAGCGGCCCGCGGCGCGGGTCCCCCAGGGCACCAGCCAAGCCACTTCAGCCCGCGGCGGCACCTGCACCTCGAAACTGTCGTCGGCAGACCAGGGGCGTGGATCGCCGCCCACCGACCGATCGCAGGGCGTCACCGGCAGATTGTAGAGCCGTGGCAGGGACCAGCCGAGGACGTCGTAGAGTTCCGCGCCGAGGCCACGGGCGCGCCGCCGCTCCTGCTCGGCCAGGAAGGCTTCCGCAATGGGACTGTCGTCTTCGAGCAGGGTGCGCACCAGGCGTCCGGCACCCTGCCGGGAACTGATGAGATAGGAACCGGCGGGCAGGTCGACACCGCAGGCGCGGGTCGCCGCGGTGGTCCGACGCACCTCGATGCCGTGGTTGGCGAGGCGGCCCGCGAAGTCGTGAGCCGCTTCCGGATCGCGGCCGGCAGGAAGCAGATACTCCCGCGGCCCGCCGTGGGCACCACGTACGGCCGAGCGGCGGTACTCGAGGAAGGCCTCGAGCAGCTCGCTTCGATTATGGGCCGCGGCATCGATGGTCGCGATGCTCGCCACGAAATGCCGCTGCACACCTTCCGCATAGGTGACGATGCTGCCGTCCTGGCGCTCACCGGCGAGGCCGCGGGCCGAGGCCATCTCGAAGGTCATGCCTACGGCACCGTGAAAGGCCGGCCAGCTGTCGCCGTAGCCCGGATAGAGGGCATCGAAGATCTCCCGCGTGAAGTAGTCATAGCCGAAGCGATCGAAGAAGCTGCCGATGTTGCGACCGACAAGTTCCAGACGATCAAGCTGTCCCGGCGTGAGGTGGGGGTTGAATGGTTCTGCCGGCGGCGGGAAGTAGTAGCTCGTGTCCGTCCCCATCTCATGGACGTCGACGTGAATCAGCGGGTAGTACTCGAGGAACGTGGCGACCCGCCCCTTGGACTCCGGCTGGGTCAGGCCAAGCCAGTCCCGATTCATGTCGAACAGGTAATGGTTGCTGCGCCCGTTGGGCCAAGGCTCCCGCCGTTCTGCGGCGATGGAGCTGGCGGCCGGCTCGATGCCCTCGGTCTGAATGTAGTGGTGAACGAAACGCTCGCGGCCGTCCGGGTTCATGTCCGGATCAATACCGACCAGCGTCTGATCGAGCATGCGTGCCACGTCGTCGTCGTTGCGCGCCGCGAGCAGATGATAGGCGGTGAGCAGCGCAGCGTCGGTGGAAGAGATCTCGTTGCCGTGCACCCCGTAAGCGAGCCACACCACCGCCGGCAGACCATCCACCAGCGCGCGCGCCGCACTGTCATCGAGATCCCGGGGGTGAGCGATCCGCTGAATATCCGCACGAACCGATTCGAGATCGGCGATGCGCTGCGGTGCGGCGATCAGCAGGTAGGACAACGGTTGACCCTGCCAGCTGCGGGCGTACTCCACCAGATGGGTGCGCTCAGGCGCGGCCTCGGCAAGAGCGCGCAGGTAACGTTGCGCATCCGCCGAGCGGGTGAGACGTTCCCCGGGCGCATGACCCACGACTTCCTTCAGCGTCGGGATGGCAGGATCGTAGTCAGCGTCGGGCCAGCCAAGGTCGGCAGCATCGGTGGTAGAGACGCAAAACAACAACAGGACGGCGACAGTCAGCCGCATCATCGATATCTCCTCGGTGACGGGTTCAAAGGGCAACGCGATCAGATGGGTCCTGGCCGGACGGCGTGCGCAGGCCGGAACGTGGCGCGAACCGATTCAGTGCCTCCCCAGTACCTTGCGTTTGTGCTGCACGTAGTCGACGAGCACGTACTCGCCGAGCTTCTCGGGCGAGGAGTAGAACACGCGCCCGCCGTTGATCCTGCTGACCTGATCCATGAAGGCGCGCAGGTAATAGCTTTCATCGAGCATGAAGGTGTTGATGGTGATATTCGCACCCGTACAGCGCTTGACCGCCTTCAGGGTTTCGCGAATGGTCATCGGCGTGGGCGGATACGCGAACTGGGCACGACCGTGCTCGAGGTGGGCCGTCGGCTCGCCGTCGGTGATCATGAGGATCTGCCTGGAGCCACCCTGCTCCCGGGCCAGGAGCCGCTCCGCGATCAGCAGCGCGTGCTGGATGTTGGTCCCGAGAACGTATTCGTCCACCGCCAGGAATGGCACCTCGTGAGATTTCAGCTCCTTGGCGTAGGCGGAAAATCCGACCACGTGGAAACTGTCCCGCGGGTAGGACGACGTGATCAGGTTGTTCAGCGCCATCGCCACCTTCTTGGCTGACGGGAACGCACCGCGCAGCTCCATGGACCAGGACAGGTCCACCAGCATAACGGTGGCGGTACGGGTCGAGCTCTCGTTGCGATAGATCTCGAAGTCATCGGCCTCGAGGGACACCGGCGTTCCGGGACCCGAGCGCAGCAGCGCGTTGTGCAGGGTCCGGGACATGTGCAGGTTGAACGGGTCTCCGTACTCGTGGACCTTGGTGTCCTCGATCCGGTCCCCGAAGCGGCCCTGCTCAGGCTGGGCATGGTTGCCGAGGCCCTGGCGCCGGAGTGCCTGGAAGATCTCGCCGAGGGCCTTCTGGCCGATCATGCGCATGCCGCGTGGCGTCAGCTCGACGCCCTCCCCCTTGCGGTCGATGAAGCCGGCCTCTTCGAGCACCTCGAGCAGCTTCTCCATCTGCTCGATGGCATCCGCTGCGTCCTCACCCAGGGTCTCCCGGAGCTGGTCGAGATCGATGTGCGAGAGATCACCGTCCGCCTGAGCCGCCTGCAGCTGGGACTCCATCTCTTCGAGGCCCTGCATTTCACCCATCAGGTCCATGGCGGCCGCCAGGTCGAGCTCCTCGTCACCGGAGAACCGGTAGCGCTGGCCCTTGCCCGGATCGAGAAAATCGAGCTTCTGCATCAGCTTGCGCAGATCGGAATCGAGTTCCGGATCCCCCAGACGATCCGCGAGCAGCTGCTGCAACTGCTCGTACTGACTGGTGGGCATCGACATCATCAGCGACTGCATGGCCGCCATCTGGGCCTGCATCTGCTGGATCAGTTCGTCGAGGGATCGGGGCGGGTTGTCGCCGAACATGTCTCCGTACTTGTCCATGAACCCTTCGAAGTCCGGGTCGTCCCCGGCGATGCGCTTGACCAGCATCTCGTTGAGGTCGCGGACCATGTCCTTCATGCGCTGGATGTCACCGTCGGACATCTCCCGCACCATCTTCT
Source organism: Pseudomonadales bacterium (assembly GCA_007122315.1). Lineage (GTDB taxonomy): Bacteria > Pseudomonadota > Gammaproteobacteria > Pseudomonadales > Azotimanducaceae > SLTB01. The sequence goes on along the minus strand of SKUB01000190.1, from coordinate 27,441 downwards.
CGACGTCCTTGAAGAACGTCTTCGTCATGGCCTGACGCATCTGGTCGACCAGTTCCTCGAAGCGCTTCTGGGCTTCAGGATCGACGAACTCGTAATCGCTGAGCGCTCGCATACGCGCTGCCGGCTCCTCGGGCAGGCCGTCGAGGAACTCGCGGTTGCGGCCGGCGATGCCGTCCATGAGGGACTGGGCGAAGTTCTCCTCCCCTTTTGAATCCTCGTTCATGCCATCGAGGGTGCCGCGCTCGAGGTCGACGATGTCGTCGAGCTCCTGCTTCAGACCGTCCATGACGCTGCCGAGGTCGTAGCGTTCGAGCCGCTCCCGACGCTGCTGCCGCAGCTTCCGCATCAGGTCGCGCAGGCCCTGCATCGGTTCGCCCTGCATCTGGAATCCGCGCTGCATCATGTTGCGCAGCGCCGAACGTAGATCGCCGTACTGCAGCAGATCCTCGGACAGCTCGTTCATCAGTTCGTCGGCCGTGGGGAAACGTTCGGCCTGGGAACCGTCCCAGTTGGAGTAGCGGAAGCGCTGGCTGCGGGCAGTCATGTCAGCTTCCCCGGTAGGTCGCCTGGCCGGCGACGCTGTCCTTGTTCAGCAGCTTGTTCAGATGCAGCCCTTCGAGGATCAGCTCACAGGCCGACGCCCGCACTGCGGAATTGCCTTCCGGCACCAGCTGCGTAACCGCCTCGGTGAGTCCGGTGACCTTCAGCAGCACGTCCGAGTAAGCGGAGCTCGGCATGGACTCACCGATCTCCACCGCAAGCCCCTCGCCGAATGCCTCCACGACATCGTCGAGGCGTTCGAGATTGACCCGGCGCCGGAACACCTCGCTGATGGCCTGCTCGAGCAGTCGGGCCAGGATGCGTGGCTCACGACCCTCTTCGAACGCTTCGAACTCCACCTTGCCGAGCATAGACGCCAAGGCGAAGGGCAGGTCGCAGATGCGCGGCACCACGTCCTGTTCGCCCGTTCGTATGGCCCGGCGCAGGGCATTGGCCAGTACGGTTTCGTAATTCGCCACCGATGCCCGCACCGACACCCCGGAGCGCTGGCTCACGTCCGGGGACTCCCGCGCCAGGCGCGTCAGTTCGGCCAGGATCTCCTTCATGAAGCCCGGCACGTGTACCCGGTACTCGCCCATGTCCAGGCGGCTGTATTCCTGCTCCATGACCCGGATTTCCTGCTCGACCGTTTCCGGGTAATGGGTGCGGATCTGGGCGCCGTAACGATCTTTCAGCGGCGTGATGATGCGCCCCCGATTGGTGTAGTCCTCCGGGTTCGCAGTGGCGACAATGAACACATCGAGCGGCAGGCGTACCCGGTGACCACGGATCTGCACGTCCCGTTCTTCCATCACGTTGAGCAGGCCCACCTGAATGCGTTCGGCCAGGTCGGGCAGCTCGTTGATGGCGAAAATGCCGCGGTTGGTGCGGGGAACGAGGCCGTAGGACAGCGCCAGCTCGTCAGACAGGTAGCGACCCTCCGCGATCCGGATGGGATCCACCTCACCGATGAGGTCCGCGATGGTGATGTCCGGGGTGGCGAGCTTCTCGCCGTAGCGTTCGTCGCGATGCGCCCAGCGAATGGGGGTAGCGTCGCCGTGCTCTGCGATGAGGGCGCGTCCCTGAGCACTGATGGGCGCAAAGGGGTTCTCGGGAATTTCCACCAGATCGAGTACCGGGGTCCACTCGTCGAGCAGACCAGTCAGCGAGCGGATGATGCGGGTCTTACCCTGGCCACGTTCGCCGAGAAGGATGATGTCCTGGCCGGCCAGGATGGCGTTCTCGAGCTGCGGGATCACTGTGTCCTCGTAGCCGACGATCCCGGGCAGGAGATCCTCGCCGTCCGCAAGCTTGCGCATCAGGTTGCGCCGCATCTCCTCACGGATCGGCAAGACTTCGAACCCCATCGCGCGGAGTTCACCAAGGGTGGTGGGACGCTTTTCGGGCACGTAGCAACTCCTTCGTTTCGGCTCTCGAACTGCTGCGAGCCTCCGACAGGCACCCTGCTTGGTACTCCATCCGGGCGCCCCGCGACGGAGTCAACGCTCCCGGAGCATAGCGCGTTGCGGCCCGGGCGTGCAGCACTGGTGATGGTGGCCGGCTACCACTTGAATCGCTCCGCGTCCCGCGGGCGGATTCGCAGCAGAGCGCGCTGATGAAAGCGGCCGGAGAGCCTCGAAAGCAGATCGGTGAAACCCATCTGCCAGCCGTATTTCGACCGCAGCGCGCGGTACCCGGCCCGCTCCTGCTCCGGATCGGTGACCCGCTCGCCCCAGGCCTCGATCCAGGGTCCGGTGCTGCCGCCCCAGGCATCGCAGCGGGCGAGTTCGCAACGCCCGTCATTGCGCAGACGCTTCACCTTGCCCGCGCTGCCGGCGGTGAACACCCAGAAGCAGTCGTCGTGCTCCGCGAACCAGACCGGTGTCCGCACCACGCGACCGTCCCGGCGCCAGGTGCCGAGGTTGATGTACTGGGCACGACGCAGTCGGTCCCGTTCGCGATCGTCGAGTTCACTGAATTGCATGACGTCTGCCTGCCTGGCCCCACGGAGAAGCTTCCCACAGCAGCGGGCCAGGATGACAGCGTCGCTCGCCACCTCCAGAATCCCTGCTTCGAGGGCAGCATGCGGGATCAGAGACCATGAGCGAGGAACGCGCGACCATCGCATCGGATCGGGGTCCGGGCAGCCAGGACTGGGACGGCCTCGTGGAGGGGCTCAATCGCCTGCTCCGGCTGCGGACCACACCGATCGGCATGAAACTGTTCCGGACGCGGGAGGAAATGGAGGCCATTCCCCGCATCCGGCGGCCGAAAGCGGTGCATACCACCGATCAGATCGTCGGCCAGGCGGCACGCAACGGCTGGACCGTGGGCATCACCGCGGAGGACCTCGTAGGCGCCCAGTGCGGCGTCGTCATCGGCCTGCATCCGCGCGATGACGAATGGTTATCGGGTAAGCGCATGACCGGGGTGTGGTATGCGACGCCCGAGGATGCGGCAGCGCATCAGGCCGCCATGGATCACGTCCCACATGGGCGTTTCGCCGCCATGGCGGTCAGTCCGCTGGCCAGTGGCCGTCTCGACCCACCGGATATCTGCCTGATCTATGCGACGCCGGCGCAGATGATCCTGTTCATCAACGGCCTGCAGTGGAGCGGCTATCGCAAGCTGGAATGGGGCTGCGTCGGCGAGTCCGCCTGCGCCGACTCCTGGGGGCGGGCGCTGGCCACCGGCGAACCGAGCCTGGCCCTGCCCTGCTACGCGGAACGTCGCTACGGCGGCGTCATGGAGGACGAACTGCTCATGGCATTGCCACCGCACTACCTGCCCGGCGTCATCGAGGGCATGCAGCGCCTGGCCGGCAATGGTCTGCGCTACCCGATTCCACCCTACGGAGTGAACAACGACGTCCGTGCCGGCATGGGAGTGAGCTATGGCGACTGAGATGCTGCTGACGATGGCGATGCTGATGGCCGCGGGAGCCGGCAGCAGCCAGCGCCTGCATATTCACCAGGACATCCCTTACCGGGGCACGGACGACGTGCGCCAGACGCTGGACGTCTACGCGCCGGACGGCGCCCGCGACGCGCCGCTGCTGGTGTTCATCCACGGTGGCGGACTCCTGTTCGGCGACAAGGCGCTGGTGGCGCACGTGGGGCAGCGGCTGGCGGCGGCTGGCATCGTGACCGTGGCGCCGAACCACCGCTTCTCGCCGGCAGTGACGCATCCGGGCCACATCGAGGACGCTGCGGCCGCCGTAGCATGGGCACTGCAGCACGGACAGGACTTCGGGGCCGATCCCCGCCGCCTGATCCTGGCCGGGCATTCCTCCGGCGGCTATCTGGTGGGCCTGCTTGCGACCGATGCCCGCTGGCTCGATGCAGCCGGAGTAGAGCGCGCTGCGATCCGCGGCGTGGCGCCGATCTCCGGCTTCTTTCACGTCCCGCGGCTGGCGCCGGAACGTCCGCAGTCGGTCTGGGGCGAGGACGATGCAGTGTGGCGCGATGCTTCCCCGGCGCATCACATCGATGCCGGGGTGCCGCCCATGCTGCTGCTCTACGCCGATGGCGACGACGATGCCCGCAAGGCAGAGAACGTGGATTTCGCGGCAGCGCTGCGCGCAGCAGGCGCACCCGAACCGGGCCTGATCGAGGTGCGTCGCAGGGACCACCGCACCATCTTCACTACGTTGAACCTGCCCGGAGATGCGTCCATGAACGCTCTGCTGGACTTCATCGCCGCGCATACCTTGGTGGAAGCCGACGACTGAACCGCGCCTGCAACAGATGGCATGGAAACTGCTTTAAACCAGGCAAACAAGATCGTCAGGGGGTGGCGCCGGTTCTCGACCGGCCCAGGGCAAGGCCCGGAGGGAGGTCCACGCACCGTCCCGAGGTCATCGCCTGGAGATCGCAGTCATGTCCCGCCCATCCCTCCGCCTGCTCCCGAGTCTCTGCCTGATCACCGTTTTGCTTTCCGGCTGCAGCGCCAACAGCGTGGCGTCCATGGGCTTCGCAGCGCACACGCCTGCGGGCACGCAGCGAGGCAGCGAACGCTACCAGCGGCTTGCCTCCCAGTTCCTGGCGGGCGAGGACGTGGACATAGGCCAGCTTCGCAACGCCTGGCTCGAGACCCCCGACCTGACCACTCGCAGTGACCTGCTCGCCCGGGCCGGCAGCAGCGACGACCCGCGCGTGCTCGGAGCGCGGCTCAACCTCTATGCGGCGGATCTGCTCGCGCTGAACGCCGGCGCCGCAGCCAGCGATGACCCCATGCAGTCGGAGCGCATTCTCGAGCGCGCCCTGAATGCGATCCTGGATAGCGGCGACGGCTCACCCGAAGCACCCTGGCAGGTCAACTCACGGGGTGACGCCATCGCCGTTCTCCGGCTGTTGGACCTGGAAGTCGTGGGCGGCTACTACCATCTGGCCGACGCACATCCCCTCACCCTGCGCCTCATTACCCGTCCCAGTGCCAGCACCCCGGGTCGAAAGTGGGTGTTCGATCTCTCCGACGTCTTCTGGGCACATCACGCGGAGCGCACCCAGCGCCGCCCCGGCACACGCTACACGCCGTTGCATCGGGTACAGGAACTGGCCCGCCACGGTGACCACGATGCAATCACGTCCACGGCGGTCCTCACCCTGGAGTCGGACACGCCCGGGGCCCGGCAGGCGGCGGCCGAACGCCTGTTCGAAGCCGCGCGGGCCGGCAACCACCTGGCGGAAGCGCTGCTCGCCGATCAGTTCTGGGCGCTGGCGGGGGAGACAGACGGCGAGCGCAGCGAGGCCGCACTCCTGCAGGCGGAGCGCGGCTACCGACGTGCCGCCGCAGGCGGCTACGTCTATGGCAGCTATCGCCTCGGCCACCTGCTCGTGACCCGCGGTGATGTGGCCGCAGGCGTCGCCCTGCTGGAGGAAGCCGCAGCGCTGGACGACGCCCAGGCGCTACGCATGCTGGCGGCGTTGCATCGGGACGGAGAGCACCTGCCGGCGGACGCGGAGCGGACCCGGGAGCTGTATCGCCGCCTGCACGCCCTCGGCGACGTGGACGGCCGCTACAGCTACGCCCACTGGGCACTCACACCGCCCGCCACCGTGGAGGATCCACTGGCGATGGAGGCGCTGCTGGCGAATGTGGCGTCGGGAGACGCTGAAAGCATCGGGCTGAAAGGTGATCTGCACGCCCTCGGGCGGCACTTTCCAGAGGATCACGAACGCGCACTGGCGCTGTGGCGTGAAGCGAGCCGGCGTGCAGACGACCTGGGGCACGTGCAGCAACTCGCCCATGCCCTGGTGCACAATCCAGCATCGCTACGGGATGCGGCGTTCGCCGCCGAGTTGCTCGAGTCCTGGCTCGCAAGAGCAGGACGGCACGAGCAATGCAGCGCCTGCTACGTCACCTGGGCAGAGGCGTTACTGGCCAGCGGCCGCCCCGTGGATGCGGTGAAGGCAGCAAGCGCCGGACTTGCCGGATTCGAGACCGGTGGCGACGAGCACCCGGGTCGCGAGCGTCTGCTGGCGCTGCAGCGTTCGCTGGCGGCCGGCGGCACCCTACCCCGCAGCGCTCAGGACGTCGCAGCGAGATCGGGACAACGCACGCCGGTGCCTCCGAGCCCACAGTAACCATTGGGCACTTTCGCCAGGTACTGCTGGTGATAGGGCTCAGCGTAGTAGAACGTATCGCAGCCAGCGATTCCGGTGGTTATTCGGCCGTGACCCGCCTGCGCCAGCTCGCGACCGTAGCGCTCGAGGCCCGCCCGGGCGGCCTGGTCCTGGGACGGCGACGTGGTGAGCACGCACGAGCGGTACTGCGAGCCCACGTCATTGCCCTGCCGCATGCCCTGGGTCGGGTCGTGCGCTTCCCAGAACACCTGCAACAGACGCTCGAAACTGATCTCGTGGGGCTTGAACACCACCAGCACCACCTCGGCGTGACCGGTGAGGCCACTGCAGACCTCCTCGTAGGTCGGGTTCGGCGTATAGCCGCCAGCGTAACCCACCGCGGTCGTCCAGACGCCGGGGGTTGGCCAGAAGCAACGCTCGGCACCCCAGAAACATCCAAGCCCGAACACGGCCGTCTCGGTGTCGTCCGGGAACGGCGGCTTCAGCGGCCGGCCGTGCACGAAATGCGCGTCCGGTACCGGCATGGCCTCACTGCGTCCCGGCAACGCCTGATCCGGAGCCGGAAGCTCAACCTGCTTGCGGAACAGCGACATGTCGAACTGCCTCCTGGAACATGACGAGGCCCGACTATAGACGCCTGTCCCCCGCTGATGCCACCGGCATCGTGGCGGGCGGCTCTGCTATGATCCATCGACAGCAGTACAGGCACGATCTCATGAAGTCATCCCGCTCCCGTCCTGCCGAGCTTCCGGCGCTCCTGCGCAGTGGCGCCGCATTGTTGGCGGCCACCCTGCTGCTGCTCGGCTGCGCCAGTCCCGGTCAGCTGCCGTCCGACACCGAGCACTATGATCGCCTCGTCGCCGACCTCGCCGAGGGACGCAGCGAGGCATGGCATGATCTGCCGGACGCGTTTCTTGCAAGATCCGATTTCGCGACCCGCCTTGCCCAGCTCGAACAGGCACAGGCCAGAGCCGGCAGCGGCCAGGACCGCGATCAGCTCGAGGGCCTGATCGCGGACATGCTGGCGGCCTACTACGGCGACCTCCGCGCCCATGAGGTGCAGGCTCGCCTTGCGTATGCAGGCGGTGACACCGAACGCGGCGACTTCCATCGCCGCGCGCTCGAGGCCCTGGCGGCAGCCATCGAAGACTCCGGCAGCGGCAGCGCCACGGACCCCTGGCGGGTGATCTCGGCCACGGAAGCGTTCGTGTGGCTCGGCAGCCAGCGCCGGGAAGTTGCCGGTGCCCTGTATCACGGCGACGACGCGGATGGGTCTCTTGCGCTTGTGCTCAAGGCCCGGCGCCGGGACGGGGATCGTCTCGAGGAACTGTGGTTCGACCTCACTCCGACCTATCAGGCGACCCGACGGGTACTCGGTGACGACGCGCCGCAGCCATCCGAACTCATCGCCGCCCGGGCCCGGGACGGCGATGCCGCTGCCCAGACCGCCTACGCGATCCGCCTCTGGCACCGGGGAACATCCGAAAGCGCGGTGCAGGCCGTGCAGTGGCTGCAGCGGGCCAGCGCCGAGGGCAACGTCATCGCCCGGGAGATGCTCGGGGTGGTCTACGGCGTCATCGCCCGCAGCCGTTCCGACGAGGAAGCCGAGCAACTCATCGACGCGGCCGTGGATCAATTTCTGCTCGCGGTCAGACAGGGATCCTCCACCGCCCTGTACAACCTTGGCCAGCTGTACCTGTCCGGTCACTTCGGCAGCGAGAACCAGCCGGCCGGGGTGGAACTGCTGCGACAGGCGGTGGAGCGCGACAATCTGGACGCCATGGTGCTGCTGGCACGGCTGCGCTACAACGGCCAGTTCGTCGCCAAGGATCAGGCTGCAGCACTGCGGCTGCTGGAACGGGCTGCCGAGGGCGGTCATCCCGAAGGCCAGCTGTTCTACGTGCGCCACCTGCTCAGCACCGACGACGGCGCCGGTTTCGATGACCGCGCCCTGGGCTGGCTGCGCGAGGCCGCGGCCTCCGGCGAGTCGCCCCAGGCGATGCTGCTGCTCGGAACGCTGCTCGCCCGCGGCGAGCACACGGAACGTGATCCGACCGAGGCCGTGGACTGGATGAAGCGGGCCGCGGCCAGTACTCTGGACGCCGACACCATCAACACCGTGGCCTGGGTACTCGTGGTGGCCGAGCAGCAGGACCTGCGCGACCCGGCCCATGGCCTCGAACTCATGGAGGCGCTCATGAACCGGGACGAAGTCGCGGCCATGAACGCCGCGTACCTGGACACCTGGGCCGCATCCCACGCGGCCAACGGTAATTTCGAGCGGGCCGTGGCGATCCAGCGCCAGGCGGTGGCGGTCGCCGAAGCCGAATCCGAACAGCGCGACGACGGCGGTCCCGACTACCTGCCGCTGCTGCGGGAGCACCTGGAGCGCTTCAGCAACGGTGAAACGGTGAGCGAAGACGTCCCGTGAAGCGCCTGCTTCGCACCCTGAAGCCATGCAGCTGATTTCACCGGCGGAATTCGACCGCCTCCTGATCGATGGCACGGCCCTGCTGGACCTGCGTGCTCCGCTGGAATTCTCCCGCGGCGCATTTCCAGCCGCGACCAACCTGCCCCTGCTCGATGACGACGAACGCCACCAGGTGGGCCTGCGCTACAAGCAGGCGGGGCCTGATGCCGCCGTCAGCCTCGGCCACAAACTGATCTCCGGCGATGTGCGTGCGGGACGCATGGCGGCCTGGTGCGCCTGGGCCGATGCCCATCCGGATGGCGTCATCTACTGCTGGCGGGGCGGCCAGCGCTCTGCCATCGTGCAGGACTGGCTCACGGCCGTTGGTCGTGCCCGACCGCGGATCGATGGCGGCTACAAGGCGCTGCGCCAGCATGTGCTGACTGCCATCGAACGCATCGCTCCCGCCCTGCCGCTGCTGGTCCTCGGCGGTCGTACCGGCACCGGCAAGACCCGGATGCTCGCGGACATCAGCCGCAGTCTCGACCTCGAAGGTCTCGCCCACCACCGCGGCTCCGCTTTCGGCGGCCGGCCTGGCGGTCAGCCAGCGCCGGCCGGCTTCGAGAACGCACTGGCGATCCGCCTGCTGCAACTGGAAGCAGCGGGTGCCGGACCGGTCGCCGTGGAGGATGAATCGAGAAACATCGGCCGCCTGAGTCTGCCCGAGGCGCTGATCGACAACCTGGCGCGGTCACCGCTCGTACTGGTCGAACGCAGCCTCGAAGAGCGGGTACAGATCACGCTGGAAGACTACATCGTCGCCGGCCTCGCCGAGCGCGAGGCAGCTTACGGCGAACGCGGCTTCGCAGTCTTCACGGACTGGCTCCGGGACGCCATGCACCGGATCAGGAAACGTCTCGGCGGCGTCCGCCACCGCGAGCTGACCGGCCTGCTGGAGGACGCGTTGCGCGTGCAAGCCGAAAGCGGCGATCCCTCCGGGCACCGTGCCTGGATCGAGCGTCTACTCGCGGACTACTACGATCCCATGTACGACTATCAGCTGCGGCAGAAGGCGGAGCGCATTGCGTTCCGCGGCAACGCCGATGCGGTGGCAGCGTTTCTCGCCGCTGGCGGCGCGGCAACCACCGCACGTCGTTCTCAGCGCTGACCGCGCTGCAGCACCTGCCACTGGAGCGCACTTCGCGGCACAGCGTCGGGCCGACCTCCTGCCCCCGACTGGTGCACAATGGCGCCTGTCCAAGTGACCGGAGCACAACAGCATGAGCGAACGCCCCAAGGTAGCCCTGATCACCGGCGCCGGCAGCGGCATGGGCCAACTTGCAGCCCGCAATCTGGCTCGCGACGGGGCCCGTGTCGCCGCCCTCGACGTCAACGAGCAGGGCCTGCTGGCCACTGCCGAGAGCAGCCAGTCCATCCGCACCTGGAACATCGACGTCACTGACGCCAGCGCGCTGGCCGCGGCCATCGACGAGATCGAGGACGAACTCGGGCCCATTGACCGCGTACTCAACGCCGCCGCCATCATGCCCCTCGGCCGCGTCCTCGAGCAGGACCTGGACGTGTTTCATCGGGTTATGGCGATCAACTACAACGGCGTGGTGAACGTCAGCAAGCTGGTGCTGCCAAGGATGCTCGAGCGCGGTCGCGGTGACCTGGTGAACTTCGCCTCACTGGCGGGTTGGTTGCCGACGTTGTACATGGCCGCCTACGACGCCTCGAAGTTCGCAGTGGTGGCGTTCACGGAAGTGCTCTATCACGAGAACCGCGGGCAGGGCGTACGCTTCGCCTGCGTCTGTCCGCCGCCGGTGAAGACACCGCTGCTCGATCAGGCGCGGGACACGACCTGGCCGAAACTGTTCGACAAGGCAGCCCAGCTCGAACCCCAGGACGTGCTCGATGCCATCGACAGCGCGCTGGACAAAGACGAGTTCTGGGTCTTCCCGGGTAAAGGCACGAAGCTCACCTGGCGCCTGCGCCGCTTCCTGCCGAATCTGCTGTGGAAACGCGTACACGATGCCGAGGGGTTCTGAGCATGGACTACAGTCATCTCGAGATCCGCAGGGATGGCGCGGTCGCCGAGATCGTGCTGAACCGGTCTGCGAAGCACAACGCGCTCAGTCGGGCTCTGATGACCGAACTGATCCACTGCGCCGAATCCCTGCGCGACGACGTGGACACCCGGGTGGTGATCATCACCGGTGCCGGCAAGCACTTCAGCGCCGGCGCTGATCTCTCCGAGCCGCGCGATGCCAGCGGAGGACGGCTGCTGCGACGGCGTCAGATCCGGATCGGGCCTCGGTTGATCCGCGCCGTTCGGGAGATCGATCAGGTCACCATCGCCGCCATCGAAGGGGTGGCACTTGGCGGCGGCTGCTGTATCGCCAGCGCCTGCGACTTCCGCATCGCGGCCGAGGACGCACGCCTGGGCTACCCGGAAGTGAATCTCGGCATGAATCTGCACTGGCAGGCCCTGCCGCTGTGTGTGCAGCTCGTCGGTCCCGCCCGCGCCAAACGCATGATCGGGCTGGGCGGTCAGCATGCGGCGGTCGAACTCGAGCGCTGGGGCTTCCTCGACGAACTCACCGCCTCTGGCGAGGCGCTTACACGGGCACGGGCCTTCGCTGCCGAGTGCGCCGCCCGGCCACCGATGCCCCTGCAGATGATCAAGCAGAGCGTCAATGCCGTCGCGGATGCGCTGACCCCGGCCATCATGCACATGGACCACGACCAGTGGGCGCTCACCGCCGACAGCGACGATTTCGCCGAGGGCATCCGCGCATTCCGCGACAAGCGTCCACCCAGGTTCACCGGCAACTGATGGCAGCGGAGCCCCTGCGTCTGCCCGCCGCCACCGCCGCGGAACTGCTGCTGGTCCGAGAGGCCATTGCTGCCGACACGCTGGCGCTGCCTGACGTGCGTCACCGGCTGTCCGACAACGCCGACGATTCGGAGCGCCTCGTCACCCAGGCCCGTGCGGCCCTCGCTCAAGACACCGCCCTGGCGCGCCTGGCCCGACAGTTGCCGTGGCTCACGGGGCAGCGTCCAGGGGCCTGGCTGCTGCTGCCCGCCCTGCTGGCGGGAGCGCTGTTCTCCGGGCTCACCGCCGGTGGCCGCTTCAACATCCTGGCCCCGCCGCTGCTGGGTCTGCTGATCTGGCAGTTCGTGGTCTACGTGTTCCTGCTCTGGCCGCGCAAAGCTTCCGGCGCGCTGCCAACGGCACACGGTGCGCGTGCCCTGCTGTGGCTCGGCCGGCGCTGGGTCCGGCCGGGCGCCGGTGCCCGCCTGGCAACGGTACCCGGTCGCTTCATCGTCGCGTTCGCAGAACGCGCACCGACACTGCTGCTGGGACGGCTCGCGGCCACGTTACACGCAGCGGCGGCAGCCTTTGCCCTCGGCGCCATTCTGGGCATCTACTGGGATGGTCTCGGCGTCGCCTATCACGCCTACTGGGAGAGCACCTTCCTCGGCGCCGGCACGGTGAGCGCCGTGATCGGATTCGTGCTGACGCCCGCGAGTCTCGTCACCGGCATTCCCCTGCCGGATGCCGAGGCCGTGGCTGCCATGGCCGCCGAACCGGTCCCGGCGGCACCATGGATCCATCTCTGGGCCGTGACCCTGCTCGGTCTGGCCATCCTGCCGCGGCTGCTGCTGACCGCCATCGCCCTCTACCGGGTGCGCCGGGCCGCGACCGTGGCCGTCGATACGGGCCATCCGATCTTCCGCAGCATGCTGGCGTCACTGCGCGGAACCACGCTCACGGTGAAGGTGCAGCCGTTGGGCTACCGTCCCGACGCTGCGACGCTGGAGCGTCTGCGCAGCGCGCTCGACGGCCACTTCCATGGCCCGGTGCAAGCGGATGTGGGTGATCCGGCAGCGGCCGATGCCGAGGCCCTGCCAGCGTGTGCGCCGGGTTACGAGCGCCTGATCCTGCTGCTGAGTCCGGCGCAGACGCCGGAACCCGAGATCCACGAGCCGCTGTTCGCCGCAGCGGCGGAGCAGGCGCCCATCTGCGTGGTGCTGGATGCAAACGCCTACTCCGCCACGGTCGAGCGACGCGCCAGCCGCATGGACGCCTGGCGCCGCCTGCTCGAGGCCAGCGACATCGAGTATCTGGAGCTGGAGGTGGCTGCGTGAGCGGCACCGACGTCCGCCTGGCGCTGATCTCCCACACCAATGTGGGCAAGACCTCCCTCACCCGCACGTTGCTGCGCAGCGACGTCGGCGAAGTGGTGGACGCACCGCACACCACCATGGAAAACAGCCTCCATGCCCTGGCGGAATCACCGGAGGGCGACCGCCTGCTGCTTTGGGACACCCCCGGGTTCGGTGACTCGTTGAAGCTGAAACAGCGCCTCGACAAGCGCGGCAGCGCCATCGGCTGGCTCATCGGAGAAGTCTGGGATCGGGTCACGGACAGGACCCTGTACTCGTCACAGCAGGCCATGCTGGCCGCCCGTGATCTCGCCGACCTGCTCCTCTACCAGGTCAATGCCGCCGAGGATCCGGAGTTCGCCACTCAGGTGGAAGCCGAACTGGCCATGCTGGCCTGGCTGGACAAGCCGGTCATCCTGCTGCTGAACCAGCTTCCGCCGCACAGCCGCAAGGCCGAGCGGGACGCGCTGGAGCAGCGCTGGCGGGAGCGCTTCGGGAAAGCACCGGTGCGTACGGTGATGGCCCTCGACGCCCACGAACGCAGCTGGATCGACGAAGTGCGCCTGCTTGCCGCCGTTGGCGAGCAACTCGAGGAGCCACAGCGCGATGCCATGGCGCGCCTGATTCCCGCCTGGCAAGCGCAGGCACTGGACCGCTTTCGGCACAGCATCGATGCCGTGACCGAGCTGCTGGTGGCCACCGTACGCGACCGGGAACCGCTGGCATCCGGACAGCCGGCGCGCCTCGCGCGCATCGGTGCCCTGCGTCGTCTGGGCCAGCGTCTGGAACAGAACGTGAAGCGCCTCGACGCGACCCTCATCCGCATCGAGGGCCTCGAGGGCGACAGCGCCAAGCGCATCGACACCGCACTCACCGCCACCCGCAGTCATGGCGACCGGCCGACACCACTGCAAGGCGCTGCCGGCGGCGCGGCCATGGGTGCAGGCGCAGGCGCAGCCGTCGATCTCGCGCTCGGAGGCGCCAGCCTGGGGCTGTTCACTGCCCTCGGCGCGTCGCTCTCCGCCGCAGCGGCCTGGTCATGGTGTCAGCGGGCGGTGGACAAGCGCACGCTGGGCTGGTCGGCGCCCTTTCTCGAGGAGTTGCTGGCCGAGGCCACCGCCCGCTACCTGGCCGTGACCCATCACGGTCGCGGCCGCGGTCGCTACCGGGATGCCGCACTGGACTCCTGGCGCGAGCTGGCGGATGCGGCCGTGAAGGATCGTCAGCGCGATGTGAAGGCGCTGCTCGACGCTTTCGACGAGCCGGACGAAGCCAAGCTCAGGACAGCGGCCCGGCGCGCCGTGCACGGCGTCCTCACCGACGCCCTCCTCACCGAGTACCCCCACGCCGAGTGGATTCTCTGACGCTGATCACAGCCCCACTTCGAGCGATGCGCTCGAACAAAGCGTAGTGGGAGCCTACGTCCGCGAAGCGGGCGTCGCGATCTGCGTCACGCCTGAAAGCGGCGACAGTCCGCGATCGCAACGCCGGCCTTCGGCCGACGTTCGCTCCCACTGGCGTTGGAGCGGCGCCGAAGGGGATCTCAGGCGGCGGGGCGGGTGACGCGGATGGAGAACGCGAGGGGGCGGCCGTCCACGTCGACCTCGAAGCGTCCTTCCGCGTCGGGTTCGCCCGCACCGAGCTCGGTTGCCAGCACCTCGCCAGACACGTGTTCCGCGTGCGCTTCCAGCGCCGCCAGCAGCTCGGGGTCGCCGCTGTAGCGCACGCTGATGCGATCGGCGACGTTCAGATCCAGCTCCTTGCGGCTGCGCTGGATGCGGTTGATGCACTCCCGCGCCAGACCTTCCCGGATCAGCTCGTCGTCGAGACCGGTGGCGAGATCGATGCTGATGAAGCGGTTCGACACCGCCTCGGTGTTCGGGCGCGCCTCGCGCAGGATCTCGAGTTCATCGCCGGAGAAACGCTCACCGTCGAGTTCGATCTCGCCCGTTTCCTGGAACTGCTCGAGGGCCACGGCGTCGAGATCGTTGATCAACTGCTGGAAATGCTTCATGCGCTTGCCGAGCCGGCGCCCGAGCAGACGGAAGTTCGGCCGCGCATAGAGACGGATGAACGCGTCCTCGTCGGTGGAGTACTCGACCCGCTTAACGTTCAGTTCACCGGCAAGGTAATCCTCGAGCCGCCCCATGTCCGCGAGCAGCTCGCCATCGCGATGGATCACGGTGAGTCGGGACAGCGGCTGCCGCAGTCCGATCTTCACTTCTTCGCGCTTCTGCCTGCCCAGCAGGATCACCTGCTGCATGCGATCCACCGCACGCTCGAGGCCAGCGTCCACCCGCACCGGCTCCGGCTCGGGATAACGGCACAGGTGCACGGACTCAGGCAGCCGGGAATCTTCGCGGCCACCGAAGCGGCGCAGCTCCCGATAAAGCGTCTCCGACAGGAATGGCGCGAACGGCGCCATGGTCTGGCTGAGTTCCACCAGCACGTGATGCAACGTCGCGTAGGCGGCCAGCTTGTCGGGATCCGCACCTTCGCCCCAGAAGCGGCTGCGGTTGAGACGGATGTAGACGTTGGTTAGCTCCTCGATGAACTCGAACAGCCGCGGCACCACGTTGTAGAGCCGATAGGCTTCCATCTCCGTGGTCACGGTCTGCTTCAGCGTCTGCAGGCGCGAGAGAATCCAGCGGTCGAGGATGTTGGCAGGCGCCAGCGGCACGGACGCGTCCGGCGCCCACTGATCGATGCCCGCGTAAGTGGCCAGGAAGTTGTAGGCGTTGTACCAGGGCAGCAGCGCACGTCGGACCATGTCGCGAACGCCGCTGTCGGCAAAGCGCTGTTCTTCCGCTTTCACCAGGCCGGAATTGATCAGGTAGAGGCGCAGCGCATCCGCGCCGTAGACCTCCACCAGTTCGTCCGGCGGCGTGTAGTTCTTCAACCGCTTGGACATCTTCTTGCCGTCTTCGGCCATGACCATGCCGTTGACGATCACGTTGCGGAACGCCGGCTGATCGAACAGTGCCGCGGCCAGCACCGTCAGCGTGTAGAACCAGCCGCGGGTCTGGTCGAGCCCCTCAGCGATGAATTCCGCGGGGAAACCCTGCTCGAACAGCGTCTCGTTCTCGAACGGGTAATGGAGCTGCGCATAGGGCATGGAACCCGACTCGAACCAGCAGTCGAGCACCTCAGGGATGCGCCGATAAACACCGTCCTCGCCGTCGACCGAGAACTCCAGCGGATCGACGAACTCCCGATGCAGATCATCGATGCGCACGCCGGTGTACTGCTCGAGTTCGTCGATGGAGCCGATGCACAGCACCTTGCCGCTTACGTCGTTCACCCACAGCGGCAGCGGCGTCCCCCATACCCGGTTGCGGGAGATGGCCCAGTCCCGGGCGCCCTCGAGCCAGTTGCCGAAGCGACCGTCACGGATGTGCTCGGGAATCCACTGGATCTGCGCATTCGCAGCCAGCATGCGCGGCCGGAGCTGCTCCACCTTCACGTACCAGGACGGAATGGCGCGATAGATCAGCGGCGTATCGGAGCGATAACAGTAGGGATAGCTGTGGACGATGACGTCCTGCTGATACAGCGCGCCGGATGTCTTGAGGGCGCGGGTGATCTCGCGATCGGCGTCCTTCACGTACTGACCGGCGAAGTCCGTCACCGCCGCGGTAAAACGCCCCTCGAGCGTGACGGGACACACCATCGCCTCGATGTCATGGGCGCGGCAGATGCGCATGTCATCCTCACCGAAGGCCGGTGCCTGATGCACCAGGCCGGTGCCTTCGTCAGCGGTGACGTACTCGTCGGTGAGGACGCGGAAGGCGCCCCGCGCAGCCTCGGCGGCGAAATACGGAAACGGCGGCCGATAGCGCAAACCGGCCAGCTCGCTGCCCTTCGCACGGTGGGTGACGTCCAGCTCGTGCCGCTCGGCGTAGAACTCGAGCCGCCCTTCGGCGAGCCAGAATTCGAGCTTCCGCTCGGCATCACGGACGCGGACGTAGTCCAGCTCCGGGTGCACGCACACGGCCAGGTTCGAAGGCAGCGTCCATGGCGTGGTGGTCCACACGGCAAGGTGACCGCTGCCGTCCTCCAGTTCCAGCAGGACGGTGACCGCAGGGTCCTGCACCTCCTGATAGTTCTGTCCCGCCTCGAAGTTGGACAGCACCGTACCGAGAGCCGTGGAGACCGGCACTACTTTCATGCCCTGGTAGACCAGGTCCCGTTCCCACAGCTGCTTGACGACCCACCACACCGACTCCATGAACCAGGGGTCCATGGTCTTGTAGTCGTGATCGAAGTCCACCCAGCGACCGACCCGGGTGATGGTTCGGCGCCACTCGCCCACGTAACGCTGCACGATGGCCCGGCAAGCGTCGTTGTAGCCCTTGATGCCGAGCTTCTCCACCGCCTCACCGGCACTCATGCCGAGCTGTTTGTCGATCTCGTGCTCGATGGGCAGGCCATGGCAATCCCAGCCCCAGCGCCGCTGAACGTAGCGCCCCTTCATGGTGAAGTAGCGCGGGATGATGTCTTTCAGGGTCGAGGCGACGATGTGGCCATGGTGAGGCAGGCCGGTCGCAAACGGCGGACCGTCGTAAAAGATGTAGGGTGCCCCGTCCCGCGTGGCTTCGAGGGAGCGCTCGAACACTTTCTCCCGGGCCCAGAATTCGAGCACGCGATGCTCGGCCTCCACAAAGGAAAAGCCTTGCTGGGCGCTGGAAGCAACGCCATCGCCTTCGGGTTGGGCGGATTCGGCCACGAGTCGTGAACCCCGGGTGCGCGCTGCGGGAAGCGCGGGATTGTACACGCGCGATCGGAGGCGCCCAACTCCTTAGGGAAGTGCTGATCAATTCCTCACGGACCACGCCCCGCCAACGGCTCGATGGAAGGAGAGCTGCGGCTCGATGGCCGGCGGCGGAATCGGACTGCCGAGCCCCTGCGGCAGCGTGCAGCGCAGAAGATAGCCGTCGAAGACGTTCCCTACCCACATCTGCTGCCCGCGGACCACGGCTGTGCTGCCGCCTGAGATCAGCTCGCCATCGTCCACGAGCACCGCCCGACTATCTGCGGTGAGGCCGAAGAAATTGATGCGGTAGACGTCCGTGGCGGAGCGCCGCTCGGGATTACCGGCGTGGGCGATGAAATCCGCCAGGCGCGGATGCCCCACCATCCATATGCTGCCGTCCGCGGCCTGACTGAGATTGTCCGGCCCGGTCTCGAAGGTCATGTAGGACTCGCCGACAAGGTCGCCGCTGTCCGGGTCGCGCAGGTAGCTGGTCACGGTCCCGGCCACCGTCTCTGCCACCAGCAGCCGGCGCCCATCCCGGGTCAGCAGCACACCGTTGGCGAAGCTCTGACGATTGATGGCGGTGTGGAAGCGTTCACCGTCGAAGTACTGGACGTCTCCGAGCCGCAGGCCCAGCAGATGTTCGAACGTGCGCACGAAGCCGCTGCGGCCGCCGTGATCATTGCTGACGTAGAAGCGGCTCGCATCCACCGCTGCGACGTCATTCGGCGAGCGCAACGCCGGATCGGCTACGGTGGCGAAGTGTTCGAGACGGCCTGCGTTCCAGCGGAACTGTTCGACGGTGCTGCCACGAGGGTCCGCGTGATTGATGACGTGGAGGTAGAGCTCCTCACCCACCCGGATCAGCGACAGGCCGTGGGGATGCAGCGTCGGGCCATCGTGCGCAATCGGAACCACCTCCGCATCCGGATCGTCCAACGCGAGCAGGTAGAGACCACCTTCGGCGCCCGACTCCCGGCGCGGCTGGGCCGAGATGAACGCGACGCGAAGGGTTTCGTCGATCTCGAGGTCCTCCGGACCAGCGGGCGCAGGCATCCGTTCACAGGCCGCCAGCGCCACCGGCACCACGTCGCGACCGATGCCGAGCCGCTCACGCACGGTCCACGCCAGCAGGCCCATGGCCAGCGCCAGCACAAGCAGCAGCATGAGCACGCGCAGGCGCCCTCCCCGCAGCGGTCTGTCAGCCACCTGCGTTCCTCCTCGCGCCGACATCCTGGGCGCCGGCTCCATGCTCCACGCGAACGACATGCAGCGTCCGCACTCCGCTCCTGCCCAGGTCAGGTCCCCCTTGACGCAGGGCCTGCCGATACCAGCGCTCCGCACTCCAGGCATCATCGCCCTGGGCCGCAGGCATCCTGGCCAACACGTCGGCCAGCAGTCGCGCATCCACCTGACCTTGGCGAACACGCCGTTGCAGGACGGGATCGGGGATGAGCGTGAAACAACCCGGGCGCTGCGCACGGGCAGACGTGAAACAGGCCCAGCGCAGACCGTCGTCCTCCAGCAGCGGCGCCGCCAGCACCCAGTCGTCGCCGTCTTCCGCCACCAGCCCGAACGCGCCATCCCGCTGGGCTTCCCAGCGCCAGCCTTGCGGCGGCGCCGGCAAGTCGATTTCGGCAAGCGGGGTCTGCGCGGGCAGCTGCGTCAGCGCCGCCTGCTGCCAGCGCTGGGACAGGGCCATGCGCACTGGATCCAACGCCTCCCGGGAGGCGCGCTCCGCCGCGTCCCCGGACACTGGCTGGGGTTTCGCTACGGGCTGCGCATCAGTCTCCGACTGCCGCTGCGGCAGCGGCAGCAGAGCGCCCACGAGCATGCCGATGCCCAGTAACAGCGCGCCGATGGCATAGCGTGAAATGCCGCGTTTCCTGATGCGGGCGACCTCCTGGGTCACGGCAAACGCTCGCGACTCTGCGGGCAGCAGGCGTTCACGGGCCATGAGCGTCAAGGTCAGCGCCCGCTCGATGCGCTCCCGCTCAAGACCGGGCTTGGCGTCTGCACGGGCCTCGCGCAGCTGCCGCATCTGTGCAGCAAACGCATCCCGTACCGACTCTGCATCGAACGCGCCCTCGATACCGAGGACCCGCAGCGCTTCCGCTTCCGTCATGAGTCGACAGCTTCCCTGGCACCAACGCCGAACCCTGGGCACGACGCTGAACCTTGCCGCGCCCGTCAGCGGTTCACGCCAGTTTCACCGCCATGACCGGCCGCGGCAAGGACCCCGAGCGACCTTCATGCAACAGCGGCGGTCACGCCACGACCTGCATCCGCTCCGCAAGCGCGTCCATCCGGCGCAGGAAGCCCTCCGCGTCACGCGCGAGCACCGGGGTGATCAACTGATCCACGCCCAGATCCTCGAAGCGCCGCAGCGCATCCGCATCAGGTCGCCCACGGGTACCGATAGCGATCTGGATGTCCTTGCGCTTGCGCCCGGCCGCGGCCAGCTCACCGTCGAGCACCTGCAGTCGCTCCTGCAACGCATCCGGCGTCAACTGCAAGCCGTACCAGCCCTGGCCGTGATTCGCGACCCGTTTCAGCGCCGGCAGCGACTCACCACCGAAGTAGATGGGGGGATGGGGAAGCTGCCGCGGCTTCGGATTCTGCAGGGCGCCGTGGATCGAAAAGTGCTCACTCTCGTGCTCGGACACCGTCTGCCCCCACAGGGCCTTCATCACGTCCAGGCACTCCAGGGTACGCCGCGCACGGCCGGCAAACGGAATGCCGAGCGCTTCGAACTCTTCCTTCAGCCAGCCGATGCCGACCCCGAAGTCGAAGCGCCCACCGGAGAGGTAATCCAGGTCCGCCACCTGCTTGGCGGTATACACCGGATGCCGCTGCGGGACCAGGCAGACACCGGTACCCAGGCGCACCCGGTGCGTGTGGGCCGCGATGAACGTGAGCGCCGTGAACGGATCGATCACGCCGTCCGGATCACCGGGAAGGCGACCATCGTCCGAGTAGGGGTAGCGTGAGCTGTAGTCGCGAAAGAAGAGGACGTGTTCCGGGACCCAAATGGCGTGGAAGCCGCGCTCTTCCACCATGCGTGCTGCTGCGACCACGACCTCCGGCGGGGTGTGCTGGCTGAAGGCCAGCGTCACGCCGATGTGCATGCATCTCTCCCAGATGATCTGCGAAGGCGGGACCTTAACAGGATCGGCGAGACCCTGCAGATCCCTCCAGAATGAAGGCCGCCACCCGCGCGGGCGCCTCCATCGGGATGAAATGGGAGTGTTCCTCGAGCAGGACGTCACGGCCGTCGGGGAACTGCTGCGCCAGCTCAGGCCAGGTCGGTGACGACGAAAAATCCATCGTGTCACGGTCACCGGTACGGGGGCGGGCGCGCAGGACGGTGACAGGGGCGCTGATTCCCGAGAGCAACTCGTGGACGTTACGGCCCGAGCTACCCATGTAGATGGCCGCTTCCACCTTCGGCGGACAGGCCAGGATCCAGCCCTCTCCGGATTCCGGATCCGGGAGGATCCCCCAGCGGCAGTAGTCCTCCAGCACCGCGGGATCCCAGGAGGCAAACGGTTTCCGGTCACGAAAGCGTTCGAACATCTCCTGCCAGGACTGCCAGCGGTTGCGCCGCTTCGCGGTGGGATGCTCGGCGCCATCGCCCCAATCCTGACGCTGTTCGTACACCTCCGGCGCCATGATCACCGGGTCCACCAGCAGCAGCCGGCAGAAGGCATCGGGCTCCGCTGCGGCCGCCTGCACCAGACTGTGGCCGCCCATGGAGTGGCCGACGCCGACGGCACCGCTGAGTCCAAGGTGCTGCACCAGGGCGATCAGGTCCCGGCCGAACGTGTCCCAGGTGATGGGTTCATCCTTGCCGCTGCGACCGTGCCCGCGCATGTCCACCGCGATCACTTCCCGCCCCGGCAGGTGCTTGACCACCTGATCCCAGCAACGGGCGTGGAAGCCCGTCGCGTGCACGAGGAGCACCGGCGCCAGAGCCGGTTCACTGCCACGCCAGCGGAACCAGCAGAGATCGACACCGTTGAGACGCTGCTGGTGCTGCTCGGGAATCAGAGTCATGGGGAATTTCCATCCACCGCGGGACGACGGATGTTAGAGGTGCACCCCGGGTGTCGCAATGGTGCCTGCCAGACTCCAGGCAGGTTGAGGTCGAGGGCTGCGAAGCGTTCAGCGCCTCCCTTGTGCGATAGTTGGGGCAGCAACCGTCGATGAAGGGAAACGCGTGGATCCGGAGCTCGCCCTGTTCGCCAACGATGCGTTCTATCTGGCCTTCTCGGAGCAGGACGTTGCGGCCATGGACCGGATCTGGGCCCGGCGCCATCCGGTGATCTGCATCCATCCAGGCTGGCCGGCACTGCTCAGTCGCACGGCCGTGATGGAAAGCTGGGAGCGCATTCTTTCCAATCCCGATGCGCCGGAGATCGTGCCGCACCACGCCCGCGCGTTCGTCATGGAGCGTCTTGTCATGGTGGTGTGTTACGAGGCGCTGGGCAGCCAGATGCTGACGGCCACCAACCTCTTCGTGGCGGAAGACGACAAGGCGCGACTTGTCCATCATCAGGCGGGACTGTGCGCGCAGCCGCCGGACCCGGAGCCGGAAGGGTCGCGCACGGTGCAATGACCTCGACAGGGAGGACGTGACGATGCATATCGGAGTTCCAACCGAGACCAAGGTCCATGAATACCGCGTCGGCCTCACGCCCGGGGCTGTGCGTGAACTCACGGAAACAGGCCACAGCGTCAGCGTCCAGTCAGGTGCCGGCCTCGGCATCGGCTTTGACGACGACGCCTACAAGCGCGCCGGCGCCGAGATCCTTGCCGATGCCGAAGCGGTGTTCGGGGCTGCCGAACTCATCGTCAAGGTGAAGGAGCCCTCCACTGCAGAATGCGACCTGCTGCGGCGCGAGCACACCCTGTTCACCTACCTCCATCTGGCGGCGGATGCGAAACTCACCGCCCGGCTGCAGGAGATCGGACTCACTGCCATCGCCTACGAGACCGTGACCGCCCGCGACGGCTCCCTGCCCCTGCTGACCCCCATGAGCGAGGTTGCGGGTCGCATGTCGGTGCAGGTGGGTGCCCTGTGCCTGCAGAAGGCCCAGGGCGGCGCCGGGGTCCTGCTCGGCGGCGTGCCCGGCGTCGCGCCCGGTCGTGTGACCATCATCGGCGGCGGCGTCTCCGGCAGTAACGCGGCCTGGATGGCGGTCGGACTGCACGCAGAAGTCACAGTGCTCGATCTGGCGCCGGCCCGCCTGCGGGCCCTGGACCAGGCGTTCGGCGGCCGTGTCCACACGCTGCACGCGACCCGCGATGCCATCGAGGCCAGCGTCGCCGAATCGGACCTGGTGATCGGCGCCGTGCTGATTCCCGGCGCCACCGCACCGCGCCTCGTGGACCGGGAACTGCTGCGACAGATGCGTCCGGGCTCGGCTCTGGTGGACATCTCCATCGACCAGGGCGGCTGCTTCGAAACCAGTCGCCCCACCAACCACGCGGATCCGACCTTCGTCGAGGAAGGCATCGTCCATTACTGCGTCACCAACATGCCCGGCGCCGTGGCGCGCACCTCGACCCTGGCGCTCAACGCCGTGACGCTGCCCTTCGTACGCGCCCTGGCCGACAAGGGTATCGACGGCGCCATGGACGCGGATGCGCACCTCGCCGCCGGCCTCAATGTCCGCGCCGGCCGCATCACGCACGGGGCCGTGGCAGACGCCATGGACAAGGCGGGTTCCCGCGGAGCCAAACGCGCCTGACCGCCCCCCGGGGAGGAGTGACCGTGAGCTGTCGGCTGCCGGTGATGGCTCGGGCCAGCGGTGAGGTTGCCCATGCCAGCAACCGTGTCAGCGCGCCCGGCCACCAGCAGCGCGACCCCACCGGCAGCGACGGATTCAGTGAACCCCGCGCGCCATCCCTCGGCCCGCTTGCGGATTTCGGATGACCGGTCGCGCGCAGCGGCACGGTGCGTGCTAAGCACATTGTCAGGGCCACCAGGGTCAGGGCCACCAGGGTCAGGGCCATCAGATGAGGGCATCTGCATGGGCGACCCGCTCGGAGGGGAGGTGATCCGATGACGCGACTTCCAGGCAAACCGATCATGGATGTGCGCGAGATCGCGCCGGAAACCCTGTTCGAGACCGTGCAACATCGGCTCGGGAACGGCGACCTGCTGACCATGAACACCCACGGTCGCCTCGGCTTCACCCTGATGGAGTATCAGCGCCGCTGGGAAGCCGTACTGGCCAATATGGCGCGCCTGGATCTGGACGTTCTCCTGGTCCGATCCCCGGAAAACATCACCTGGCTCACCGGCTACGAGACGCCCGGCTATTACAAGTACCACTGCCTGGTGATGGCGCCGGGCATGGACCCGGTGCTGGTCCTGCGCCGCTTCGAGTGCCTCAACGTCGCCGAGTACGCATGGGTGACCCGCATCGTGCCGGTGGACGACTGGGAAGTGCCGGCGGAAATCACCGCGCGCGTGATGCGCGATCTGGGCCTGCGCACCCGACGCGTCGGAATCGAGAAACGAGGCTGGTTCTGCACCATCGAGGAGCACGAGCAGCTCGAGCTGGCCTTGCCCGGTGCAGAATTCCTCGACGCCGCTCCCGCGATCTGGGACGCGCGCATGATCAAGTCGGACGAAGAGATCGCGGTCATGCACCGCAGTGCGGCCATCGTCGACAAGGCCATGACAGCCGGATTCGAGATCGCAGCCCCAGGCGTCTCCGACGACATCATCAACGCCGAGGTGCATCGCGTCATCTTCGAGGCCGGCGGCGAGTACATGAGCCTGCCGCCGTTCATTCTCTCAGGCGAGCGCACCTGCCTGCCCCATCAGACCGCGCGCAGCGACATCGTCGGCGAGCGGGATCTGGTATTCATGGAACTGTCGGCCACAAAGTTCCGCTACTGCGCCGCACTCATGCGCACGCTGTTCATCGGCAATCCCACCGAACGGCAGCAGCGGGTGGCAGAGGCCTGCATCGCGGCGGTGGACACCGCCATGGCGACGATCAAACCCGGCGTCAGCGCCGAGGACGTGGACCGGATCGCGCGGGCCGAGGTGGAAAAGGCCGGCTTCGGCGAGTTCTTCCGCCATCGTCTCGGCTACTCCATCGGCGTCAACTACCCGCCGGACTGGGGCGAGGGTGAGATCATCAGCCTGTGCCGGGGCGAAACCCGGACCCTGCAGCCGGGGATGGTGTTTCACATGGTGCCGTTGTGCCTGGTCTATCGTCAGTTCGGAATCGGATTCAGTGAGACCGTGAGAGTCACCGAGACCGGCTGCGAGCGGTTCTCACAGCTGCCGCTGGAGATCACCGTCAAACACTGAGCCGGGGGGAGACGATAACGATTATCATTCACATAACCTATGGCGAACGGCCATAGCCCGTTCCCGGCGTCGCCAAGTCCTTGATGTTCGACTGCATCCCCGCCTGATCGCCTCGCGTGAATAGGCCCTGCCTATGGCAGTGATCAGGACTTTCGAATGTCGCCCGCGCGTCCGTCTCGTATACTCGGAGCCCTCCCGCCCTTCCTGGCGGTAGTACCGGCAACCGGATAAGGGAAGTGACCATGGAACTGAAGACCAGCAAGACCCTCGAAAATCTGAAGGAAGCCTTCGCAGGCGAATCCCAGGCCAACCGGCGCTACCTTTACTTCGCAGCCAAGGCTGACGTGGAAGGCGAGAACGATGTCGCCTCCGTGTTCCGCTCCACCGCGGAAGGTGAAACCGGCCACGCCCACGGCCACCTCGAGTACCTCGAGCAGGTCGGTGATCCGGCCACGGGTCTGCCCATCGGCACCACCCGGGACAACCTCAAGGCCGCTGTCGCGGGTGAGACCCACGAGTACACCGACATGTACCCGGGCATGGCCAAGACGGCTCGCGAAGAAGGCTTCGATGAGATCGCCGATTGGTTCGAAACCCTGGCCAAGGCCGAGCGCTCTCACGCCAACCGCTTCCAGAAGGCTCTGGACGCACTGGCCTGACCAGCAACTCCACGCGCGTCGTGGAGGCTTGGGACGAGGGGGCTCGCTGAGCCCCCTCTTTCTTGCTGGGCCCGAACGCCCCCTGTAAAGACAAGCATTCTCCACAAGAGGAAACCGCCCCGTGTCCGAGTATCGCGAAGGCAACCTGGAGCGCCCACGGCGCGAACCCATTCCCTGGAAAGAGGCCGAGTTCTGGGACCAGGGCGCGCTCGACGCGGAACTGGAGCGCGTGTTCGACATCTGCCACACCTGTCGCCGCTGCGTCAGTCTGTGCCAGGCCTTCCCGGTGCTGTTCGACCTGGTGGACGAATCCCCCACCATGGAGCTCGACGGCGTCGACAAGGCCGACTTCCCCAAGGTCGCAGAGCAATGCTTCATGTGCGACCTGTGCGCGGAAACCAAATGCCCGTACCTGCCACCCCACGAATTCGCGGTGGATTTTCCGCACCTGATGCTGCGCGCCAAAGCGGTGGCCTTCAAGAAGGGTCAGTCCAAATGGCGCGACCGGCTCATCACCAGCACCGACGGCGTCTTCGGCTTCGTCGGCACGCCCGGCATCGCCCAGACGGCGAATGCCGTCAATGGCGTCGGCATGCTGCGCAAGGCCCTGAATGCGGCCGCCGGCATCCATCCCGAAGCGCCGCTGCCGAAGTTCCATTCGAAAACGTTCAAGAAGCGGCAGAAAGACGTCGCCGGCGCTGAGCTCGAGGTCAAGGCGACGGCTCGTACCACCGGCAAGGTGGCGCTCTACACCACCTGCTACGGCAACTGGAACGAGCCCCAGCTCGGCGAGGACCTCGCTTTGGTGCTGAACCGCAACGGCATCCCGATGAAGGTACTGACGGGCGAGCGCTGCTGCGGCATGCCCAAGTTCGAGCTCGGCGATCTCGAAGCCGTCAAACGCCTGAAGGACGCGAACATTCCGGTCCTGCTCGCCGCCATCGAGGACGGCTGGGACATCATGGCCCCGATTCCGTCCTGCGTGCTCATGTTCAAACAGGAACTGCCGCTGATGTTCCCCGACGAGCCTGACGTGCAGAAGGTGGCCAAGCACATCTTCGATCCCTTCGAGTACTTTGCCCTGCGCAACAAAGACGGCCTGTTCGACAAGGACTTCAAGCAGCCGCTGGGCAAGGTCGCCTACCACGTCGCCTGTCACCAGCGGGTACAGAACATCGGCCAGAAGACCCGGGAGATCCTCAGCCTGGTTCCGGACACGGAGATCACCATGATCGAGCGCTGTTCGGGCCACGATGGCACCTACGCGATCAAGAGCGAGACCCACGATTACGCCGTGAAGATCGCGCGTCCCGTGGTCAACCGGGTCAAGCAGGCCGGCGCCGAGCACTACGGCAGCGACTGCCCCATGGCCGGCCGCATGATCGAGCACGGCCTCGAGGGCGAGAAGGCACCGGAACACCCCATCACCATGCTGCGCGTCGCCTACGGTCTCTAGGGAAGTGCTGATCAATTCCCTCAGCGGCTGAGTCAGAGGAGCAATCCATCATGCAGAAACTCGATCGCAACAGCCTTCACAGTCTCGAACACTACGCGCAGATCCGCGACGACTTCCGGCGCAAGGTGATCGCCCACAAGAAGCCGCGGCGCATCTCTCTGGACGAGGACGGAACAGCCAATCTGTACTTCGAGGATTTCCTCACCATGCACTATCAGGTGCAGGAAATGCTGCGGGTCGAGCGCATCTTCGAAGCCGCAGGCATCGAGGAGGAACTCGAGTCCTACAATCCGCTGATCCCGGACGGCAACAACTGGAAAGCCACGTTCATGCTCGAGTTCGCAGACGTCGACGTCCGTCGCGCGCGGCTGGCGGAACTGATCGGCGTCGAGGACCGGGTCTACGTGCAGGTGGACGGCTTCGATCGGGTGTATGCCATTGCCGATGAAGATCTCGAACGCGAGAGCGAGGAGAAGACCTCATCGGTGCACTTCCTGCGCTTCGAGTTGAGCGCAGCCATGGTCCGCGCCGT
>SKUB01000136.1 GCA_007122315.1 Pseudomonadales bacterium | reverse complement strand
GAAGCGAAGCCTTGGCCGTTAAGCAGACGCTGCAGTCCGCCGGCATTCTGGTGCGCCACTTCACTGCGCCCGGTCTGGACGATTGCCTGCGCATCAGCGTCGGCACCGACAGGGAGAATGAGACCCTGCTGGACGCACTTCGGGCCGCATTGTCGTGACCGACGCCGAGCCACTCCGGCGCGGCTGGATCTTCGACCTGGACGGCACCCTGACCCGGCCGCAGCACGATTTCGACGCCATTCGGGCCGAACTCGGCATTCCGAACGGCGAACCGATCCTGGAGTACCTGGCGGGCCTGCCCGTCACTGAAGCGGCAGGTCTGCACCAGCGCCTGGATGCCATCGAACTGGAACTGGCGGGCGCTGCCGAGGCGCAGCCGGATTGCGCGGCCCTGCTCGAACATCTGGCGACGGCAGGCTGCATGCTGGGGATCCTGACCCGGAACAGCCGCAACAACGCGCTGCGCTGCCTGGAACGGATCGGGGTGATGCATCTGTTCGACCCGGCGTGCATCCTCGGACGCGAGGAGGCACCACCGAAACCGGACCCCGGCGGCATCCTGACCCTGCTCGCCGACTGGCAGCTGCCACCCGACGCCGCGGTGATGGTCGGCGATTTCCGCTTCGATCTCGAAGCCGGCCGCGCAGCGGGCGTGCGTACGGTCCACTTCGACCCCAGCGGCCAGTTTCCATGGCCGGCGCTTGCAGATCATCGCGTTCGCTCCCTCGCCGATCTGATCGCGGCGAAGCCGGGGGCTCGTACCCGGGTCCGGGACTGAAGCGAACACCGGAGCCCGCCCGCGATCGAGGCCGCGCCAGCGCGCAGCAGATTACCGTTGCATGCTCGCGTGACTGCGGGCGATTCGATTCACGACAGGAGGCGTCGACGCCATGATCCTGAAGACCCTGCTCGTTGCCGCTGCTGCGGCGTTCCTCGTCCTGCTCGGCGTCACGATAGTCACGGATGGAACCGCCGGCATGAACGCGGTCACGGCCGCAGCCTGGGGCCGGGTGCTGCTGGCGGACTTCTACCTCGGGGTCCTGTGCTTCGCGGCCGTGATCTGGGCCGTGGAGCGAACGCTGCCCACGACCGTGGCCTGGACCGTGGCACTGGCCCTGCTCGGATTCCCGGTGGCGGTGGTCTGGCTGCTGCTGCGGGGCCTGCCGGTGATCGGCGGTTCAGCGGCCGCCGACGTCGCCAAGCACTGAGCGAACGAGGCGCTGGTACTCGGGCAGAAACGTCTTCCAGCGTTGCGCCCGTTCCGCCTCCGGCGGCGGCTCGAAGGGTTCCGGATTGATGGCGAGCAGAGCCGCTTCGTCCACCTCGTCCACCTGCTCCGGGTCCATGTAGCGCTCGGCGTAGGTCTTGTAGACACCGCTGGTGACGAACAGGTCGAACAGCTGCGGGTCGAGGTGATTGCGCTGCTTCATCCGCCCCATGATCGTCATGCTTTCCGACAGGGACTTGCCCCGCTTGTAGGGACGATCCGGTGCGGTGAGGGCCTCGAACACGTCGGCGATCGCCATGATCCGTGCCGGGATGGACATGTCGCCGGCATAGATGCCTTTGGGGTATCCCGTGCCGTCCATGGTCTCGTGGTGCCCGCCGGCGTACTCCGGTACCCGCTTGAGGTCCTGGGGAAAGGGCAGCCGCTCCAGCATGCGAATGGTCTGCACCATGTGGCCGTTGATCACCAGCCGCTCCTCTTCGCTGAGGGTGCCGCGGGAGATGGACAGCAGCTCGGTCTCCTCCGGGGTCAAGAGTGGTTGCTGGGCAGCGCCACAGCGCCAGGTGCGCCTGGCGATGCGGCGAATACGGTCCTTGTGCTCGTCGGACAGGAACTCGCCACCGACGTTGGAGCGCTCCAGGAACGCGAGGTCGTCGTCCAGCGCCGCCAATGCAGCGAGCAACTCCGGGTCGCGGTCGCCGCCGCCGGCCCTCAGGTGGGCGAGTTCCGTCTCCCGTTTAAGCGCCTCGAAGCGGGCCCGGATCGTGTCGATGCCGTCGCGAATGGACTCGAGCTTGGTGGCCTTGTCCATGACGTGGACGGGGGTGGTTATCTTGCCGCAGTCGTGGAGCCAGGCGGCGATTCTGAGTTCGTACCACTGCTCGGAGTCGAGATCGAACTCGGCCAGTGGTCCCTCGTCCGCGCGGCAGGCGGCCTCGGTGAGCATCTGCGTGATGATGGGGACCCGCTCGCAGTGGCCGCCGGTGTAGGGGGACTTGGCGTCGATGGCCTCGGCGATGAGTTGGATGAAGCTCTCCATCAGCGTGCGCTGGGCGGCGAGCAGCTGCTGATTGTCCAACGCCACCGCCGCCTGGGAGGCCAGCGCCTCCACGATCTGTTGCAGGTGGGTGTCGAAGGCGACGATCTCGCCGGTCTCGGGATCCTGGGCATTGATGAGTTGGAGGACGCCGATCATGCGTCCGGAGTTGTTCAGCATCGGGATGGTCAGGAACGACTGCGAACGATAGCCGTTGCGGCGGTCGAACTCCTTGGTGCCGGAAAAGTCGAAGCTTTCCGTTTCGTAGGCGTCCTCGATGTTCACGGACAGCTTGCTGTTCGCGCAGTAGGCGGCGATGTTGCGCTCGTTGAGCTCTCCGGACGCCGGGTCGAGCAGGGGGACCCGCGGCAGCTTATCCAACGGCTTGCCGGTGGTGCCGCCGAGGGCGGTGCCCATGGTGTCGTTGCGCATGATGGCGAACTCGAGGTGATTGTCCTCGGTCGCGAGGTAGATGGTGCCGCCGTCGGCGCGACAGTACTGCTTGGCCGACAGCAGAATCTTCTCGATCAGCCGGTCGTGGTCCCGCTCCGAGGTCAGCGACAGGCCGACATCGAACAGCAGCTCGAGGCCGGCCACCTGCCTGGCGAGATCGAATCCTCGGATCGTCTTCACGCACTCCCCCATCGTCGGGCGCTGCCCGGCGCACCGCCCGTGAACATGCCTCCGGGGCACGGCGAGTGTCAACGCGGACACGTCCGACGCGCGCCGCGCCAGCGAGGCACAGTGGGAGCTTACGTCCGCGTAGCGGGCGTCGCGAGCTGCGTCACGCTCGGGCACGGCGGCAGTCCGCGATCGCGAAGCCGGGCTGCGCCCGACTTTTGCTCCCACCGGCACAACGCAGGATTCTCGCGACAAGTCAGTGGGAGCTTACGTCCGCGTAGCGGGCGTCGCGATTTGTGTCATGCCCGAGCCCGACTGCAGTCCGCGATCGCAAAGCCGGGCTGCGCCCGACTTTTGCTCCCACTGGCACAACGCGGGATTCGAGCGAAGCGGGCGGGTGCTGGCGGTAGACTGGGGTGAATGAGAGAAACGGGAGGTGTTCGTGACGCGGGAGCTGCTGATTGTCCGGCATGCGAAATCGAGCTGGGAGGAAGGCGGGCGATCCGACTTCGAGCGCACGCTGAACCAGCGCGGGGTCGACGACGGTACCCGCATGGCAACCATCTACGCCGAGCGCCTGCCGAGACCGGACCGGATCCTGTGTTCGCCGGCCCGCCGGACCCGAGACACGCTGGCGTTCCTGATTCCGGGCCTGGTGGATCCGCGCCGGGTGGACTACGAGGACAGCCTTTATCTCGCTGACGCGCACACGCTGCTGGCCTGGGTGCGGGCCGCGCCTGAGTCCACTCGGGTGCTGATGCTCGTGGGCCACAACCCGGGACTGACGGATCTGGTGAACCTGCTGCGTGACGGCACGGCGCCAAGTCTGGACAATCTCCCCACCCTGGGCGCTGTCCACTTCCGGAGCAGCGCGGCCTGGTCCGCCTGGGGCGAAGCGGAGGCGGAGGAAGCTGCGCTGCTCAAGCCGAAGGCGTTTCCACCGGACGCTCGAGGCAGCGCCTGAGCCGGATTTGCCCGGCGGGACACCTTCGCGTTATACCTGTCGCGCAGCACCACAGACGCGATGAGGAGCATCTGAATCGGCAATTGGCGGTGTCGCGATGCCGCTTTGTGGATCAGAACTGGTTTCCATAATTCAGGAGTTCAATGCATGACCTTCCTTTCCTTTCTCGTTCTGCTCGCCATCGCCTACATGCTGTGGCGCATCATGGATCAGCTCCCGGACGTGGTGTTCCGTCTCAGCGAGATCCAGAGAGACATCGCTGAGATCCGGCGTCAGCAGACGGCATCCACGAGCCCGACGGACAGCGGCGGCGCCATCTGAGCACGCACCCCTCGGCAGACCCGCTGGCCGCGCTGCGGCAGGATCGTGCGCGCGCACGCGAGAGCGGAGATGCCAACGCGGAGCTGTGCTGGCTGGCCACCGTCTCGGACGACGGCCAGCCGCGGGTGCGGACGCTGGTGCTGCGGGACGTGGACGATGGCCTGGCGCTGTTCATCAACGCCACGTCTGCCAAAGGGCGCGAGCTCGCGGCCGAGCCACGCTGTCAGGTGGCCACCTGGTATCCGAGCCTGCAGCGGCAGTGGCGGCTTCAGGCCCGGGCCGAACCACTGTCACGGGCGCTGCTGAGGCGGCACTGGCAGCGCCGGCCCCGGAGCAGTCAGGTCATGGACCACCTTTACGGCAAGGGCTATCCCCAGAGCTCATTCCTGCCCGACCCTGACGATCTGCGCCGGGCGCACGGGGAACTCGACGACGCGCTCGGCCCGAACCCCGAACCCCCGGATGCGGCGCTGGCGCTGGGCCTCACAGTGATCAGTGCCGAGTGCCTGCAGATTCATCCTGCGGACCGTCTGCATGACCGCTGGGCGTTCACCCGCGCCGGCGAGGGGTGGACGCGCCAGGCATTGGTCCCGTGACGGATGGGCAGCCAGGGTGGGGCGGGCTTTGACAACATATGGGGGTCGGCGTATAAAAGATCGGGATCATCTTGTGCTCGTCGATTGACCAGGGGATCGCTCGAGTGCACCGAACCACTCCCTGCACGCGCTGAGGAGGTGATCCAAATTAATAGTCCAATCACTATTAAGGGAGCCTCCAGAGTCGCCTCCTGACTCGCGCCGGACATCACCTCCGGCGGCACAGTCGGAGGCCGAAAGGCGCAATCCCGTCTTCGTTCCCTGGACGAGGGCCGAATCGGGACAGGCAAGGGCGTACTGGACTGTATCCCTCATGATGGGAGGTCACACTCCCAGGCCCCGCATCCCCAGGATGCGGGGCCTTTTTCTTTATGCGCGCGATGCGCGCGCGGCAGCCTCCGCCGGCTTCACCCCCACCAGGCGCGCAAAGCAGGTGTGCCGCGCCGCCTCCACGAACGCGCCCACGTACGCTTCCTCGAGCTGCTCTTCCCTGAGCGCTGCATGCAGCGTGGGCCACAGTCCGTTCGGGCCCAGCGAGAGCGGGACCACGAAGCGGCGGGCCACGTGTTCGGTGACCGCCCAGTTGGGCAGGCAGGCGACGCCGCGTCCACTGGCGACGAGCTGCACCATCATCGGCGTCAGTTCCGCCTGGCGGATCTGCGCCGGCTCCACGCCGGCCGGGTCCAGAAAGCGGGTGAGGACATCGAGTCGGTCCCGCTCCACCGGATAGGTGATGAGCGTCTCGGCGGCCAGATCGGCGGGCAGGACATGGTCACGGGCAGCGAGCGGATGATCCGGCGCGACAATGAGCACCGCTTCGTAGCGGAACAGGGGCTCATAGACGACGCGCTGCAGGGCGATGGGATCCGACGTGATCACGAGATCCAGATCACCTCGTGCCAGCGCGGGCAGCGGCGCGAAACCGAACGCGCTGGACAGGTCCAGCTCCACCTCGGGCCAGTCGTCGCGGAAGCGTTCGATGGCCGGCAGCAGCCAATCGAAGCAGCTGTGGCACTCGATGGCCATGTACAGGCGCCCTGCCCTGCCGCCGGTGAGCCGGGTCAGATCCCGCTCGGCGGCCTGGAATTCCGGCAGCACCCGGTCGGCGAGTTCGATCAGGCGGCGGCCGGCAGGCGTGAAGCGCACCGGGCGGGTCTTGCGGACGAACAGGGACGTGCCGAGCCGGTCTTCGAGGTCCTTCAGCTGGTGGGAGAGAGCGGACTGGGTCAGGCACACGCGTTCCGCAGCTTCCACCAGGCTGCCGGTGTCCCGCAGGGCGGACAGGGTGCGGAGATGGCGCAGTTCGATGGCGCGAATCATGAGCTATCCTCAAGAGCAGGAGCTGAGTATGCGCAAGATCGATCTTAGTCACCACGACGACCGGTGCCCAGGGCCCGCCGACCCGGGCACGCTGGGGATAGGCGTGCGCGCTCGGCGCGGATTACCATGCAGTTACGATACCGGCGCGGCACGCCGGCCCCCCATCGCGGCGGCGCAGTCCGGAGTCCCGCCCGAGCACTGGGAGTAAACGACATGTTCAGTCCGGTCGCGGTCGTCATCGATGCGTTCACCGCCGAGATACGCCGCGCGTACCTGACTGCCTTTCCCCATCAGGAACCCACCTACGCGGACCTGCTCGACTCCATCGCCCGGACGGCGCTGGAATCCCTCGCGAACACCGATGCGCCCTACCACGACATGGAGCACACGATCCTGGTGACCGAAGTGGGCCAGGAGATTCTGCGCGCGAAGCTGCAGGCGGATGGCGGCGTGACGCCGACGGACTGGGTGCACTTCGTGGTCAGTCTGCTGTTCCACGACGTGGGTTACGTGCGCGGCGTCTGTCGGGCCGACCGGGGCGGTCGCTATGTGATCAACGACGAGGCGGAACTGGTGACGCCACCGCCGGGGTCGACGGACGCATACATGACGCCGTTTCATGTCGACCGGGGACAGATCTTCGTCCGGGAACGCTTTGCGGACGATCCGGTCCTCGATCTCGATCAGATCTGCAACAACATCGAGCACACCCGGTTTCCAGTGCCCGCCGCGGATGACTATCAGTGCGTGGACGATTTTCCTGGCCTGGTACGGGCCGCCGATCTGGTGGGACAGCTGGCCGACCCGCGCTACATCCAGAAGCTCGGCCGGCTGTATGCGGAGTTCTGCGAGACAGGCGAGGCAGAACGGCTCGGCTACAGCAACGCTTCCGAGTTGCGGGAGGCCTATCCCGCGTTCTTCTGGGACGTGGTGTCACCGTACATCACCGATGCGCTCAGGCTGCTGCGCAAGACCCAGGGTGGTCAGCAGGTCATCGCCAACCTGTTCGCCCATGTCTTCGAGGTGGAGCACGAGGCACCGGCCTACGGGCCGGAGCGGCGATCCGGCGTCGACCGCCGGCGCCACCATGAGGATGTGCCCCCGGGGCGCAATCGGCGCAGCCAGCCTTACGGCCGCCGGGCGACGGATCTGGCCCGGTCCGGCGAGCAACCGCGCCTCACCAAGACCGGGGCCAGGATCGCGTCGACAAAACGCACGGCGATCAAAGACTTGGATCGCTAGCCCTTGGATTTCGACAGTCCGTGTGTCTACAATCGCGGGTCGCGTACCCCCGCTCGGTGGCTGCGCTTGGGGTGCCGGCCGTCTGAACCACCGCAGCGCCGGCTGCACATCTGCATGACGGGATACGAACCGGATGGAAACGGCGGGGGCCGGGCTGGCCGCGACCACAGCACTGTCGCCGCGCGTTGATGGCACCCGCGATGGGATTCGTCCCCTGCGAATCGCCCTGCTCGGCTACCGCAGCAATCCCTACAGCGGTGGCCAGGGCATCTACATCGCCGCCCTGGCGCGGGCCCTGACCGATGCCGGTCACCGGGTGGACGTGATCTCCGGCCCGCCCTATCCGCAGCTCGACGACGACATCCCGCTGATCCGCATCCCGAGCCTCGATCTGTACGCAGTGCCCAATCACGTCACGGCTCTGCGCCCCGCGCATTTCCGCTCAGCGACGGATCTGTGCGAGTACTTCAGCATGCTCAGCGGCGGCTTTCCCGAGCCATGGACGTTCGGACGGCGGGTCGTGCCCTGGTTGCTCAAGCACGGCCGCCACTACGATGTCGTCCACGACAACCAGAGCCTGTGCCACGGCCTGCTGGCGCTGCAGCGGCACGGGTTCCCCGTGGTCAGCACGATCCATCATCCGATCCAGCGCGACCGCGACATTGCCCTGGCCCACGCCAGGAGCTGGAAGCATCGGCTGCTGATCCGCCGCTGGCACAGTTTTCTCGGCATGCAGACGCGGGTGGTCCGGCGGCTGCAACGCATTGTCACCGTGTCCGACGCCTCGCGGCTGGATATCGCCGACGCCTTCGGGATCGATCCCGAAGGCATCGACGTGATCCACAACGGCATCGACTGCGACACGTTCCGTCCGCTGCCGGCGGTCGAGCGCCATCCGCAGCAGCTGCTCACCGTTGCCAGCGCCGATGAACCACTGAAAGGGCTCGGCGTGCTGCTCGATGCCATGCATTCGCTGCGGGACAGTCATCCTGAGCTGGAACTGCTGGTGGTCGGCCGGCCGAAGGAGAACGGCGTCACCCTGCGGCAGATCAGGCGCCTCGGACTCGAAGGGCGGGTCAGCTTCCGGCACGGCCTGACCCGGGAGGAGCTGGTCGCAGCCCATGCCCGCGCCACCCTCGCCGTGGTGCCATCGCTGTACGAAGGCTTCGGCCTGCCGGCAGCGGAGGCCATGGCCTGCGGCACACCGGTGGTGTCGAGCAGCGGCGGCGCCCTGGCGGAAGTGGTGGGGGATGCAGGGGTGCTGGTCGCGCCGGGTGATGCCGAGGGCCTCGCCCGCGCCATCCATGATCTGTTGGCGGATCCGGAGCGACGCACCGGGCTCGCCGCCCGCGGGCGACGCCGGGTGCTGGAGCAGTTTTCCTGGCAGGTGACGGCGGAACGTCTGGGTGCCTACTACGGCCGCATGCTGGACGCGCGCCGATGAGCATGGAAACCGTGGACTTCGAGCGCGCGGCCCTGCGTCCCGGGATGCGGGTGCTGGACGTGGGCTGCGGGGAAGGCCGGCACACCCTGTCCGCCTGGCTGCGGGCCCCGGTGCACGCGGTGGGCATCGATTTGTCCGCGCAGGATCTCGCCACGGCGCGGCGACGGCAGGCGGAACTGCCCCCGCCGGACACAGCCGGTGGCAGCGTCACGTTCATCGAAGCGAGCGCGCTGGACCTGCCGTTCACCGACGCCAGCTTCGACATGGTGATCTGCTCCGAAGTGCTGGAGCACGTGTTCGATCATCGCAGCGTGCTGGCGGAGATCCGGCGCGTGCTGAAACCCGGCGGCACCTTCGTGGCAAGCGTGCCGCGTTATGGACCGGAACGGCTGTGCTGGCTGCTGTCCGACGCCTATCACGAGGCGCCCGGCGGCCACATCCGCATTTTCCGGCGGCGCGAGTTCGAGCGTCTGATCACAGGCTGCGGATTCCGCCATCTGGACACCCACGGCGCCCATGCGCTGCACGTGCCCTACTGGTGGCTGCGCTGCGCAGCCGGACCCGATGAGGCGGAGCGTTCGCGCCTGGTTCAGCTCTGGCACCGGCTGCTGGTCTGGGACCTGATGCAGGCGCCGCGTCTGACCCGACGGCTGGAGCGCTGGCTGTCACCGCTGCTCGGCAAGAGCATCGTGTGCTATTTCGAGCGCGATGCGCTCCCGGAGGCGGTATGACCCGGTTGCTCCTGTCCCGCGGCAGTTTCCCGGAGCGGCTGCTGCGTCCGACGGTGGACTACATTGCGGCCCAACAGCAGAGCGATGGCGCCCTGCAGTGGTTCGAGGGGGGGCACGTGGATCCCTGGGACCACGTGGAGGCAGCCATGGGGCTGGCCATCGGCGGCCGCCTGGATGCCGCCGAAGGGGCCTACGCCTGGCTGCGGACCATGCAGCGGGAGGACGGGGGCTGGTACGCCGCCTACAAGGATGGAGCCGTCACTGACGACACTCGGGCGGAGACGAACTTCGTCGCCTACGCGGCCACCGGCGTCTGGCATCACTTCCTGATCTCGCGGGATCGCCGCTTTCTGCGCGATTACTGGCCCATGCTGCAGGCGGCGGTGGATTTCGTCCTGGCGCTGCAGGCACCGAGCGGCGAGATCTACTGGGCACTGGACTCCCGCAGCGGTGTCAGCCGCGATGCGCTGGTCACCGGCTGCAGCTCCATCTTCAAGAGCCTCGAATGCGCCATCAACGCGGCGGTGGAACTCGGCGAGGACCCGGGCGACTGGATCAGCGCCCGCGCCCGGCTCGGCCATGCGCTCAGACAGCGCCCGGACCGCTTCGACCGCACGTGGGAGAGCAAGGCGCGCTTCTCCATGGACTGGTTCTATCCGGTGCTGGGCGGGGTGCTGGAAGGCGAGCAGGCGCGGCGGCGGCTGGCGGCGCGCTGGGATACGTTCGTGGAACCGGGTCTGGGCTGTCGCTGCGTGGCGGACCGGCCCTGGGTGACGGTGGCGGAATCCTGCGAACTCACCCTCGCCCTGCTGGCCAGCGGCAACCGCCGCAGCGCCGGCGAGGTGTTCAGCTGGCTGCACGACCTGCGCCACGAGGACGGATCCTACTGGACCGGATACGTGTTTCCGGATGAGGCGATCTGGCCGGAGGAACGTCCAACCTGGACTGCGGCGGCGATTCTGCTGGCAGCCGACGCGCTCACGGGCGCCACCGCTGCCAGCGAACTGTTCACCCGGGTCGCGCTACCCGAGTCGACGCAGGAAGCCCAGCGTCTTAACCAGCGCGATCTCCTCGAACAGTCCTGAGCGTTTCGCCAGCTCCCAGATCTCGAACGGCGGCCGGCCGCCGTCCGCGGGATCCGGGAAGATATCGTGGATCGCGAGAATACCGCCGGGCATGACCTGCGGCGCCCACCCGCGGTAGTCGGTGAGCGCCGCCGCCATGCTGTGACCACCGTCGATGAACACCATCCCGAGCGGCATCGCCCAGGCCCGCGCGACCACCGCGGACGGTGCCACCAGGGGCACCACGGTATCTTCCAGACCAGCGCGTGCGAGGGTGTCGCGGAAGACGGCGAAGGTGTCGACGCCGGCGCCGTTCGCTGCTGCCAGTTCCGGGTCGTGGTATTCCTCGCCGGGCTGGTGCTCCTCCGAACCACGATGGTGGTCCACGGCGAACAGCACGGCGCCGCGTTCGCGGCAGGCGCTGCCGAGATAGAGCGTGGACTTGCCGCAGTAACTGCCGATCTCGAGACAGGGTGCGGTGCCCGGCAGGGCCAGCGCCTGTTCGTGCAGCGCCCAGCCTTCATCCGGATCGAGAAAACCCTTTACGCTGTCTGCATCGATGGGCAGCGCTGTCCTCATGGCGCCCAGATCAGGACGATGACGAACACCGGCACGAACGCGATGGCGACATAGAGGCCGAGATTGAGCATCTCGTTCTGATGGGCGTCGGGATCGAGGGTGAAGCGGTTGCCGAGCAGCAGCCAGCCAATGCCACCCACCACCACGGCGAGCACGACGGACATCAATATCGCCGCCACGGGTTCAGCCTCCCTGAGTACCGGAGTCGAGGTCCGCCAGGGCCAGGGACACGCGCCGGGCGTGCGCGGGCTTGAGCTGGTCGCGCAGGAACTCGACGCCGACCCGGAAGTCCCGTACCAGACGATCCACGGATCGTACCCGTCCAGGAATGCCGCGCAGGCGCCAGCGCCCGCCACGCAGGTCGCAGATCACCACCTCACCCACTTCCGGCGGCTCTGGGTCGAGCCAGGCCAGACCGGACTGGCTGCAATCGAGCAGCGCGCGCTCCTTGCGGTCGAACCACGCCCGGAAACCGGGTGCACGCACCGTCAGCCGGAGATGGGTCGGGGGCTGAAAGCGCGGTTCACGGCGCCGTTCCACACGTACTGGACGGTCCGCTCCTCCTCCGCCTGGCTGCTCCATGTCCTTCGCCCCCGCCTGGATGGTTGGCCGCGCTGCAGCCTGTCAGCCGAGCTGCAGCATGTTGCGCGGCTTCGCGCCTGTGAGATCGGCTATCTTGTCCCACTGCGCTGCCACGTCTTCGACGCTGGGGTCCTGGCCGAGATTGACCCCCTGGTTTTCGACCACGCATGCCACCGAGAAATTGCCGCCTGCCGCCTGCAGGATGACGCCGTTGGGCGCGTCGTCCGTGCAGAGATAGAGCACGCCGGGCGTGATCAGCTCGGGGCCGAGGTTCTTGCCGGCTTCCTCGGGAATGAGGCCCTCGGTCATCCGGGTCA
This sequence comes from Pseudomonadales bacterium, assembly GCA_007122315.1. Lineage (GTDB taxonomy): Bacteria > Pseudomonadota > Gammaproteobacteria > Pseudomonadales > Azotimanducaceae > SLTB01. The sequence goes on along the minus strand of SKUB01000136.1, from coordinate 8,187 downwards.
TGGCCACCGGCGCGATGGCGTTGGTGTGAATGTTGTACTTGGCACCCTCGATCTTGAGGGTATTCATGAAACCGACCAGGCCGAGCTTTGCCGCACCATAGTTGGTCTGGCCAAAGTTGCCGTACAGACCCGAGGGCGACGTGGTCATCACGATGCGGCCGAAGCCCTGCTCGCGCATGATCGGCCACACCGCCAGCGTCACCATCGCGGAGCCGATGAGGTGGACGTCGAGGACGGTGCGGAAGTCCTCGATGGTCATCTTCGCGAAGCTCTTGTCGCGCAGGATGCCGGCATTGTTGATGAGAATGTCGACGCGGCCCCACTTGTCCATGGCCGCCGCGACCATGGACTTCGCGCCCTGCTCGTCGGACACGGAACCACCGTTCGCGATCGCTTCGCCGCCCGCAGCGCGGATCTCCTCGACGACGGCCTCGGCAGCGGCGGAATTGCCGCCGGTTCCGTCCATGGCACCGCCGAGATCATTCACCACCACCCGCGCCCCGCGCTGGGCCAGTTCCAGGGCATGGCAACGGCCGAGGCCACCGCCGGCACCGGTGACGATGGCGACCTTGTCTTTGAAACTGATGGACATGCTGCAGTGTCTCCTCGAGTTGGCTGCTGAAGTGCTCGCGACGCGCGCGGCATTGTACACCAACGCAACCGCGGCCTCGGGTGATCAGCCCTTGCCGGATCAGGGGCGGAAACCGAATCGAACCGGCCCGCGCAGCGTCTCCAGCCGGTGCTGACTCCACTCCACCCACTCGCACAACAACGGTCGGGTCTCCCGCGGGTCGATGATCTCGTGGGCGGAGAAGGACTCGGCACGGGGGAACGGCGAGCGGCCGGCACGGAGTTCGTCTTCGAGCTGCGTGCGCAGCGCGTCCGGATCCTCGGCGGCGGCCAGCTCCCGCCGGTAGGCCACGGCCACGCCGCCTTCCACCGGCAGCGCTCCTGACTCCGCCGATGGCCACAGCAGCAGGTAAGCGTCCGGTCCGTAATGGGCCGCTCCGGCCACGCCGAAGGTCTTGTGCACCTGCACCGACGCCCACGGTACGGTGGCCTGAGCCGCCGCTGCCACCGCCGCCATGCCGTAGCGGATGGTGCCTTCTGCCTCCGCCTTCGGGCCGATCATGAAGCCCGGCTCGTCGACGAAATCCACCACCGGCAGGTGAAACGTGTCCGCCAGTTCGATGAAGCGGCGCACTTTCTGGGCGCCGGCAGCACTCATGGCGCCGGCGTAGAAGCGGCAGTCGTTGCCGAGCAGCATCACCGGCTGTCCGGACAGCCGCGCCAGCATCGCGATCTGATCGCGGCCGTAGCCCCGCGCCAGCTCGAAGCAGGAATCGGCATCCGCCACCAGCGTCATGATGCGCCGCATATCGAAGGGCTGACGGCGATTGCGCGGGACGATACTGAGCAGTTCGTCTTCGCAGCGGTCCACGGGGTCGCTGCAGGGAGTGCGCGGCGGCAGTTCCCAGACGTTGGCGGGCAGGTAGGACAGGAAGCGGCGGATCTGCGCCAGGGCGTCGTCCTCGTCCTCCGCCAGGTTGTCCACCACACCGGAACGGATATGCACCCGGTGGCCGCCGAGTTCCTCCTTGGTGATGGGTCGGCCCAGCGCCCGCTCCACCAGGGCGGGTCCACCTGCCATGACCTGAGTGCCCTCGCGGACCATGACGGAGAAATGGGACGCCACCAGCCGCCCCGCCGGAAAGCCCGCCACGGCGCCGAGGCCGGCCGATGCCACCGGGATCTGCCCCATCGCATCCGCGATGATGCGAAAGCGCGGTTCCGTGTGCACCGGTTCGCCCACCGTCCCGCCGGGCTTGCCGCCGCCGCGGACGCTGCCGCCGCCGCCCTCGAGGAGGCGGATCAGCGGCACCCGGTAGCGCACCGCGAGATGCTCCGCGTAGACGGACTTGCGCAGGCCGGCTGCGTTCGGGGAGCCGCCCTTGAGGGTGAAGTCCTCGCCGCCGACCACCACCCGCCGGCCTTCCACGGCGCCGAAACCGAGAACGTAGTTCGCCGGGGTATAGCCGTCCGGCTGGCCCTGCTCGTCCGTCTCCGGGGTGGCCGTGGCACGTCCGAATTCCCGGAAACTGCCGGCATCGAGCACCCGCTGAATCCGCTCCCGGACCGTGAGCCGGCCCTGGCCGTGCTGGCGCTCGATGCCCGCCGGTCCGCCCTGGGCGCGGGCATACTCACGGCGGCGGCGGATCTCCTCCGCTTCGGCTTCCCAGGTCATAGGTGCACTCCTGTGAGGATCAGGGCCGATGGGTCAGTTCCTCCGGGGCGATCACCTCGATATGGTCGCGGTGCACGTTGAGAAACTCGGCCTGAAAGATGATGCGGCCATCGTTGGCGCGCACTTCGGCATCCACCACTGCAAGGAAGTTCTTCGCGCTGGTGACGTGGTCCGTGACGCGCTCGTCCACTGCCAGCATGATCTTGCCGCGGATGCGGTAGTTCGCCGTCAACAGCACCACTGACGTGGCCACGAAGCCGGTCTGGTTGTCGTCGCTCATGGCATGCCTTCCCCCCGTAGCGAAGCCCTGGCGCGTTGGCCTTCAGGCCGCAGGATCCGCAAAGCGCGGCGCCCTTTTCTCGAAATTGGCGTGAATCGCCTCCAACTGATTCGGCGTGCCGATCAGGGCCGTCTGCAGGCTGGCCTCGAGGCCGAGGCCGGCGTGGGCGTCAGCGTGCCAACTCGCATCGAGGAGCTGCTTGCCGGCGCGAATGGCATCCGGTGAGCGGGCGGCGATCTCCTGCGCCATCTTCAGGGCGTCGGCCAGCGGATCGGCGCTGACCCGGGTCACGAGGCCCAGCTGACAGGCCTCCTCGCCGCTGACGATGCGCCCGGAGAACGTGAGTTCCTTGGCGACGTCGAGCCGGACCAGGTCCCGGATCGTCTGGGTGAGGCCCATGTCCGGCACCAGCCCCCACTTGATCTCCATCACCGAGAGTTTCGCATCCGCAGTGGCGATGCGGATGTCTGCACCGAGGGCGACCTGCAGGCCACCGCCGTAGGCGACGCCATGAATGGCGGCGATGACCGGTACCGGCATGCGCTTCCAGACGAACGCGGGCCGCTGAGCGCGATTGTCGGGATGCTCCGAGTCCCGCGCCAGTGCGCTGCTGTTGGTCGCCTCACCGGTGGTGGCCGCCTCGACTCCGCCGCTGTCGCTCATGCCCTGGAAGCTCGCGAAATCGAGCCCGGAGCAGAATCCGGGGCCGTTGCCGGACAGGACGACGGCGCGCACGTCGTTACGCTTGGCGAGACTCTCGCCCGCAGCGATGATCGCCGAAAACATCTCCGGTGACAGGGCGTTGTACTTGTCGGGCCGATTCAGACGGACGTCCGCGACACCGTCCTGCACCCGGATTTCCACCAGTTCGCTCATAACTGCTTTCTCTCCACATTCATGGGTCGCGAACCGGAAGATCCGGTCGCGTTCCGTTCAGATTGCAATCGGGACTCCCGCCACCCAGCGGTGGCTGGCGATCACCACCGCATACAGAAGCAGCCCAAGCAGCACCTTGCCGATACCGAGTTCACGAACGGCAAAACGGTTGCGGCCGGCAGCAATGGCCGCAAAGGGCAGATTGGATGTCGCAGCGGCGAAGGCGGGCCACGCCTCACCGGCCTGCAGCGCCTTCTTGCGGTCGATCAGCAGGGTACCGGCTCCCGCCACCAGCGCAATGGCGGCGAGGAAGATCAGGGTGGCCAGATCGCCGTTGGGGGGCACGTGGGCCACCGCCCAGAGCAGGAAGGCCCACTGCACCGGATGACGGGTGATGCGCAACACCCCGCGCACCGTGTCCGGGTCCGCGAGCCGCCCCTCCTGACCGACGCTGGTGGGATTCGGACCCAACAGGCCGGTGATCAGCAGCAGGAACGCGAAGGGCATCAGCAGCAGTGCGAACCAGGTCTGCCAGGGCGCCGGATACCACAGCCAGATGTCCCGCGGTGCGTCGACCCAGGCCAGGATGAGGAACGTGAGCGTGGCCACGGCCAGCAGGGAATAGGCGCCGAGGTAGGCCCCCTCGCCGAGCCGGGCCGTCATCCATCCGCGCAGGCCGGAGCTGCTGATGCCGAGATGGGTGGCGATCCAGAGGGCAGCAGCGATCAAGAGTTCGGTCATGGGTCCTCCGCAGCGCGGTGAGGCAGCGGGTCAGCAGTCCGTTCATCGCCAGCAATGGGACCACGGTGACGAAGACGCGGCAAGGTCCGCCGCATTGGCACTGTCCTGGCACGGGCGCGGCAAGCTGGACGTGCGCGAGCGGGTGCGCCGATCAGCGTAGCGCTGGGTTCTAGGGCAGTCGCCGATCGCGACGCCGGGCTGCGCCCGACGTTTGCTCCCACTGGCTTGTCGCAAGATCCCGGCACAACGCGGTGGGAGCGCACGTCCGCGTAGCGGGCGTGGCGATGCGCGTGGCGCTGGGTTCCAGGGCAGTCGCCGGTCGCGACGCCGGCCTGCGGCCGACGTTTGCTCCCACTGGCATATCGCGGGATTCCAGCTCAACGCGGTGGGAGCGCACGTCCGCGTAGCGGGCGTGGCGATGCGCGTGGCTGGGTTCCAGGGCAGTCGCCGATCGCGACGCCGGCCTGCGGCCGACGTTTGCTCCCACTGGTGGATCGTGGGATTAGGGGGATCAGGTTTCGAGGATGGCGATGACCTGGCCTTCTTCGACGGGGTCCTCCTCGCTCACGCGCAGCTCGATGAGCCGGCCGGCGGCGGGCGCCTCCACGGGAATCTCCATCTTCATGGACTCGAGGATGAGGATCGGATCCCCCCGCGCGAGATCCGACTCCACCGCGGCCACCAGTTTCCAGACGGTACCGGCCACCTCGGATTCCACTTCCACGCGCGCCATGGGCTCTGCTCCTAGCTGCTGGGCGTTCAGTCGCAATGGGCGTCGACGAAACGTTCCATGCGACGGTGATCCGCCCGCAGCAGATCGAGCCGTCCGAAGGTATTGCGATTGGCCATGTGTCTTCCGGTGCGTTCGAGACGATTGGAGTAGCGTTCGCAGCGTCGCTCGCGCTCCGCAGCCGAAGCCGGTGGCGGCGGCTCGTCCAGGTAGGCACCGACGTTGCTGCGGACCGCGCAGCCACTCGCACTCGTCAGCAGCAGCGCCAGCAGCGCAGCAACCCATCCCCGACGCATCATCCCCCTGCCTCCAATGCTGCGGTCAATTCCCTGGCCCGGATCATGCCACAGCCCTGCGGCCCCGACGCAAGCTGCGCGCGCACTCAGCCAGGCTCGCCACCGGCAGGACCCGGACTGCGAGGATGGACTCCGGTGCGCCAGTCCACGTATTCCTGCCACGCCTCCACGAAGCCGCCGAGGGAGCGGCCTTCGGCGGTCCTCGCGCCGGCGGCACGGGCCTCGAGCAGCAGGGCCACTATGCGCTCGGCCTGCCCCGTGCCCAGTTCGAGGACGAAAAAATCACTGCCGGGACCCCCGCGATGGTCCGCTGGTTTTGGCAGCGGTGTCCGCCCCGACACGGCTTGCAGCGCTGCGGCAAGCTGCTGCTCGCCGGCGTCGGCAAGCAGGATCGCGGTCTGCTCCAGCAGGTAGCGGGACAGAACGTCGCCGCGATCACAGCAGGCCTGATAGGTCTGCCAATCCACGCTCAGCGTTCCGGGTCTGCGGCCAGCACCCGCCAGCAGTGGTGGCCACTGGCCAGATACTTGCGCTCGAAGGGCGAGACCACCGCTGCAGCGTCAGCGGTGACGATCTCGCGGCGGACCGACCACCCGTGCAGTGTCAGCGTCGCCTCCCACTCCATGGCGTAGGTCTCCCAGTTGGTCCGCAGTTCGAGCTCACCACCCAGCGCCAGCAGGCTGGGGAGGACCGGATGGGCGTGCCAGCGACGGCCGAGATGGCCCGGTTTCGGCCAGGGATTGGGGTAGAAGATGCAGTGCCGGGCCAACTGCCAGCCCGCCTCGGCGGCCAGGCGCCAGAAGTCCACGAGATCGGCCCGCAGCAGGAGCAGGTTGTCGGGCCGAGGACCGTCCAGCCCGCGGCCGAGCCGGGCCTGGGATTTGTCGACGCCGATGACCAGCGCGTCACCGCAGCGGCGCGCCAGACACAGGCTGCTGGCACCGGTGCCACACCCCGCATCGAGTATCAGGCTACCGCTGTGAGCCGCGGCCCGCTGCCCGGCCACCGCGAAGGCCCGCCGGCTGTGATCCGCCACAGGCCGCTGCCAGCGATGATCCCGATGCCGCAGGACCCGCGCTGTCAGCTGCGGATGGATGCCGGCCTGACTGCTGACCACCGGCTGCGAGGACTGCTGCATGGGCTACCTCCAGATGCCGTGGAGGCTGCCGCGAACCCGATGCCAAGCGCAAGACCACCGGAGCCGGCAGCATCATTTGTCTGCATGGGTGCAGACAGCCGCCTCGATCCGGCGTCAGAGCGGAACCGATCCGGTGAGACGCTGGCAGGCTTCGCGGTAGCGGGCGAGCGTGTTCGCCACCACGTTCGGGGGCAGCTCGGGACCGGGCGCGGTCTTGTTCCAGCGGCCGGCAGCCACCAGCTCTTCCAGATAGTTGCGCACATACTGCTTGTCGAAGCTCGCCTGCTCGCCGCCGGGCTGCCAGCTGTCCGCCGGCCAGAAGCGGCTGGAATCCGGCGTGAAGATCTCGTCCACCAGCACGGGCTCGGCACTGCCCGGCGCGAGGCCGAACTCGAACTTCGTGTCGGCGAGGATGATGCCGCGTTCCGCAGCGTATGCGCTCGCAGCACCGTAGAGATCGAGGGTCAGCTGTCGCAAGCGCACCATGAGGCCCTCGCCGACCCGCGCCGCCGCATCCTCGAAAGCGATGTTCTCATCGTGACCGGTGACGGCCTTGGTGGCGGGCGTGAAGATGGTCTCCGGCAGTCGGTCGCCATTGCGCAGGCCCGACGGCAACGCCACGCCGCAGACGGCGCCGCTGCGCTGATAATCCTTCCAACCCGACCCCGCCAGATAGCCACGGGCAACGCACTCGATGGGAACGACCTCCAGCTTGCGGCAGAGCATGCTGCGGCCCTGCAGATCACGCCTCTGCGCCGCCGTCAGGCCCGGCAACAGGTCAGGGTCCGTGGCCACCAGGTGATGGTCGATGCGGTCTGCAAAGTGCTCGAACCAGAACGTGGAGATACGGGTCAGCAGTACGCCCTTGCCCGGAACGCCATTGCCCATGACCACGTCGAAGGCACTGATGCGATCGGTGGCCACGATGAGCACGCCGGCACTGCCGTCCGGAAGTTCGATGTCGTAGAGATCGCGCACCTTGCCCTGCCGCCTGTTCGGCAGCGGCAGGTCCGTTTCCAGCAGGGCATCGCTCATGCGGGCAGCGTCCTCATCGGGCTGTGGTACCGCCATCGACCATGTACACCGAGCCGGTGACGAAACGCGCCTCGTCGCTGGCAAGGAACAGCATGACGTTGGCGACGTCCTCGGGCTGACCGTAGGCGCCGAGGGGAATGGTCCCCGCGATCTGGGCGTGGGCGGCCTGGGCATCGCCAGGGAAAAAGCCGTCCTCCAGGGAGCGCATCATGCGTGTCTCGATGGGCGCCGGGTTGACGGTATTGACCCGGATGCGATCCGGCGCGCCCTCGAGGGCCGCGGTACGCATGAGGCCGATCACCGCATGCTTGCTGGTGATGTAAGGCGACACCCCGGCTGCCCCACCCACACCTGCCACCGACGAGGTGATCACGATGGATCCGCCGCCGCGCCGCTTGAGCGCCGGCATGGCGTACTTCAGGCCGAGCCAGACACCGCGGACGTTGACCGCCATGACCCGATCGAAGACGGTCACGTCCTGATCGACGATGGGCATCACGGACCCCTCGATGCCGGCGTTGGCGAGCAGGATGTCGACGCCGCCGAAGGTCTTCTCCGCCGCCGCCACGTAGCCTTCCGTGGCGGCCGGTTCGGTGACGTCGGCTGCGACCCAGGCGGCCTCGGAGCCGAACTCCGCCGCCACGGATTCCAGTGCCCCCGCATCCAGGTCCACCAGCAGCACTTTCGCGCCCTCCGCCACGAACCGACGCGCGGCCGCCACGCCAATGCCGCCGGATCCCCCCGTGATGATCGCTACCTTGCCGTCCAGTCGTGCCACGTTGCCCCCTACTCCCAGAGTTGTGTGCAGGCGCCGTTCAGGCGCTCGCGTTCAGCGCCTGCTCGAAG
>SKUB01000274.1 GCA_007122315.1 Pseudomonadales bacterium | reverse complement strand
CGAGCAGTTCGCCGCCATCGGAGAAGGAGTCGTGGGTGAGATTGAGCACGCCCATGACCTGAGGACGGCCCAGATCGAGGCGATAGGCACCGCAGTTGAACACTGCTTCCATCGGGGAATCACTGGCTGACCGACCCTGCGCGCCGCCGCGCGCAGGGTCGATGATCCATCGACTGCTGTCAGGTTTCCTCGGCCGGCCCGCCGATGGGTGGCCGCGGATCATCAGCCGGTTTGGCTTCCTTGGCCGGCGCATCGCCGTCGCCACTGGACGCGGAGCCGTCGGAGTAATCCTGCGGCGGACGTGGCGGCAGTCCTCCCATGATGTCGGAGATCTGATCGGAGGACAGCGTCTCGAACTCCATCAGCGCATCGGCCATGGCGTGCAGCCTGTCGATGTTCTCCGTCAGGATCTCGTGCGCACGGTTGTAGCACTGGTCGATGATGCTGCGAACCTCTTCATCGATCAGGCGCGACGTCTCACCCGACACCGGCTTCGGTCGGCTCGCCGCCGACATGCCGAGGAAGGGCTCGCCGTCGTCATCGTCGTACTTCAGCGGGCCGAGTTTCTCCGACAGGCCCCACTTGGTGACCATGTTGCGGGCAAGGTAGGTGGCCCGCTCGATGTCGTTGGACGCGCCGGTGGTGACGTTGTCGTCGCCGAGGATCACCTGTTCCGCGATCCGGCCCCCGAACAGGGAACAGATCATGGACAGAATGTGCTGCCTCGAGTGGCTGTACCGGTCTTCCTCCGGCAGGAACTGAGTCACGCCCAGGGCCCGCCCGCGGGGAATGATGGAGACCTTGTAGACCGGATCGTGATCCGGAACCGTGCGGCCGACGATGGCATGCCCCGCCTCGTGATACGCGGTGATGCGCTTTTCCTTCTCGCTCATGACCATGGAGCGCCGCTCGGCACCCATCATGATCTTGTCCTTGGCGCGCTCGAACTCCTCCATGCCCACCAGCCGCCGGCTGGCACGGGCCGCGAACAGCGCCGCTTCGTTCACCAGATTGGCGAGATCGGCACCGGAGAAGCCGGGCGTACCGCGGGCGATGGCGTAAGCATTGACGTCCTCGGCCGTGGGCACCTTGCGCATGTGGACTTTGAGGATCTGCTCGCGACCGCGAATGTCCGGCAGCGGCACCACCACCTGACGGTCGAAGCGACCGGGCCGCAGCAGCGCGGGGTCGAGCACGTCCGGCCGGTTGGTGGCGGCGATGACGATGATGCCGTCATTGGGCTCGAAGCCGTCCATTTCCACCAGCAGCTGGTTCAGAGTCTGCTCGCGCTCATCATGACCGCCGCCCATGCCGGCACCGCGATGGCGGCCGACCGCGTCGATCTCGTCGATGAAGATGATGCAGGGCGCCTGCTTCTTCGCCTGATCGAACATGTCACGGACGCGGGAGGCACCCACGCCGACGAACATTTCCACGAAGTCCGAACCGGAAATGGAGAAGAACGGTACCTTGGCCTCACCGGCGATGGCTTTGGCCAGCAGCGTCTTACCGGTACCGGGCGAACCCACCATCAGGATGCCACGCGGAATCCGCCCGCCGAGACGCTGGAAGCGTCCGGGGTCGCGCAGGAACTCCACCAGCTCCGAGACATCCTCTTTCGCCTCGTCCACGCCAGCCACATCGGCGAACGTGGTCTTGATCTGATCCTCCGCCAGCAGCCGCGCCTTGGACTTGCCGAAACTCATGGGCCCGCCGCGCCCCCCGGCGCCGCCTTGCATCTGCCGCATGAAAAACAGGAACACCGCGATGATGATGAGAATCGGGAAACTGGCGATCAGCAGTTGCGTCCAGATGGACTGCTGTTCAGGCCGCTTGCCCTGGATCTTGACCCGATTGTTGATCAGGTCGTCCATCAGCTTCGGATCTTCGAGCTGGGGCCGGATCGCCTCGAAGGACTCACCGTTGCGCAGCACGCCGGTGATGACCAGGCCGTCGATGGCCACTTCGGTCACCTGGCCGCGCTGGACCTGGTCTACGAATTCGGAATACGTCAGCTCTTCCCGCGTCGGGGCAGGACTGAAATTGTTGAAGACGGCCAGCAGGACTGCGGCAATGATCAGCCACAGCAGCAGGTTCTTGCCCATATCGTTCAACGGTATTACCTCGCTGATTGAACGGCGGGTGGGCCCGTAGCGGGTCGGTCAGGGTACCACCGCGCCTACGGAGCCACCACCAAGGCGCCGATGGCCGGTGCAGTACCGGTCAGTCGTCGGTCGCAGGGCGATACCCGTCCGCAACCGCGTACACTTCGCGTGATTCTGCCCGCGAAGCCTCCGGCTTGCGCACGCGCAGGTCCGCAAACAGGGGTCGAGCAGCTGCGACCCAGGCATCGAAACCGGCGCCGTGGAACAGTTTCACGACCAGGGCACCGCCTGGTTGCAGCACCCGCGTCGCCAATTCCAGGGCCAGTTCCGCGAGGCCCATGGCGCGGGCCTGATCAGAGGCCCTGATACCCGATATATTGGGGGCCATGTCCGAAAGCACAAGGTCGGCGCGACCATCGGGCAACGCCGCCAGCAGCGCCTCGAGGCCGGCGTCGTCCTCGAAATCCGCCTGAATCACCGTCACGCCCGCCAGCGGCTCCATGGCGAGCAGGTCCAGCGCCACGACACGCCCTCCGGGTTGCACCCGGGCAGCGGCCACCTGGGACCAGCCACCGGGCGCCGCTCCCAGGTCCACCACGACCTTGCCGGGACGCAGCAGCCGATGGCGATCGTCCAGTTCCAGCAGCTTGTAGCTGGCCCGGGAGCGGTAACCATCCTGCTGAGACCGCTGGACCCAGGGATCGTTCACGTGCCGGGCCATCCAGGCGCGCTTGCCGTGCTTCTTCGCCATTGATGCCACCGTCCGTCTTCATTCCAGCGCCCGGCAAGCGTACACTCCGCCGCCCTGCGTGACCTCAGAAGTGAATCCATGAGCCTGCAAGCCCGTGAACGTCGCAACCTGCGCCGCGTCGGCCATCACCTCGACCCGGTCGTCACCATCGGCGATGGCGGCGTCAGCGATGGCGTGATCGCCGAAACGAACCGGGCGCTGGAGGATCATGAGCTGATCAAGGTCAGGCTGCCGGCGGTGGAGCGGGAGGACCGGCGGGCGCTGGCGGATGCTCTGTGTGCAGCCTGCCGGGCAGAGCTGGTGCAGAGCATCGGCCGCATCGTGCTCATCTATCGCGCTGCGGCCGAGCCTGATCCGAACAAGTCCAACGTCCTGCGCCACCAGCTGGCGCGCTGAGACCAGGCGCCACGCGCCGCAGTCCGGTCAGCGCGGGGCGGCGATTCAGATGTGCTCGATGCGCTCGATGGAGTATTCGATGCTGCCACTCGGCGCATTGACCACGACTTCGTCGCCCTCGGCCTTGCCGATCAGCGCGCGGGCCATCGGTGAGGCCACAGACAGCTTGCCATGTTTCAGGTCCGCCTCGTCCTCACCGACGATGCGGTAGGTGGCTGTCTTGTCCGTATCCAGATTGGTCAGGTGCACGGTGGAGCCGAAGATGACCTTGCCCGAGGGCTTGATCTGGGTGACGTCGATGATCTGAGCGTCGGCCAGCTTGCTCTCGATCTCGCGGACGCGGGCCTCCACCAGGCCCTGTTGCTCCTTGGCGGCGTGGTACTCGGCATTCTCCTTCAGGTCACCGTGCTCGCGTGCCTCGGCGATGGCCTTGGAAATCCGCGGCCGCTCTACGCTCTTGAGCTGCTTGAGTTCGGCGCGCAGTCGCTCTGCGCCCTCGACGGTCATCGGAAACTTCATACGTTGAGTCCCGCGTGGAGGTCCTGGAGCCGGCGGACCGATGCACCTCGGCCGTAGCGGATGGCGGCGCAGAATGCCTCTCCGCCGGTGAGTGTCGTCGTATAACAGACCTTGAACTGCAGGGCGAGGCGGCGAATCACCGCGGAGTCGGCAATGGACTGCCGCCCTTCCGTGGTATTGACGATAAGAGTGACCTGCCTGTTTTTCAACATGTCCGAGATGTCCGGACGACCCTCGGTCACCTTGTTGACCCGATCCGCCTCGATGCCGGCCTCCTCGAGCACCTTGCGCGTGCCCCGGGTCGCCACCAGGGTGAAGCCGAGGTCGACCAGTTCCCGCGCCATGGCAGCGATCATCGGCTTGTCCGATTCCTTGACCGACAGGAAGGCGCGGCCGCCCGTGGGCAGATCGATGCCCGCCCCCAGCGTGGCCTTGGCGAACGCCTCCGGGAAGCTGTCACCGATCCCCATCACCTCCCCGGTGGACTTCATTTCCGGTCCGAGGATGGGGTCGACGCCAGGGAACTTGGTGAACGGAAACACCGACTCCTTCACGCACACGTAGCGCGGCACGATCTCCTCGGTGAAGCCCTGCTCCGCGAGACTGCGTCCCGCCATGCAGCGGGCAGCCACCTTGGCCAGCGAGACGCCGATGCACTTGGACACGAACGGCACGGTCCGCGACGCCCGGGGATTGACCTCGAGCACGTAGATGACGCCGTTCTGGATGGCGAGCTGGACATTCATCAGCCCCACCACGCCAAGTTCCAGCGCCATGGCCCGGACCTGACGGCGGATCTCGGCCTGCACGTCCGGCCCGAGCCGATAAGGCGGCAGCGTGCAGGCGGAATCACCGGAGTGCACGCCCGCCTGCTCGATGTGTTCCATGATGGCACCGATGACCACGTCGCGACCGTCGCTGACCGCGTCCACGTCCACCTCCACCGCCTGATCGAGGAAGTGGTCGAGCAGCACCGGATTGTTCTCCGACACCCGCACCGCCACCTGCATGTAGCGCTCGAGTTCCTCTTCCTCGTAGACGATCTCCATGGCGCGGCCGCCCAGCACGTAGGAGGGACGCACCACCATCGGGTAGCCGATGCGGCGACCGGCCTCGAGGCCTTCAGCGAAGCTCATCACCGTCTCGTTCGGCGGCTGCAGCAATCCGAGCCGGGTGATCATGTCCTGGAAGCGGCGGCGATCCTCGGCCCGGTCGATGGCGTCTGCCGGCGTGCCGATGATGGGGACGCCTGCCGCTTCGAGGGCCTCCACCAGTTTCAGGGGCGTCTGTCCGCCGAACTGAACGATGACCCCCTTGGGCTGCTCCAGTTCCACGATGGCGAGCACATCCTCCAGCGTCACCGGCTCGAAGTAGAGCCGGTCGGAGGTGTCGTAGTCGGTGGAGACGGTCTCCGGATTGCAGTTGACCATGATGGTCTCGTAGCCGTCCTCACGCATGGCGAGAGCAGCGTGGACGCAGCAGTAGTCGAACTCGATGCCCTGGCCGATACGGTTCGGACCGCCACCGAGGACCATGATCTTGTCCCGATCCGACGGCGCCGCTTCGCACTCTTCTTCGTAAGTCGAATAGAGGTAGGCGGTGGCGGACGGGAACTCCGCCGCACAGGTATCCACGCGGCGATACACGGGGCGCAGGCCGAGCTGCAGACGGTGGGCACGCACCTCGGCCTCGGCACATCCGATCAGGGCGGCGATGCGGGCATCGGCGAAGCCCTTGCGCTTGAGCCGGTACAGCCAGGGCCGGTCGAGATCCGCGAGCGACCGACCCGCAAGCGAACTCTCCTCACTGATCAGGTCTTCGATCTCGGCTAAGAACCAGGGATCGACATGGGAATGGTCGTAGACCTCTTCGATGCTGAATCCGGCGCGGAAGGCATCGCCTAAGTACCACAACCGATCCGCCCGCGGCGACGCGAGCTCCCCCACCAGCCGATTGAGATCGTCGGCGTCGTCGATGGGATGCCGCGGCTCGAAGCCCGCACTGTCCACCTCGAGCCCGCGCATGGCCTTCTGCAGCGACTCCTGGAACGTCCGCCCGATGGCCATGACCTCGCCCACGGATTTCATCTGGGTGGTCAGGCGGGAGTCGGCCTGGGGAAACTTTTCGAAGGTGAAGCGGGGAATCTTCGTGACCACGTAGTCGATGGCCGGCTCGAAGGACGCCGGCGTGACACCGGTGATGTCGTTCAGCAGCTCGTCGAGGGTGTAGCCGACCGCCAGTTTCGCCGCCACCTTGGCGATGGGGAAGCCGGTGGCCTTGGACGCCAGCGCGGAGGAGCGCGACACCCGCGGGTTCATCTCGATGACCACCATGCGCCCGTCCGCCGGATTGATGGCGAACTGGACGTTGGAACCACCGGTCTCGACACCGATCTCGCGCAGCACCGCGATCGATGCGTTGCGCAGGATCTGATACTCCTTGTCGGTCAGCGTCTGGGCCGGCGCGACGGTGATGGAGTCACCGGTGTGCACGCCCATGGCGTCGAAGTTTTCGATGGCACAGACGATGATGCAGTTGTCGAGGCGGTCGCGGACCACCTCCATCTCGTATTCCTTCCAGCCGATCAGCGACTCGTCGATGAGCAGCTCCTTGGTGGGAGACAGCTCGAGGCCGCGCCGGCAGATCTCTTCGAATTCTTCGGCGTTGTACGCGATGCCCCCGCCGGAGCCACCCAATGTGAACGACGGCCGGATGATGCAGGGAAAACCGATCACCGCCTGAACCTGGAACGCCTCCTCCATGGAGTGGGCAAAACCGGCATTCGGGCACTCGAGACCGATGCGCTTCATGGCGGCATCGAACAGCTCCCTGTCCTCCGCCATGTCGATGGCATCGCGGCTGGCACCGATCAGCTCCACCCCGAACTTTTCGAGCACGCCTTCCCGGGCCAGGTCCAGCGCACAGTTGAGCGCGGTCTGGCCACCCATGGTCGGCAGCAGCGCGTCAGGCCGCTCGGCCTCGATCACCTGCGCCACCGTGCGCCACTCCACCGGCTCGATATAGGTGGCATCGGCCATGGACGGATCGGTCATGATGGTGGCCGGATTCGAGTTGACCAGGATCACCCGATAACCTTCCGCCCGCAGCGCCTTGCAGGCCTGGGCGCCGGAGTAGTCGAACTCGCAGGCCTGACCGATGACGATGGGGCCGGCGCCGAGGACGAGGATGCTCTTGAGGTCGGTGCGCTTGGGCATGTTCGATCTTCTGCTTCACAAGGCGCCGGACTATCGCCGGCGCGAAAGAGCTCAATTGCCCCGATGTGCCGCCATCATGTCGATGAAGGCGTCGAACAGGGCCTCTGCGTCCTGGGGCCCGGGACTCGCTTCCGGATGGCCCTGGAAACCGAATGCGGGCCGCTCACGGTGCCGGATGCCCTGCAGCGATCCGTCGAACAGCGACACGTGGGTGGCTTCGAGGCTTGCGGGAAGACTGTCACCGTCCACCGCGAAACCGTGATTCTGGCTGGTGATCATCACCCGCCCACTGGCCAGGTCCTGCACCGGGTGATTGGCGCCGTGGTGACCGTGATCCATCTTCAGCGTGCGCGCGCCGCTGGCTAATCCGAGCAGCTGATGTCCGAGGCAGATGCCGAACTGGGGCACACCGGCATCGAGGAACTGCTTGATGGCATCGATGGCGTAGTCGCAGGGCTCCGGATCGCCGGGCCCGTTGGACAGGAAGACGCCGTCCGGGGCCATCTCCAGCACATCCGCTGCCGACGTGCGCGCCGGCACCACCGTGACCGCGCAGCCGCGGTCCACCAGCAGCCTGAGGATGTTGCGCTTGACCCCGAAATCGTAGGCCACCACCCGAAAGTCGCCGTCCGCTGCCGGCCGTCGCAGGTGACCAACACCCAGCTGCCAGGAGCCTTCCTGCCAGCGGTACGACTGCGCCACGGAGACGGTCCTGGCCAGATCCATGCCC
Organism: Pseudomonadales bacterium; assembly: GCA_007122315.1. GTDB lineage: Bacteria > Pseudomonadota > Gammaproteobacteria > Pseudomonadales > Azotimanducaceae > SLTB01. The sequence continues at coordinate 12,711 of SKUB01000274.1, read as the reverse complement.
TTCAGGCCAGGGAACGCGCGGGCTTTGGCCACCGCTTCTTCGGCCGTGATCAGCGCCGCTTCCTCGCCTGCGATGATGATGCCGGCCATGGCACCGCGGGTGCGGATCAGGCGGGTCAGGCGCCGCGTGTCCACATCCGCGATGGCGACCACGCCTTCGCGCTGCAGGAACTCGGGCAGGGACATCCGGGAGCGGAAGTTGGAGACCCGACGGCTCAGCTGGCGGATGACGAGCCCTGCGGCATGAACCCGCTCGGACTCCATGTCTTCGTCATTGCAGCCGACGTTGCCGATCTGAGGATAGGTGAGCGTGACGATCTGCTGCGCGTAGGAGGGATCGGAGAGAATCTCCTGATAGCCGGACATGGCGGTGTTGAATACCACCTCGCCAGCACTCTCCCCTGCTCGTCCGATCGAGACGCCGTGGAAGATGGATCCATCCTCGAGCGCGAGAATCGCTGGCGCAGCCAATGCGCGTTACCCCTGCAAGTGATCCCGGACAGTCCTCGAACGCTGCACCCGCTCGCAAAAAGGCGGGGGGGAATTGCTTCCTCCCCGCCTTTTCAGCGCAGCGCCCCACGCGGGCGCCACGGAAGCCGTCTCGACAGTGGCGCGAGATGATACGCAAGGGTCCCGGGGCTGTCCATTTCAGCGGCAGCAGAATGCACTTTCGAAGCGCTCGTGGGAGTGTCCAGGCCGCGCGCAGCGCGGACGGACCGAGGCTCAGGCGTCGCGCCAGAGCCAGAATCAGTCTGCGATCGCTGCGTCGCCTGCGGCGCCTGCAGCCTCCCACAAAGCCCCGTTTCGACTCAGCGCTCGTGGGAGCGTCCAGGCCGCGCGCAGCGCGGACGGACCGAGGTTCAGTCGTGGCTGCTGCCTTGATCAGAGACCGAGGACGTCGCTCATGTCGTACAGCCCCGGGCGCTGGCCCGTGGCCCAGGTGGCGGCCCGCACTGCACCGGCGGCGAACGTCATGCGACTCGAAGCCCGGTGGGTGATTTCCAGGCGCTCGCCGTCCGCCGCGAACAGCACGGTGTGATCCCCGACGATGTCACCGGCACGTATGGTCTCGAAGCCGATGGTCTGCCGGTCCCGGGGACCGGTCTGGCCCTCGCGGCCGTAGACCGCCACGTCCTCGAGGTTACGACCGAGGGCTGCAGCCACCACCTCGCCCATGCGCAACGCCGTGCCCGACGGCGCGTCCACCTTGTGCCGGTGATGGGCCTCGATGATCTCGATGTCCACGCTGTCACCGAGCACCCGGGCAGCCATCTCCAGCAGGCGCAGGCTCAGATTGACGCCGACGCTGTAGTTGGGCGCGTACACCACCGCGATGGACGCTGCTGCCGCCGCCAGCGCATCGCGGCCGGACGCATCGAGGCCGGTGGTCCCGATCACCAGGGCACGTCCTGCCTCGCGGCAGCAGGCGAGATGGGCCAGGGTCGCAGACGGGGTCGTGAAGTCGATCACCACGTCGCAGTCCGCCACGACCTCAGCGAGATCGGCCACCACGACCACGCCGTTGCGGCCGATGCCGGTGAGCTCGCCGGCGTCGGTGCCGATGACGCTGGAATCACGCCGCTCCACTGCGGCGGTGAGAATGAGGTCGTCACGTCCCGCGATGGCTTCCGCGAGGGTCCGGCCCATGCGTCCGGCGATGCCGGTCAGGGCGATACGTGTCTGCTCGGCCATGGCGTCCTTCGAGAGCGGGCGGCGCTGAGGCCGGGATTGTAGGTCCGAGCGTGCACGTTCGGCCAACATCCGTGTATCTGGAGACAGGCAGGGATCAGGACGTCAGGTCGTCGAAGAACTTCTTCACGCCCTCGAACCAGCTCTGCTCCTTCGGCGACTGATCACCGCCCTCCAGTGTGGCGCGGAACTGCTGGAGCAGCGACTTCTGCTCGCTGGACAGATTGACCGGGGTCTCCACCACGACCCGGCACATGAGATCGCCCTGGGGGCCACCGCGCACGGGGCGCACGCCCTTGCCGCGCAACCGGAACAGCTTGCCGGACTGGGTCTCCGGAGGAATCTTCAGTTTCACCCGTCCGTCCAGGGTGGGCACCTCGAGTTCGCCGCCGAGCGCCGCATCCGGGAAGCTGATGGGCACCTCGCAGAACAGATGCCGGCCATCACGGGTGAACAGGGGATGCTCGCGCACGGCGATCTGCACGTACAGGTCCCCCGACGGCCCGCCGGCTGGTCCGGCTTCGCCCTCACCACCGAGGCGGATGCGATCACCCGTATCCACGCCCGGCGGGACCTTCACTGACAGGTGCCGGGTTTCCTCCTGCACACCGCGGCCGCCACAGGGGCGGCAAGGGTCGGTGACCACCTTGCCGGCGCCCCGGCAGCGCGGACAGGTCTGCTGCAGCGTGAAGAAGCCCTGCGACATGCGGATCTGGCCGGCGCCGTCACAATCCGGGCAGGTGCTGGGCGAGGAGCCAGGGGCGGAGCCATCCCCACCACAGTGGTGACAGGCGACGAGACTCGGGATCTTGATGGATACGGAGTCACCCCGGACGGCCTGTTCGAGATCCAGCTCCAGGGTGTACTGCAGGTCTGCGCCGCGATGGACCCGACCACCGCCGCGGCCACCACCGCTGAAGATGTCGCCGAAGACGTCCGAGAAGATGTCGGAGAAACTGGAGGCGCCCTGACCGAAACCGCCATTGCCGCCGAGTCCAGCGTGGCCAAAGCGATCATAGGCGGCACGACGCTCCTCGTCGGCAAGCACTTCGTAGGCCTCATTCGCCTCTTTGAAGTGCTCCGCGGCGTCGGGATCGTCCGGATTCCTATCCGGGTGATACTTCATGGCGAGTCGCCGATAGGCCTTCTTGATCTCGCTCTCGGACGCGCCCCGCTCCACACCGAGCACTTCGTAGAAATCCCGCTGCGCCATGAATGGCATTACCCCTGGTCAACTCATGGGTGGCGCCACGCCTGCGTACCGCCCCGAAACACGGTGCTCCAACGACAACGACCGGGCGCCTTGCAGCGTCCGGTCGTCGCTGGACCGGCCCGCCTGGCGGCGGGCCGGTGACCGCTTACTTCTTGTCGTCGTCTTTCACTTCCTCGAACTCCGCATCGACGGTCTCGCCGTCGTCGGCCCCATCGGTGGCCTCGGGGCCGGCGCCCGCTTCCGGCTGCTCCGCGTAGAGCTTCTGCGCCAGGCTCGCGGATGCCTCCGACAGCGCCTTCATGCGCGCCTCGATCTCGGCAGTATCGTCGCTCTTGAGTACGCCTTCGAGGTCGCTGATGGCCGATTCCACCTTGGCCTTCTCGTCCGCGTCCACCTTGTCTGCCGCTTCCGTCAACGTCTTGCGGGTGGCGTGCACCAGACCATCGGCCTGATTGCGCAGACTCACCAGCTCCTCGAACCTGCGGTCCTCGTCGGCATGGGACTCGGCGTCCTTCACCATGGCGTCGATTTCCTCCTCCGTCAGTCCGGAGGCCGCCTTGATGACAATGGACTGCTCCTTGCCGGTGGCCTTGTCCTTGGCCGACACGTTGAGGATGCCGTTGGAGTCGATGTCGAACGCGACCTCGACCTGAGGCACGCCGCGGGGCGCCGGCGGAATGTCTGCCAGATCGAAGCGCCCGAGGGACTTGTTCTGCCCCGCCTGTTTGCGCTCACCCTGCAGCACGTGAATGGTCACGGCCGTCTGGTTGTCGTCCGCTGTCGAGAAAACCTGGGTTTTCTTCGTCGGAATCGTGGTGTTCTTCTCGATCAGCGTGCTCATGACGCCGCCGAGGGTCTCGATGCCGAGCGACAGCGGGATGACGTCGAGCAGCAGCACGTCCTTGACTTCACCGGACAGCACCGCGGCCTGGATCGCCGCACCGAGGGCCACTGCCTCGTCCGGGTTAACGTCCTTGCGCGGATCCCGGTCGAAGAAAGCCTTCACCTTCTCCTGCACCATGGGCATCCGGGTCTGGCCACCCACCAGGATCACATCGTCGATCTCGCCTGCCTTCACGCCGGCATCCTGCAGCGCCGTCCGGCAGGGCGCGATGGTGCGATCGATGATCTCTTCCACCAGGGATTCGAGCTTGGCCCGGGTGATCTTGGTCACCAGGTGCTTCGGACCTGAGGAGTCTGCGGTGATGTAGGGCAGGTTGACCTCGGTCTGCTGGCTCGAGGACAGCTCGATCTTCGCCTTCTCCGCGGCTTCCTTCAGACGCTGCTTCGCCAACGGGTCATTGCGCAGGTCCATGCCCTGGTCTTTCTTGAACTCCTCCGCCAGATAGTCGATCAGGCGCAGGTCGAAGTCCTCGCCGCCGAGGAACGTATCGCCGTTGGTGGAAAGCACCTCGAACTGATGCTCGCCGTCCACTTCGGCGATTTCGATGATGGAGATGTCGAACGTACCGCCACCGAGATCATAGACCGCGATCTTGGCGTCACCGCGCTTCTTGTCCATGCCATAGGCCAGCGCGGCCGCGGTGGGCTCGTTGATGATGCGCTTGACCTCGAGACCGGCAATGCGGCCCGCATCCTTGGTGGCCTGTCGCTGGCTGTCGTCGAAGTAGGCGGGCACCGTGATCACCGCCTCGGTGACCTCTTCACCGAGATAGTCCTCCGCCGTCTTCTTCATCTTCTTCAGCACTTCCGCCGATACCTGGGGCGGCGCCATCTTCTTGCCCTTGACGTCGACCCAGGCATCACCGTTATCCGCCTTGACGATCTTGTATGGCACCATGCCGATGTCCTTCTGGACCACGGCATCGTCGAACTTGCGGCCCACGAGACGCTTCACGGCGAAGAGCGTGTTATGCGGATTCGTCACCGCCTGCCGCTTGGCGGATTGGCCGACGAGAATCTCGCCGTCCTCGGTGAACGCCACGATGGATGGCGTGGTGCGATCACCCTCGGCGTTTTCGATCACCTTGGGATTCTTGCCCTCGAGTACTGCCACGCATGAATTGGTGGTGCCGAGGTCAATGCCGATGATCTTGCCCATTGCTCTTCTCCGATCTCGATTCGTGGTTCCGTTTCGCAATTCTGGCCTCAATGGCCGGCGAAACGTCGTTGGATGTCAGCCTATATCGGTGCCGCAGCGCAGGATTCAAGGGGTCGACCCGATCAGCCGTTGCCCTTGGCCACGGTGACCATGGCGGCCCGCAGCAGCCTGCCGTTCAGCGTGTAGCCCTTCTGCAGAACGTGCACCACCGTGTTCGGCGCTGCGTCAGGTGCGTCCACCATGGACATGGCCTCGTGATAGGTCGGGTCGAAGGTCTGGCCGGCGGGATCCACCTGCTCGATCCCGGCCCGCTCCAGCGTGTCGAGGAACAGCCGCAACGACAGTTCGACACCTTCCCGCAGCGCCTGCGCACCCGGTGCCTCATCGCCGAGCTCCGCTGCCGCCTGAGCGGACTTGTCGAGGCTGTCCGCCACCGGCAGAAGCTGGCTCGCGAATTTCTCGAGGGCGTATTTGTGGGCATTCTCCACGTCCCGCTCCGCCCGCCGACGCACATTCTCCGCCTCGGCCCGGCCGCGCAGAGCGGCATCGCGATACTGGGCAACCTCCTCACGCAGGGCGGCTATTTCAGTCTCGGCGTCGGTCCCGGCTGCGTCCCGATCCGCGCGGGTCGCCAGATCCTCAGCGGTCTCGGCAGATTCGGACGTCGCGTCCGGTTTCTGCTCCTCGTCCTTCATCCCATCTTCTCCGTGCTGTTTTCGGGGGCAGCCCGCGCCCTGCCGCGAAGGCTGTTGCAGGTTCAGTGGATGGGGACTGACGGGGACGGGTTCAACCCCGACGGCAGTCGCCGTGCACGCGGGGTTTTGCCAAGCGCACACGCTCGGGACAAAAAGTCTTTAAAATCAATAATTTGTGATCAATGTACCCGCAGGGCGGCGCCGAGCAGGCGCGCCGTGGCGTCGACGATGGGAATCACGCGATGATAGGCCATGCGGGTCGGGCCGATGACCCCGAGCACGCCGGCGCGCTTGCCGTCGAGCTGATAGGGCGCCGTGACCAGGGAGTAGTCGCCGAGGGGCTTGTAGCCGGATTCCTCACCGATGAACAGATGCACACCCTCCGCGTCCAGGCAGCGGTCCAGCAGATGCAGCACGTCGCGCTTCTGCCCGAATGCATCGAACAGCTCGCGTACGGTGTCCATGTCCTCACCGGTGACGAAGTTCAGCAGGTTGCCTTCGCCCGCCACCACGTAGTCACCCTCGTTGGACCCGTCCGGGCCGAGCGCACTCGCTGCAACCGTCAGCATTTCACTCATCAGCGCGTCCATGCGCGCCTTGTCCCGCTCCATGCCGGAGAGAATCTGCTCCCGGACCCTGCCGAGGGACATCCCGGCGAAGTGATGGTTGATGTAGTTCGCCGCCGTGGTGAGTTCCGTTTCACCGTACTGCCGCTCGGTGCGGATGACCCGGTTCTCCACCTCGTGATCGTTGAGCACCAGGATCACCAGGATCCGCTGGCCCGCCAGCGGCAGAAACTCGACGTGCCGCAGGGTGACGATTTCGCGCCGCGGCAAGGTCACCACGCCGGCCAGACGGGTGATGCCCGACAGCAGCGAGGACGCGGTGGCCGCCAGTTCCTTGCTGCCCAGCTCCGGCGTCAGGCGCTCCCGCAGGGCGTCCAGTGCCGCCTGCTCCAGCGGCTGCACCGAGACCAGATAATCGACGAAGAAGCGCAGGCCCTGGGGCGTGGGCACCTTGCCCGCCGACGTATGCGGGGACACGACGAGGCCATGGGACTCCAGGTCCGCCATCACGTTGCGCACCGTGGCGGAGGAGATATTGAGGTCGCTTTCTGCTGCCAGCGTCTTCGACGCCACCGGCTGCCCGGATTCGATATAGCGCTCGATCAGCAGCTTCAGCAGCATGCTGGCGCGTTCGTTCAAAGGGTCATCGCGCTGCGTCATGATTACAACCACCCTAACCTGGCCCAGCGATCGCCCGGTCACATGAGTGTACGGCGTTCCGCTAGAAGAGACATCTTGGGGCGATGACTCACCTCTGCAACAGTGCGACGCTGCTTGCGGGGCGCTCGCGCCCCGCCGCAGAATGCTCGAGCACAGCTGCCGATCGAATTGCCAACAATGCTGAACCGGCTCGACATCAAGGACTTCGCGCTGGTGGACCAGCTTGCCGTCGACTTCCGCGCCGGCTTCTCTGCCATTACTGGCGAAACCGGTGCCGGCAAGTCCATCATGCTCGATGCGCTGGGCCTCATCCTCGGTGATCGCGCCAGCCCGGATATGATCCGAACCGGAGCCGCGAGCGCCGACCTCTGCGCCGAATTCAGCGTCGCCGGCATCGATGCCGCCCAGGCCTGGCTGGACCAGCACGAACTCGCAGATCCGGATGCGCCTGATCTGTGTCTGCTGCGCCGGACCCTGGCTGCCGACGGCCGCTCGAGGGCCTTCGTGAACGGTCGGCCCGTCACGCTGCAGGACGTCCGCGAACTGGCGGAGCATCTCATCGACATCCACTCTCAGCACGCACATCAGTCCCTGCTGCGGCGGGAGGTTCAGCGTCTGCTGCTGGACGAGTACGGCGGTCACGGCAGGCTCGCCCGGGACGTCGCTACCGCCTTCGGCCAATGGCAACAGCTCGTCGACACATTGGACAGCCTGCGGCGTGCGAACGAGGAAGGCAGCGAACGACGGGCCCTGCTGAGTTACCAGCTGCAGGAGCTCGAGGCTCTGGAGCCGGATACGGATGAGTACGGTGAGCTCGTCAACGAGCACAAGCGCCTCGCCCATGCGGACGAGCACGCCCGCCGCCTGGCTGCCACGCTCACCGGCCTCGACGAGGACGAGGATGCCGTCACCGCCCAGCTCGGCCGCCTGCTGCACGGCCTCGAAGCCATCGATGACAATCATCCGGCGCTGAGCAGTGCCCGGGAGCTGCTGGCGACGGCAAGGGTCAACAGCGAGGAGGCCACCGCGGAGCTGCGACGCTATGCCGACTTGCTCGAGCCGGATCCGGAACGGCTCGCGACCATCGACACCCGCATGGGCGAACTGCATGACTTAGCCCGCAAGCACCGCACCCGCCCTGAAGCACTGGCGGAGTTGCGCGCCAGCATCGCCGCGGAACTCGACAGCCTGACCGGCAGCGAAGAACGCTGCGAACAGCTGGCCGCGGAGGCCGACGCGGCGCGCAAGAGCCTGCTCGCGAGCGCAGGCAAACTCACCGCGGCACGCAGGAAGGCCGCCGCCAGGCTCGAAACCGCCGTGACGGCGGAGTTGGTGAAGCTGGGCATGAAGCACGCCCGTTTCGAGGCCCATCTCGAGGCGCTGGACGAGAACGCCTGCGGTCCCGGCGGCCTGGAGCGGGTGGAGTTCCGGGTCAGTGCCAACAAAGGCATCGACCCGGGCCCCCTCGGCAAAATCGCTTCCGGCGGCGAGCTGTCCCGGATCAGTCTGGCCATCCAGGTGGTCACGGCGGCCACCAGCCGGGTACCGTCACTGATCCTGGACGAGGCGGATGTGGGCATCGGCGGTCGCACCGCAGAAGTGGTGGGCCGCCTCCTGCGCAGCCTCGGTGAGCACACTCAGGTGTTGGCCGTGACCCATCTGCCGCAGGTGGCCGCCCTCGCCCACCAGCACCTTGCGGTGGAAAAATCGGACTTAGAAGCCGCCCGGGTGAGCATCCACACGCTCAGCGAAGAGGCCAGAGTGGCCGAGCTCGCACGCATGCTCGGCGGCGTCGAGGTCACGGAACAGACCCGGGCCCACGCCAGCGAAATGCGAAGCCGCGCCGTCGGCGCGTGACCCGAACCGACCCGAACCGCTATCATTCGCCGCTGCTTCAACCGGAGAACCCATCGCGCATGACCGCTTCCCTGCGCCTGACCACCCTCGCCCTGGTCGCTGCCCTGCTTCCAGGCTGCGCCGCCGTGCGCAATTTCGAATTCCGCAACTTAGGCATTCCACCGGTACACCGGGTGACGATCCAGCAGGGCAACGTCATCACTCAGGACATGGTGGACCGCCTGCGGCCCGGGATGACCCGCCGCCAGGTCCAGTTCGTCATGGGCGAGCCCATCCTCGGCAACACGTTCCAGTCAAGCCGGTGGGACTACCTGTACACCATCCAGGCCGGGGCCCAGCCGCGTCGCCAGCAGCGGCTCACGCTTTACTTCGATGGCGATTCCCTGGCCCGTTTCGAAGGGGACTTCGCGCCCAGCGAGGCTCAGGTGGTGCTGGACGCCACCCTTCAGGAAGCCGTCGACGCCGTGGCCGACTGATCACGGACTCATTCGTCCGCACCGCCCTCTTTCTGGGCGCGCGCACGTTCCGCCCTCAGCGTCTTCGGATCGTTCGGCAACGGCCGGTAGATCTCCACCCGATCGAATGGATGTACCACGTGCAGAGGGTTGCGCACGACGCGACCAAAGATGCCCATCACCGCCTCGTCGAGTTCGATCTCCGGAAACCGTTCCAGCAGGCCTGAGCGTCGCACCGCCTCGATCATGGTGGTCCCGGGCAGCACCCGAACCTCGAGCAGGCACTGCTCATCCGGCTTCGCGTAGACCACCTCGACAGTGATCAGACCGTCGTCATCGGTCACGTCCGCCTCCCTGCCAACGCGCGGGCCCGGGCACAGAACGCATCCACCAGGGTGTCCGCGGAGCGGTTGAACACCGGGCCGAGTGCGGCACGCACGATCCTACCGGCGTATTCGAAGTCCAGGTCGAGCGCCACCTTGCAGGCATCTGCGGCCAGGGGCGTGAACTGCCAGGCGCCTTCGAAACGCTCGAATGGACCGTCAACCAGTTCCAGCGCTACGTACTCGGGCGCTGACAGCGCATTGCGGGTGGTGAAGCGATGGCGCAGGCCGGCGCGGCGGATCTCCAGCGTCGCCACCACCTCGTCACTCGAACGGGATTGCACCTCGGCGGACGCACACCAGGGCAGGAACTCAGGGTAGCGCTCGACGTCGTTCACCAGATCGAACATCGCCTGCGCGGAGAACGGTACCAGGGCACTGCGTGCAATCTTCGGCACCGAGCGGGGTCAACCCATCGCCGCGCGATACAGCGTGTAGATGAACACCGTCGCCACGCCGATGGGCGCCATGTACCGCACCAGCACCAGCCAGATCTCGAGCACCGCCGGCGAGAGTTCCAGCTGCTCAGCGATCAGTTTCCGCGGCAGCACCCAGCCCACGAACAGGCCGATGAGCAGACCGCCCAGCGGCAGCATGATGTTGTTGGTGAGGAAGTCCAGCAGGTCGAAGAACGTGCGCTCACCGATCAGATGAACGTCCGCCCAGATATTGAACGAGAACACGGTTCCAAGCCCGAGGACCCAGGTGATCACGCCTAGACTGATCGCCACCCGGGAACGAACCGCATTGTATTCCTCCACCAGGAAGGCCAACGCCGGCTCCAGCAAAGAGATGGCAGAGGTGATCGCAGCAAAGCTCACCAGCACGAAGAATACGGTGCCGAACAGTGTCCCCATGGGCATCTGCCCGAATGCCAGCGGCAAGGTGATGAACATCAACCCCGGCCCCTGCCCCGGCTCCAGCCCGTTGGCAAACACGATGGAGAAAATCACCAGCCCGGCGGCAATGGCCACCACCGTGTCGAGCAGGGCGATGATGGTGACGGTTCCCGGCACGGACGCCTGACTCGGCAGGTAGGCGCCGTAAGCCATGATTGCGCCCATGCCGAGACTGAGCGTGAAGAACGCCTGCCCCATGGCGGCGAGCACACCTTCGACGCCCATCCGCTCCCACTCGAAGCGGAACATGAACTCAGCCGCTTCACCGAAACCACCCGTGGTCACCGAATAGCCCAGCAGCAACACCAACAGCACGAACAGCAGCGGCATGAAGACGCGGATTGCGAGCTCCAGCCCCCCGGACACCCCGCGCGCCACGATCCACACGGTGATGATCATGAACAGGGTCTGCCACAGCATCAGCTGCAGCGGCGACTCCAGAAACGTGTTGAACGTCGCCGCGGCAGTGGTGGCCGTCACGCCCTCGAAGGTGCCCCGGGCGGTGACCAGGACGTAGTCCATGGCCCAGCCGGCGATGACCGCATAGAACGATAGAATGAAGAAGCCGGCTGCGACGCCCATCCAGCCGATGAGCACCCAGGCGGGACTGGCCTTGGAGACCGTGACCAGCTTGCGCAGCGTGTTGATGGGGCTCGAGCGGACCTCCCGGCCCATGAGCACCTCGGCCATCATGATCGGGATGCCGATGAGAAAGATGCACAGCAGGTAGACGAGGATGAAGGCACCACCCCCGTTGTCACCGGCGATGAAGGGGAAGCGCCAGATGTTGCCGAGCCCGACGGCCGATCCCGCTGCAGCGAGGATGAACATCCAGCGGCTGCTCCACATCCCGTGTCGGGAGGTCTCCCCGCCTAGCGCCATGGGCTCGTTTCCTCGTCGGCAAGCGGGCGCCGCGCGGCGCCCTTGAGACGGCGCCCCCGCGCCGGAATCCGCGCGATTGTGCGGTTTTTGTTGGGGCCTCTCAAGGGAGCGCTGCTTGCCGCTGATGGGTTTCACCGGCCCGCGCCCCTATAATGGGCTGATGAGCAAACAAGCGAACAAGTCCGGCCAGAACACCATCGCCCTGAATCGACGCGCGAAGTTCGACTACCACATCGACGAGCGCTATGAGGCGGGCCTGGTCCTGGAAGGCTGGGAAGTGAAGAGCCTGCGCGCGGGCAAGGCGCAGCTGGTGGACAGCTTCGTGCAGATCCACAACGGCGAGGCGTGGCTGCACGGCGCCCACTTCACGCCCCTGCAGACCACCTCGACCCACGACCTGGTGGACCCCAAGCGCGTCCGCAAGCTGCTGCTGAACAGGGACGAGATCGCCCGCGTGTTCGGCGCCACGTCGGCGAAGGGCTACACCTGCGTGGCCACCGCGCTGTACTGGAAAGGCCCGCACGTGAAATGCGAGATCGGCCTGGCGAAGGGCAAGAAGCAGCACGATAAGCGCCAGGACAGCAAGGAAAAGGACTGGGCCCGCGAGAAGGAACGCCTGCTCAAGCACAGCGCCTGAGGCCCGCGCAGCGTTGTGGGAGAGCCCAGGCCGCGCGCAGCGCGGACGGGCCGAGCTTTCGGCGTAACGCTTCGCTTCTGGATCAGTCCCCGATCGCTGCGTCGCCTTCGGCGCCTGCAGACTCCCACAACCTTCGTTCGCGCGAGTCTCTGCGGGAGAGCCCAGGCCGGCGCAGCCGGACGGGCCGAGCCTCGCCCCTTGATACCTGTCCAAACGCCCACATGTTAAGCTGTACGGCCGCCCCGGCCTTCGGGCGGCACCCGTTTCCGGGGGCGACCTGGATTCGACGTCGGTGAGGAGGCCCTAGGTGCATGCCGAGAGGGTAGACACTCTCGTAAATCAAAGCCTACAACCAATATAGTTGCCAACGACGACAACTACGCTCTCGCAGCCTAATAAGCTGTGAGCCTCTTGGTGCCACCTGCCTGTGGGTGAATCCTCGAGGTCGCTAAACACAGGATCGCGGGGAGGCTTCGCCCGGAGCCAAGCCGCTAAAACCAATCGGGATCGCCCTTTCAGAGCCTGTCCGTTGGCGCTGATCGGGTTAAACGAAATAACGAGACTAAGCGTGTAGAGCCGAAGGCTGAATGCTGGCGGACGCGGGTTCGATTCCCGCCGCCTCCACCAAACCCAAGATAGCCCTCTGAGCAGGGCTTTCCGCAAACAGCGGGCCCGCGTCCGAACGGACACGGCCGCATGCGGATCAGTTCGATT
>SKUB01000278.1 GCA_007122315.1 Pseudomonadales bacterium | reverse complement strand
ACGGTGATCCCGAGCACGTCCAGGTCCGGTGCCCGAAGGGCCTCCACGATGGCGAACGCGTCGTCCACATCCCGTGGCCGGCCTTCGTGAATCACGCCCAGGGCCGGGTCGGTGTCGATCACCAGCGGCGTCGCGCCGGGCATCACGACAGCACCCGATCGCGACCGATTTCCAGCAGACGCTCGCGCTCAGCCAGGTCTGCGTCCAGCGGCAGCTGCGCCACGCCCAGCACCCGCCGGATGAGCTCGGCGCCGGCGAAGGCATCGGCCAGTCGCCGGTCGAAGCGCGCAGGTGGCGTGTAGAAGCGCAGCAGAGCCGGATCGCTGCCGGTGAAGTGGAGATGGGCGATGAACACGCCGAGATCGAACTCGGCGGCGCCGAGGAAGCCGAATTCAGGATCGATCACCACTGGACCCCCTGCCGTAGCGAGCCAGCTTCCCGGGTAGAAGTCGCCATGCAGGAGCTGTCCGCCATCGCGTTCGTATTCGCCGGCCAGTTCCTGCATACGCAGGCGCAGGGCGCCGTCACCCCGGAGTCGGCCGGCCAGGTCACTGAGCCCGGGGCAGAAGGCGTCTGCATCCGGTGCGTCGTCCCGGGCCAGGGGCAGGTCGAAGATGTGGACCCGATTCAGTGCTCGCATGGCCCGGTTTGCGAGGTCGGGGTTGGCTTGCGGATCCACCTCCAGGCGATGCAGGTGCCCGAGCCACTCGAGCAGCGCTTCCGCATCCCCGGTGGCCAGCGCCTCGGGACCGTACAGGCGAGTGAAGTCCCGCGCCGGGCCTAGATCGAAATACAGCGCTGCGTGCTGATCGGGATCAACCTGCAGCAGCCGCGGCAGGCGCCGTGCCAGCCGGGCATCGGCACCTGCCACGCGGTAGAACGTGGTTTCGACAGCCATGCGCTCGACCGGTGCGGTGATGTCCGGGAACTTCTCCACCCAGGGCCGGGCCTGCTTGAGGATCACGCTGTCCGTCCGGCCTCCGTCCAGGGTGACCCGGAGGACCAGATTCATGTTGCCCTCGCCTGCGCGAGCGACGGACACGACCCGCGCCGAGGAATCGATCCAGGCGCGTTGCCGCAGGAAGTCCTCGACGCCCTCCGGGTCGTCCTCGCGCAGGATGACTTGCAACGCTGTCTCCGTCAGCGGATCGCAACCGGATTGATCACCATCTGCACTGCGCCGACGAAGCGGGGCGTGCCGAGCACGAACAGGAACTCCCAGCCTTCGTCAGCCGCCAGCTCGGCGGTGTTCATGTTCTCCAGGATGTAGATCCCCTCCTTCGCCAGCAGCTCAACATGCACCGGGAAGGCCAGCTGCGGATCTTCGTGGGGTATAGGCTCCAGCGCCCAGTTGTCCGCACCGATGGCCACCGCCCCGATTCCGGCCAGGTAGCGCGCCCCGTCCAGCCCGAGACCCGGCTCGCCGGAAATGAAGCGCTCCGGATCCGTTTTCGCCAGGGCCTGCCAGCCGGTGTGGAACAGAACCACGTCGCCTTCCCGCAGTTCGACACCCTGGGCCTCGGCAGCCGCCTTGATCTCGGCGCGATTGAATGCAGTGCCTTCTGGCAGCGGATCCATCTCGTAGTGGCGGGTCATGTCCAGAAGCACGCCGCGGGTGACGATAGGCGGCAGTTCGTGGGTCCCGAACTTGGTGACGCCCGTCGGCGTCACGAAGTCGCTGGCGTGATGGCCGTTGTAGTAAACGTGGTCGATGCCGATGTGACCGAGGCCGTCGATCTGGCTGCCGATGCCGAGCCAGGCGATCATCATGTCGTCATTGCCCGTGGCCTGGTTCTCACCCAGGGTCTGGCCGGTGCCATCACCGGGCTGCAGGATGGTCATGGAGTAACTGCGGGGCGGGAACGCAGGCGTATCCGGCCCGGTCTCCACGCCGAGAGCGTAGGTCTTGCCGGTGCGGATCAGGCTTGCAGCCTCGAGCACCCGCTCCGGCGACAGCCGGTTGATGGCACCCAGGGTGTCGTCGGGCCCCCATTGGGAGGTCTGCCAGTCCTCATCCGCGGTGAGGGTACCGGCGACACCGAGTGCCAGGCCGAGTACCAGAAGTCTCGTCATGTTCATGGTGATCCCCTCCGTTGAGTTGCTTTTGCTGGCGCTGCGGCCGAACCGTTCAGAGCCGCTTTCAGCTTGTCCTGCAGCCCACCGAAGCTGCCATTGCTCATGATCACGATGTGGCAGGCCGTCTGATCGCCGTCCTGATCGCGGGAGCGCTCCAGGATCAGCCGGGTCAGCACGACGACCAGCTTATCCACATCGTCCACCATCTGTGCCGGGACGACGCTCGATGCCACCACCTCCGACAGGTCCCAGGTCAGCTTCGGGCTGCGGAACCAGATCGAGCGGTCAGCAGCAGCGCAGCAGGTCGTCAGTTCATTGCGCAGCGTGCCGAGGCTCATGGTGTGGGAGCGGGGCTCGATGACGGCAACGATCTCGTCGCTGCCCACCTGGTCACGCAACCCCTGCAAGGTCGTGCGGATTGCGGTCGGATGGTGGCCGAAGTCGTCGTAGATGCGCACGCTGTCAGCATCGTGGATCAGTTCCATGCGCCGCTTGACGCCGCGGAAACTGGACAGGGCCTCCACGGCGGTTGCCGGTGCCACGCCCGCGTGATGCGCCGCTGCCATGGCCGCCAGGGCATTGCCCATGTTGTGGTCGCCGATCAGTGACCACTCCACCTCGCCCACGGCAGCACCGTCGAGTTCCACGGTGAAGCAGCGGCCCTTCTCACGACGATCGCCTACCGTCCAGACGGTACCCGTATCCCGCGCATGGGGCCGCAGCTTGCGGCGTGACCCCGGTCGCACCGGCACGAAGCGCTCGATGGGCGTCCAGCAGCCACGGTTGAGCACCTCTTCGAGGTTCTCGTCCTGGCGCGGCAGGATGATGCGTCCCGCGGCCGGAATGGTGCGCAGCAGAAGATGGAACTGGTCCTGGATGGCGGCCAGGTCCGGGAAGATGTCGGCATGGTCGTACTCGAGATTGTTCACGACCAGCGTACGTGGATGGTAGTGGACGAACTTGGAACGGCGATCGAAGTAGGAGCAGTCGTACTCGTCCGCTTCCACGACGAAGAAGCGCCCGCTGCCCAGGCGCGCCGAACGGGGGAAGTCCACCGGGACGCCGCCCACCAGATAGCCGGGCTCGAGTCCGGCATGATCAAGAATCCAGGCCAGCATCGCCGTGGTGGTCGTCTTGCCGTGCGTTCCCGCTACGGCCAGGACCCAGCGGTCGCGCATCAGTTCGCGACCCAGCCATTCGGCCCCTGAGACGAACGGAATGCCCTCGTCCAGCACCCACTCCACTGCAGGGTGGCCGCGGGGCAGATTCGCATTGCCCATGATCACCAGATCCGGGCGCGGCTTCATGAAGGCTGGTTCCCAGCCGTCCATGACGTTGATTTTCGCTGCCTCGAGCACATTGCTCATGGGCGGGTAGATGCCCGAGTCACTGCCACGGACATGGTGGCCCTGCTCGGTTGCGAGCAGCGCGAGGTTGCCCATCAGCGTGCCACCGATACCCAGGAAGAAAAGATTCATCAGCGGCTCCCGCCTGCCATCAGTACTTTGAACGCGCGCACGGTGGATGGACGTCGCGCCTGGCCCATCAGGATGCGTCCGCTGGGGTCAGCGGCACGACGGCGCCAGTGACCATGAGACTCGCGAGCGTCACGAACACGGCGATGGCCACGCCCTGGGGCAGGTGCACGGACAGTGCCCGGGCGAACACGAAGCCTGCAACGGTCACCCACCAGAATACCAGCGCCAGCTGCCCCAGGATCAGCACCCAGTCGAGGCCGGTGCTGGGACCTTCGGGCGTCGTGGTGGTCATCATCACCAGCGGCCAGGAGAGGCCGGTCATGACCGCATCGGCACCCATCAGGGCAGTGAACGTCGCGGTGAAGCGGTGCGCGAGCTCCTTGGCGCGCAGTACCAGCCAGGTGGCTCCAGCCAGCACGGCGGCGGCCACCACGGGGATGGACACGGCCTGCAGGAAGGTTGGATCCATGGGGGAGGACAGTGCGGTCAGGATGGACAGCACGAGATTGGCTGCGATGACGAGGGCAACAAAGATGCCTGCCGTGGGCATGTGCTCGGGGCCGGTACGCAGCAGGCATAGATTCCAGAACAGCATGAAGATCGGTTGCATGGTGCCGGATCCATCCTCTTCATCCGGGGCGAGCCAGTGTGCAGTGACCGTCCGTGCGGCAGAGGCGCGCGATTGTCGCACAGTGTGCGTCCGGTATCGTGCACTGCCGTCGTCACAACGCTAACCTGTCGCCGCTCCTCATCGCCTGCCACGTGTCTGCCACAGGAAGCCGTCATGCCGAAGTCGCAAGCCGCTCGTCCGCGCAACGCCTTCTACGCCCAGAGCGGGGGCGTCACAGCCGTGATCAATGCCAGTGCCGCGGGGGTGATCGAAACAGCCCGTGCCAACAAGGATCGCATTGCCAAGGTGTACGCCGGCAGGAACGGTATTCTCGGTGCCCTGAACGAGGAGCTCATCGACACCAGCAAGGAGACGGCAGCCACCATCGCGGCCCTGCGGCATACGCCCGGCGGCGCATTCGGGTCCTGCCGCTACAAGCTGCGGGCCATCGAGGACAGCCGCGCGGAGTACGAGCGCCTGATCGAGGTGTTCAAGGCGCACGACATCGGCTACTTCTTCTATAACGGCGGCGGCGATTCCCAGGACACCGCCTGGAAGGTCTCCCAGATCTCCGAACGCATGGGTTATCCCGTGACCTGCATCGGGGTGCCGAAAACCGTCGACAACGACCTGCCGCTCACCGACTGCAGTCCCGGCTTCGGCTCCGTGGCCAAGTACGTGGCGGTATCGACCCGGGAGGCCGGACTCGACGTGGCCTCCATGTGCGCCACCTCGACCAAGGTGTTCATCCTCGAAGTCATGGGGCGGCATGCCGGCTGGATCGCTGCCGCCGGCGGCCTCGCGGCGGAAAAGGCCGGTGATCCCCCGCACCTGATCCTGTTCCCCGAGATCGCCTTCGACCGGGAGAGGTTTCTCGCGCGCGTGCAGGCCACCGTGGAGCGGCATGGCTACTGCGTGATCGTGGCCAGCGAGGGCACCCAGGACGCCGAGGGACGGTTTCTGGCCGAAGCGGGTAGCCGTGACGCGTTCGGCCACGCCCAGCTCGGCGGCGTCGCACCGACGCTGGCGACCATGGTGAAGGACGCTCTCGGCTACAAGTACCACTGGGCGCTGGCGGACTACCTGCAGCGCGCGGCTCGCCACGTGGCCTCGAAGACCGATGTGGAACAGGCCTACGCCGTGGGCGAGGCCGCGGTGAAGTTCGCGCTGGCCGGGCGCAATGCGGTGATGCCCATCATTGTCCGGGGCAAGGGCAAGCGTTACACGTGGAAGATCGATGCCGCGCCGCTTTCGAAGGTGGCGAACGTAGAGCGCAAGATGCCGCGGAACTACATCACCCGGGATGGTTTCGGCATCACCCCGGCGGCGCGCGCCTACCTCGAGCCGCTCATACAGGGCGAGGCGGACACGCCCTGGCGTCATGGCCTGCCGGTGATCGCGCGGTTGAAGCAGGTCATGGTGCCGAAGAAGCTGCCGGCGTTTACCCCCGCATGAAGCGGGTGGTAGCAGGTGGGCGTGGGGAGCGGTTTCGCGTATGCTTCGCGCCCGCATTCCGGTCCCGATTCAGCAGGTCCTGTCCATGAGCCTTTCCGCCGTGCCGCCCGGAGTCCGTGTGCCGGACGAGATCAACGTCATCATCGAGATTCCCGCCAATACCGGTCCCGTGAAGTACGAGGTGGACAAGGTGAGCGGTGCGGTGTTCGTGGATCGGTTCATGGCCACGCCCATGTTCTATCCCTGCAATTACGGCTATGTGCCGGATACGCTGGCAGAGGACGGTGATCCGCTGGACGTCCTGGTGGTGACGCCGTTTCCGATCCTGTCCGGTGCCGTGGTCGCGTCGCGGCCCGTGGGCGTGTTGAGGATGGCGGACGAGGCCGGTGACGATGCCAAGATCCTGGCGGTGCCGCTGGACCGTCTGACCACCGAGTTCCGCGACGTCGTGTCGCCCGACACCGCGCCGACTCATCTGGTGCGCCGGATCGAGCACTTCTTCGCGCACTACAAGGATCTCGAGCCGGGCAAGTGGGTGAAGCTCGAGGGCTGGGGCGACGCGGACGAGGCGCGCTCCATCATCACCGCTGCCATCGAGCGCTTCCGGGAGCATCAGTAACCGCCGGATATCGGGTCGAGTCAGGGGGAGCAAACGTCCGCGAAGCGGGCGTCGCGATCTGTGTCATGTCAGAACCCGAAGGCAGTCACCGATCGCAAGGCCGGCCTGCGGCCTATGCGGCCCAGCGACCTTCGCTCCCACTCACGAATCGCTCGCATCGAGCAACAAGCCAGAAGCCGCGAGAACGCATTGTGAGCTGACGTCGCTCGAAGGGCGGCGTCGCGACCGCCGACTGCCGGCGAGTCCGGGTGTGGCAGGTCTCAGTGCCGGTGACCGCCGTTCGCGCGCCGGACCGGGACGCTGAGCTCGATTTCCCAGCCGTCCTCGAACTTCAGCACGACGGGAACCCTGTGCCCCGCCGTCGCGGTTTCGATGTCGAACAGCATCAGGT
>SKUB01000009.1 GCA_007122315.1 Pseudomonadales bacterium | reverse complement strand
GGACACGGACACGGCCTCGGAGGCGGGTGACCTGCTTGCCGCCTGGGGCCTGCGCATGATCCCCGAACGGGTCCTTCTCGACGCTGACCGGGCCCTCGCCGTAAGCATGGGACAGGGCGTGCCGCCGCTGCGGCACCTGGCCATTCCCGGCTATGGAACCGACCACTTCACGCCGGACGAAGTCGTCACGGCCCAGCTCGAGCAGGTCAATTTCGCGACCGCCGGAGTGCTGGAACCGCTGCCGGACGCAGCGACGACGTTCACGCCCCTGATCGTGTCGAGCCGGAACACGGCGCTGGTGCCGACGGAACAGGTGCGCTTTCTGACGGACCCGCGGCAACTCGCCCGTGGATTCGTCGCCGACGACGCCCGCCATGTCGTCGCAGCCCGGGTCACCGGCCCGGCACGCAGCGCCCGCGCCAACGATGATGCAGGCGGGGACATTGCGCTTGGAGAGCACGCCCAGGGCGATATCCAGGTCATGGTCGTCGCCGACACCGATGTGCTGAGCGATGCTCTCTGGGTCACGCAACAGTCCTTCTTCGGGCGCACGATTCCCGTACCCTGGGCCAGCAATGGTGATCTCCTGATCAATGCCATCGATCAGCTGGCAGGTGGGTCGCAGCTGATTAGTCTGCGCGGGCGGGCCGGCTTCCAGCGCCCATTCACGCGGGTCGAGATGCTGCAGCGGCGGGCAGAGGCCCGATTCCTGGAAACGGAACAGGAGCTCGAAGGGCGGCTCAGGGACACCGAGGAGCGGCTGGCCGAACTGGAGCGGCAGCGCCTCGATGCCGGGGTCGACACCCTCACGCTGGAACAGATGGAAGCCCTGCAAGCCTTCCAGCACGAGCAGCTGCGCATTCGCCGCGAGCTGCGCGAGGTTCAGCGCCAGCTTACCGAGGACATCGACCGGCTCGGTCGGCGGCTGCAGTTGCTCAACATCCTGGCCGTTCCGCTGCTGCTGGTGCTCGTCGCAACGCTTCTGGCCCTGCATCGACGGCGCCGCCGTCAGTTGGGCCTTCGACTGTCTGATCTGGAGTCCTGATATGAACTGGAACGACAAACGTGTGGTCGTCGTTGGTGGCACCTCGGGCATTGGCCTCGCCTGTACCAGACTGGCTGCCGAGGCCGGTGCCATGGTCTGGTCCGCCGGCCGCAACGCGGAACGCCGCGAATCAGCCGCAGTCACATTGGCGGATCACGCCGGCCGCATCACCTGGGCCGAGGCCGACGTCCAGGACCGTGACTCCTTGAGCCGCCTGTTCGCGGCCGCCGCGCCCATCGATGTACTGGTGCTGGCCGCCACCGGCACGGAGCGCGCCATGGGCCCCTTCCTGAAGATGGAGATGGAGGGATTCCGGCGCTCCTTCGGCAAGCTCTGGGGCTACGCCAACGGTATCCAGACCGGCGTGCCCCATCTGGCTGACGATGCCGCAGTGGTGATGGTCGGCGGTGCCATCGCCCGCAAGTGCCCGCCTGGCATGATTGCCGTATCCAGTACCGGCAATGCCATCGAGGGCTTTTGCCGCGCACTGGCACCGGAGATCGCACCGCGACGCGTCAACGTGGTGGCCCCGGGACTGATCGACACTGGCATGTTCGAGGCCCTCTCGGAAGAACAGCGGCAAGGGATGTTCGAGCAGGCCAGGGGCAACATCCCCCTCGGCCGTGTCGGCCAGCCGGAAGAGGTTGCCGCGATGATCCTGGCGGTCGCGGACAACCGCTACATGACCGGAACAACAGTCGATGTAGAAGGTGGTTCGCTGCTGCCTTGACGCGCCGGGTATCCGAGGGTGGGCTTGCAGCCGCAGTGGCACGCGCTCACCCTCCCCCTGATGCAGCCCTGAGTGACCGGCGTGTGGCTGCACACGATCAAGGATCCGCTCGAGGAGAGCTTCGTGACCAATACCGGACCCCGCATCGAGCAGGACAGCATGGGCGAAGTCCGTGTTCCTGCAGACGCCCTCTGGGGCGCGCAGACCCAGCGTGCCATCGACAACTTCAACATCAGCGGGCGCGCCATGCCAAAGGCATTCGTGCACGCGCTGGCCCGCATCAAGGGGACGGCGGCACGGGTCAATCACGCACTCGGCCTGCTCGACGCGGAACGTGCCGACGCCATCGCTCGAGCCGCAGCCGAGGTCATGGCCGGCGAGCATGACGATCAGTTTCCCGTCGACGTCTACCAGACCGGCTCCGGTACCAGCAGCAACATGAACGTCAATGAGGTGCTGGCACACCGCGGCGGCCTCATCAGCGGGCTTGAGATCAACCCCAACGATCACGTCAACCTGGGCCAGAGCAGCAACGACGTGGTCCCCGCGACCCTGCACCTCGCCGCTGCGCTGACGATCCGCGCCCGGCTGCAGCCGGCATGGCAGGACATGCTCGCGATAATAGAAGCCCGCAGCACGGAACTCGCGGAGGTGATCAAGACCGGGCGCACCCATCTCATGGACGCCATGCCGTTGACCCTCGGTCAGGAGATGTCCGCATGGGCCGCACAGGCGGCCGATCTGAACGACCGCATCACCGGCATCGAGCCGCGCCTCGGCCGCCTTGCCCTCGGCGGCACGGCCATTGGCACCGGGATCAACACCCATCCGGAATTCGGCACCCGGGTGGCGACCGCGCTGGCAGCAGATACCGGCTATCCATTCACGGCGGACCCGAACGCATTTCGCGCCATCGCCAGCCAGGACACCGCTGCGGAGCTGTCAGGCATTCTGCGCACCGGAGCGCTGACGCTGACCAAGATCGCCAATGACCTCAGGTGGATGAACAGTGGCCCGCTGGCCGGGCTCGGCGAAATCGAGCTCGAGGCGCTGCAGCCCGGCTCCAGCATCATGCCGGGGAAGGTCAATCCCGTGCTGCCAGAGGCAGTCGCCATGGCTGCTGCTCGGATCATCGGCCTCGACGCCAGCATTTCCGTCGCAGCCGGCAGTGGCAACTTCCAGCTCAACGTGATGCTGCCGCTGATCGCCGACTCCCTGCTGGAGTCCGTTGGCCTGCTCGCAGGCGCAGCAGACGCTACGGCTCGTGCGGTAAGAGGATTTCAGGTCCGAACGGATCAGATCGAGGGCCCACTTGCCCGCAACCCGATCCTCGTGACCGCATTGAATCCGGTGATCGGCTATCTCGATGCCGCCAGGATCGCCAAGCGCGCTTATCAGGAAGGTCGCCCCATTCTGGAGGTGGCACTGGAGATGACCGAGCTTTCCCGGGAGGAGCTCGAGTCGCTGCTTGATCCCATGCGCCTGACCCGGGGCGGCATCGGCTCATGAGTCCGGCATTGCACCTGGGAGAGTGGCAAGCCAGAATCCCCTGGCGCATACGGCGGGGGAGCCGTTCCGCGCGCCGACCTGATTCGACTCACGCGATCTGGACACTACGATCATGAGCATCGCTTGCCAGTGATTTCCGGCCGCATCCTGATCGTCGACGACGACCCGGCTCATCGCCGCAGTCTCAGTGACCTGCTCACCGCTTCCGGGCACGAGGTCGAGACCGCCGCGGACGGTAGCGAAGCACTCGAGATTATCCCTGCGCGGGCGGATCTCGACGTCGTCCTGCTCGATCTGAACATGCCCGGGGTCGACGGCTTCGCGGTGCTCGAAGCCACCGGCGCCATGCCCATGCCGCCGCGGGTCGTCGTCGTGTCGGGCGAGGACGGCGACGAAGTCCTGCGGCGTCTGCTCCAGCTCGGCGCGTTCGACTATCTGCACAAGCCCTATCAGCCGGAGGATCTGCTCAAGAGCATCGGCACGGCACTCTCGCAGCAACGCAACGAAGCCGATGCTCGCGAAGTCCTCGCCCGCGTTCGCGAGTCTGATCGTCTGCATCGATTTCTGGTGGATCAGTCCCCGGACGTCATCTATCTGCTCGATCCCGAGGGGCGCTTCAGTTTCGTCTCCGTCAGCGCCGAGGCTGTGTTCGGCCAGGGCCGTGAGGCACTCGAGGGACAGCACTGGAGCACGCTGTTCGGTCCAGACGAAGTACGACACGGGCGCTTCCGCTTCGACGAACGTCGGACCGGTCATCGCGCCACCACCAACCTCGAGATGCAACTCAAGACCGACGACAGTGAACCCAATCGCTGGATCGAGATCAGCGCTACGGGCCTGTACGCCGAGGACGAGGATCATCGTTTCGCAGGCACCTATGGCGTCGCCCGGGACGTGAGTGACCGGCGTCGGATCGCCTCTGCTCTGGTGCGCAGCGAACGCAAGTTCGCGACCCTGTTCCAGAGTTCGCCTGACGCCCTGTTCATCAGCAGCAGTAACGACGGTCGTATTCTCGAACGCAACGAACATTACGACACGCTGGTGGCCGACTTCGAGACTGCGGACTCGGACTTCTGGTTATTTGAAAGCGACGGCACCCGCAGACGCTTCATCCGCTCTCTGCAGGAACGCGGAGGTATTCAGCGACGCGAGCTGACGCGCACTGCGCGGGACGGCAGCGAACGTACCCTGGAACTGAGCGTACGCCTGCTCTCTGGCGAGGACGGCGTGTCCCTCGTGTCCATCCTCCGCGACGTGACCGTCGACCGGGAGCGGGAGCAGGAACGCCTGCGACTCGAGGGACAGCTGCAGCAGACGCGTCGCCTCGAGGCCATCGGTCAGCTGAGCGGAGGTATTGCCCACGACTTCAACAACATCCTGGCCAGCATGATCGGCTACGCTGAGCTCGCCCAGATCACCCTCGAGGGTACTGAGGCCGGCCAGCAGTGCGACGACTACCTCTCCGAGGTGATCCGCGCAGGGCAGCGAGCCCGCGATCTGATCGCACAGTTGCTGAACTTCTCCCGCACGGAAGAAGGCGATCGACGGCCGATCGCCGTGGGACAGGAGCTCGAGGGCATTCTCAGGATGCTCAGATCCCTGATTCCGACCTCGATCGCCATCGACAGCCGGATTCCGGAGACGCTGCCCACCATACTCGCGGACCCGGTACAGCTGCAGCAGGTGGTGATCAATCTGTTCATCAATGCCCGCGACGCCATCGCCGGAGACGGCACCATCGAGATCGCCGTCGACGACATGGAGCTGACGGAAAGTGAGCGCTGCGCGGCCTGTCATCGCACCTTCAGCGGTCGCTGGCTGGTCATCAGTGTCAGCGACAACGGCAACGGCATTCCGGAAGAGATCCAGGAACAGCTCTTCGACCGCCTGGTAACCACCCGGGTCGCGGGGCGCGGTACCGGCTTCGGACTGTCGTTGATCAACGGGTTCATGCACCAGCACGGCGGCCACGTGCAGGTACGCAGCTCACCCGGCCAGGGCAGCTGTTTCCGACTCTTCTTCCCGCTGGCCGAGACCGATGCGTCAACCGCAGGGACGGAAGCGGAACCCGTGGCGCCTCCTGCCGCCAAGAGCGCAGGAGGCCATGTCGTGGTCGTCGACGACGAAGTGTCCGTTGCGAACTTCATGAGTGAACTGCTCGAACACGCGGGCTACCGCACCACGGTATTCAATGATCCGGGGACAGCACTCGACTTTCTGCGTGGTGAAAACGGCGTGGATCTCCTGATCACGGATCAGACCATGCCGCACATGAGCGGCATCGAGCTCGCCGCAGCCATCGAGAACCTGCCCCATGCGCCACCGGTGATTCTGTGCACGGGGTATGGCAACGCCTTGCCTGATGAAGACGATCAGGTCGGGCGGCACAATGTCCGGGCCCGTCTGGCGAAACCGTTCCGGCTCAAGGAGCTGCTCGACGCTGTTCATCAGTTCCTGGAGGACGGCGCGGTCAGCGGAAGCTGAGGTCGTGCATTGGACCTCCCCAGAATCACGCTCGCGGGCGCTGTACGAACGGGCTCGACACATTTTCCCAGGTGCCAATACCCGACAGCAGGTCTGGATGGCGCCTTATCCGCCCTACCTTGTGTCCGGACGGGGTCCCTGGGTAACGGACGCGGACGGCAACCGCTACCTGGATCTGACCGGCAACCTGGGCGTGCTCATTCACGGTCACGCCCATCCGTTGATCACTGCAGCCATCGCCGACCAGATCGAACGCGGGACCTGCTTCGCGCTGCCCACAGAAGCCGAACTGCGCCTGGGCGGACTGCTGTGCGGGCGGGTACCGGGATTCGAGCGCCTGCGCTTCACCAACACCGGCTCGGAAGCGGTCGCGGTCGCGCTGCGCGCTGCGCGTGCCTTTACCGGCCGCAGTCGCATTGCACGGATCGAGGGTGTCTACCACGGCTCAGACGACGTGGCCGCGGTCAGCAGCAGTTCGACGCCTGCCAATTGGGGCGAGGAGCCGGCGAGTACGGCCCGCTATCCAGGCATGCCCCCTGCCATCCTGGAACAGGTGCGTGTCCTTCCCGCTAACGACATCGCTACGACGCAGCGCGTGCTCGCGTCCGAGGGCGACAGCCTCGCCGCAATTCTCGTCGACCCTGTTCCCGCCCGTTGCGGCTTCGAACCCTTGCACGCGGACTACCTCGCGTTACTGCGCGACGCGTCCAGACGCCACGGCGCCCTGCTGATCTTCGACGAGGTGATCGCGTTTCGGCTCGGGTTTGCAGGCGCCCAGGGTCGCCTCGGCATCGATCCCGACCTCACGGCGCTCGGCAAGATCATCGGGGGTGGCATGCCCATCGGTGCCGTGGCCGGACGCGAGGATGTCATGGCAGT
>SKUB01000157.1 GCA_007122315.1 Pseudomonadales bacterium | reverse complement strand
CGAGGCCTTGTGGGAGAGCCCAGGCCGCGCAGCGGACGGGCCGAGCTTCTGGCGTGGCGCCTAAGTTCTCGGGCAGTCAGCGATCGCTGCGTCGCCTGCAGTCCCCCCTTCCCGTCAGGCGCGACAGTGCAGGCCAACGAAAAAGGGCGCCCGCAGGCGCCCTTTCGTATCGCTTGGGTGTTGTGCGTCAGGCAGTCGCGGCGGACTGACTGCGGGGGATCGTGTAGCTGCGCAGTTCGGCAGCGAAATCCTTCAGCGCCTGGATGCCACTGGCCTCGGCCTCGGCGCACCACTGCTTGAGCGCTTCGAGACGGGCTTCCATGCTCTCACCCTGACGCCGCCAGATCGCCTGCAGCGCAAGCCGCTTCTCGTAGACGGTCCGCAACCGCGGCGACGCTTCGAGGATCGCCTGCAGCCGGAGCTGGTCCCAGTCATTGAACAGGGACTCCTCACGGCACAGGACCCGCTTGCCCTTGCGCAGCATGTGACGCGTGGTTTCGGTGGCCCGCTCCCGCTCGTGACGCACCATCGGTGCCACCACATCTTCCGCATAGCGCGACATGACCCGGAAACGGTCATTCACCAGCGCCCAGGCCGAATCCAGATCCAGCGCCTGCTTGGACGGATCCCGAATCACCACCGGCCCCTTGCTGCGGGCTTTGGCCAGACCGAGGATCTCGAAGATGCGGATGTACATCCAGCCGATGTCGAATTCCCAGGGCTTCTGGGACAGCTTGGCCGAGTTCGGATAGGTGTGGTGATTGTTGTGCAGTTCCTCACCGCCGACGATGATGCCCCAGGGCGAGATGTTGGTCGCTGCGTCGGCGCACTCGAAATTACGGTAGCCGAAATAGTGGCCGACACCATTGATGAAACCGGCGGCCCAGAAGGGAATCCACATCATCTGGATGGCCCACACGGTCAGTCCGGCGACACCGAAAAGCAGCAGGTCGATGCCCAGCATCACGCTCACGCCGACCACGGAGTGGCGGTAGACGTTGCGCTCGATCCAGTCGTCCGGGCAGCCCTTGCCGTACTTTTCCAGCGTTTCCGGCGTCTTGCCTTCACGGTACAGTTCCGCGCCCTGCCAGAAGACCTTCTTCAGCCCCATGATCTGTGGGCTGTGCGGATCCTCTTCGGTTTCGCACTTGGCGTGGTGCTTGCGGTGGATAGCCGTCCACTCCCGCGTGCCCATGCCCGTGGTGAGCCAGAGCCAGAAGCGGAAGAAATGCTGCAGTACCGGATGCAGCTCCAGGGCCCGGTGGGCCGAGAAGCGGTGCAGGTACACGGTTACGGCCACGATGGTGACGTGTGTCAGTCCCAACGTGATCAGAACCAGTTGCAGCAGGCTGGGAGCCAGCAGACCCTCATACCACATGCGATCGAATACTCCTTCAGAGATGGGTGACGCGCATACGGCACGTCACCGCACATTGTGACACTTGCACCGCACTTTTACCACCGACGCGAGGGCATCGGATCTGGTACAACGCTCCCCTGAGAGTCGCCAGAGTCAGTTAAGTTCAATGTCCGACCTGCTCCCCAAAACGCCACTGATCACCGCCGAGGACCTGCAGGCCGCCCTGTCCGGGGGCAAGCCGCCCCTGCTGGTGGACTGCCGCTTCCGCCTGGACGACGCCAGCGCGGGCGAAGCCGCCTGGCGCCAGTCGCGCCTGCCCGGAGCCCGCTACGCGCACCTGGAACGGGACTTTTCCGGCCCCGTGGTGCCGGGCAGCAGCGGCCGGCACCCGGCGCCGGGCGTCGCCGCGGTGGTCGCCAGCCTGCGCCACCTGGGAGTGGGACCCGACGATCCGGTCGTGTTCTACGACGACGCCGGCGGGCCGTTCGCAGCACGAGGCTGGTGGCTGGCCTGCCACGCGGGCCATCCAGCCGCCCAGGTACTCGACGGCGGGCTGGCCGCCTGGACTGCCGCCGGCGGCGATCTCGAGACCGGACCACCACCCCCAGACCGGCCGGAAGCCCCGGCCTGGCCCCGGCGCCCGCCCCTGCTGGAAGCAGCCACCGCCGGCGACGTGCTGGTGGCCATCGCCGCCGGCGCATCCCTGCTCGACGCCCGCTCGCTGGAGCGCTTCGCCGGTGAAGTGGAACCCATCGATCCCGTCGCCGGCCACATCCCGGGCGCCCTGTGTCTGCCTCACGGCGGCAATCTGGCCACCGACGGCCGCTGGCGCGGCCGCGAGGAGCTGGCGCGGCGCTGGAGCGGCATCGATGCGGACGCGGCCATCTGCTACTGCGGTTCCGGCGTCACGGCCGCCCACAACGTCCTCGCCGCGGTGCAGGCCGGCGTCGGCCGGCCAAGACTTTACGTGGGCTCCTGGTCCGAGTGGATCCGCGATCCCGAGCGACCTGTCGCCACCGGTCGCGCGTGACCGGGGCCCATCCAAGGGTCCTGAGCCCGGCCCGGGTTGCCTGGGAGGACGGCGTACCGGTCGCCCCCGACTACGGCGACATCTACTTCTCCCGCAGCGATGGGGTTGCGGAGTCCACCGCGGTCTTCCTCGAGGGCAACGACCTGCCGCGGCGCTGGCGGCAGACGCCTGGCGACTTCTGCATCGGCGAACTCGGCTTTGGCACCGGCCTGAATTTCCTGCTCGCCCGGGCGTCCTTCCTTGCCACGGCGCCCGCTTCGGCGCGGCTGCATTTCGTCAGCTTCGAGCGCCACCCGCTGGCCTCCAGTGATCGCCACCGCCTGGCGTCCGAGTTCAGCCTTCGGCATCCGCAGCTCGCCGCTGAACTGCAGGCATTCGACGTCGAGGCACCGCCCTGGCTGCGGGGCTGGCACCGGCTCACCTTCGACGCTGGCCGGGTCCGGCTGGCCCTCTACTATGGCGATGCGGCCAGCGGCCTCGACGACTGGGGGGCAGCCGGCCACGGCAGCGCCGCTGACGCCTGGTTCCTGGACGGCTTCGCGCCCGCCCGCAACCCGGAGCTCTGGGCTGCCGACCTGCTCGCGCGCCTGCCGGCCCTGTCCCGACCCGGGGCGACGCTGGGGACGTTTTCCGTCGCCGCAGCCGTACGCGGCGCGTTGGACGCATCCGGTTTCGAGGTGGAGCGGGTGCCGGGCTCCCATGGCAAACGGCAGGTGCTCAGAGGCCGCCTGCGACCGGGACTTGGCCGAGCCGCGGCGCCGCATCCGCAGCACGTACGCATCCTCGGAGCAGGGCTGGCCGGCGCCTGTTGTGCCGCGGCCTTCGCCGCCCGGGGGGTGAGCGTGGTGGTGGAGGACCCCGCACCACCCGCCACCGGCGCATCCGCCAATCCCTGGGCGGTCATGCATCCGCGCCTGCCCCTGGACGACGGCCCCCGCGGACCGCTTCAGGCCGCAGCCCACGGCGGCAGCCGCAGCTGGCTCGAAGCCCATGCGCCGGGCATGTGGCAGCCGCGACCCGTGATCCAGCTCCCGGAACTGCGCCGCCCCGACCGGCTGCGGCGGGTGCTGGAACGTTATCAGGACAGCGGTCCCTGGCTGGCGGCGGAAGCCATCGGCGAGGACACGGCGATCCGCTTTCCCCGCGCGGGCTGGGCCGATCTCGGTGGCCTGGTCGCGCGCCTGCTGGCCAACGACCTGATCACGCTGCGCGCGCACAGGGCGCAGGCCCTGCTGCAACCGGGCGCGGGCGAAATCATCATCATAGCCGCCGGCGCCGACAGCGCCGGCCTGCTGCCCCAACCGGCCCCGCTCGGGCGCATGCGCGGCCAGCTCACCCGGACCCGCAGCCCCATGCCCGCGAACGCCACCACGCTGCCCATCTTTACCGGCCGCGGCCACGCCCTGGCACTGGCGGACGGCTGGATCTGCGGGGCCAGCTATGTCCGCGACGGCGCGGCCGACGGGCCCGGCGCCCAGGAAAGGGAGGACAACCTCGCCCGCCTCGCCCACATCCAGGCGCTGATCGGGGTGAATGATGGCGTCGGCGAAGTCTGCACCGAGTTCGTCGGCGTCCGCTGCACGGTACCGGATCGGTCGCCCCTCATCGGCCCCGTCGCAGCCGTTCCCGGCCTCTGGGTAAGCACCGGCCACGCCTCGGCGGGCCTGTTGACCTGTCCCCTGGCGGCTGAATTCATCGCCGCTGCCGTCTGCGGCGAGCCGCCGGTGGTGGATGCCGAACTCCGCGCCCTGCTCGCCCCGGACCGCTTCGCCACGCCCGCTTCGCGGACGTGATCTCCCACCGGCGCAACGCAGGAATCTGGCGTAGCGCAGTGGGAGAGCGTGTCTGCGCGCAGCGCGGACGCGCCGATCAGGAGCTCTCGATGGTGCGCACGTTGACCACGCCGTCGATGGCCTGGATCCGCATCAGCAGTTCGTCGCTGGCCGGCCGATCGAGGTCGATCAGGTTGTAGGCGATCTCATCCCGGCTCTTGTTGAGCATGTCGACGACGTTGAGATCGTGGTCCGCGAGGATGGAGAGAACGCTGTTCAGCATGCGCGGGACGTTGAAGTTGCTGAACGCGATGCGGTGGCCCGTGGTGCGATCGAGCAGCAGCGCCGGGAAGTTCACCGAGTTTCTGATGTTGCCGTTCTCCAGAAAGTCGATGATCTGATCCGCTGCCATGATCGCGCAGTTGGTCTCGGCTTCGCCCGTGCTCGCGCCCAGATGAGGCGTGAAGATGACGTCGGGCCGACCGATCAGCCCCGGGGCGGGGAAGTCCGAGACATAGCGCCTGAGATGACCAGCGTCGAGGGCCCGTGCCACCGCCAGCGGGTCCACGATCTCGTCCCGGGCGTAATTGATCAGGACGGCTCCCGGACGGGTGACCTTCAGCCGTTCGTCGTTGATCAGCCCGACGGTGTCCGGCAGCACCGGTACGTGCAGGGAGATGTAGTCGGAGCGCGACAGCAGCGCGTAGAGGTTTTCCATTTTCTGCACGTCGCTGGGCAGGCGCCAGGCACTGTCCACGGAAATGGCCGGATCGTAGCCCAGCACCTTCATTCCCAGACGCAGGCCCACATCCGCCACCATGGATCCGATGGCTCCGAGACCGACTACACCCAGGGTCTTGCCTGCGATCTCCGTACCGCGAAAGCGCTTCTTCTCGGCCTCCACCTGACGACCCAGTTCGGCCGCATCGCCGACGCCGGCAAGATCGTGGACGAAGCGCACGCCACCCACCACGTCCCGGGATGCCAGCAGCATGGCGGTGATGACGCTCTCCTTCACCGAGTTCGCGTTCGCACCCGGCGTATTGAACACGACGATGCCGTTGCGGGTCATGGCCTCCACCGGGATGTTGTTGACGCCGGCGCCGGCCCGCGCGACGCAACGCAACCGCGGCGTCGCGTAGTCCGCAGACAGCTTTTCGCTGCGCACCAGAATGGCATCCGGGTCTGGAACCGCGGAGCCGAGCTCATAGCGGTCCCGCGGAAAGCGCTCCAGGCCTTCCAGCGCAATCTGGTTCAAGGTGAGAATTTTCAGCATGGTGCAGCGACGCCCCCCCGGTCGGTCGCACGAAATGGCGCGCCATTGTACACGTGCCGGGCAGAGGCACATCCGCAACGCGGCAGACACGTCGACCCCATTGCATCGGCACAAGCGGGTATACTGCGATCATGAGTAGCACCCCTCTGCAGCGCCGCCGCGAACCTTCCCAGGCCCGGGGGCGGGAGCGTGTCCGTGCCTTGCTGCGGGCCACCGGCGAACTGCTCGAGGAAGTGGGCTACGACGCCATCACCACGAAGGCCATCGCCGAGCGTGCCGACACCTCCATCGGGTCGTTTTATCAGTTCTTTCCGAACCGGGATGCCGCCGTCGCCCACCTGGTGGACAGTTACCGGGCACAGATCCGCAAGTATCTGCACAGCGCCGTGCGGCAGCAGTTCAAGGACACGCGCAAGGGCATCACTGCGGACTGGGTGGGCTCGGTGGTGGATGGTCTGTCAGCGCTGTACGCCAGCTTTCCAGGGTTCGCCGGCATCTGGTCCGGCGGCGTCCAGGATGGCCCCCTGCGCCCCCACGCCGAGCAGCTCCGGGCCGAACTGCTCGGCTCCCTCGAGGTGCTGCTCGGCGAAGCGTTTCCCGGCGTCGACCCCGAACGCCGTCATCGCTGTCTGCTGATGGTGGTGGAAACGGCCAAGGCCGTCCTCTCCCGCTGCGGCACCGCTGCGCCGGATCACGCCGACATGATGCGCGAGGAACTCAAGCACATGCTGGCGCTGTACATGGCCGCCTACTTCGAGTCCGGAGCAGACGAACGCCGCGCATCCTGGAAAGCGGGCGCGGGCTGACCGGCCAACTCCGCGAGCAGGTCCAGCAGCAGCCGCTCACTGTCCGGAACCCTGAAGGCCGCGAGCCGCTCCAGCAGGTCCTGCCGCTGCGCCAGCACCGCATCGAGTTCCGCGAGCAGCCGCGCCGTATCCAATTCCGCCTCCAGCACCTGACGGGCCAGGCCCTGGCCGACGGCCCACTGGGCATTCTCGATCTGATCCCCTCGACTGGCGGCGGTCCCCAGCGGCACCAGCAGCGTGGGCTTGCCGGCCTGCAGCAGCTCCAGCAGGCCATTGGCGCCAGCCCGGGACACCACCACATCGGCCGCTGCCAGCAGATCCGCATACGGCTCCGCGACGAACTCGAACTGGGCGTAGCCCGGCTGCGCGAGCTCCGGGCTCAGGTTGCCCCGGCCGCAGATAT
>SKUB01000262.1 GCA_007122315.1 Pseudomonadales bacterium | reverse complement strand
TTCGCACCGAGCGCCTCCTCGAGGTAGCTGCGGCCGCCTCGGTAGAGAGGAATGTCGCCGGTGCTGGAGAGCAGGTCGAGGTCGTATACGCCGGCATGCGCGACGGCGCAGGCATAGTGTGTAGGTGCGCGAATGAGCTGCATCACTGCGGAATAGGCACCGAAGCTGGTTCCCACCGCGCAGATGCGACCGGGCGCGGCGATGCCCTCGGCCACAGCCCAGGTCACGGCATCCTCCAGGTCGTCCTGGATGCGACCACCCCACTCACCGAAACCCGCCCGCTCGAAGTCACGACCATAGCCGCTGCTGCCGCGGAAGTTCACTTGCAGCACGGCAAAGCCGCGGCTCGCGAACAACTGCGCCTGCCAGTCGAAAGCCCAGCGGTCGCGGACACAGTGGGGGCCCCCGTGGGGCATCAGGATCAGCGGAAAAGGGCCCTCGCCGTCGTCAGGAAGCGTCACGTAGCCGTGCACCGCTACATTGTCCCGGGCATCGAACCACACGGACTGCTGCGGACGACCCAGCGCAGGGTCGACCCAGACCCGGGCGGACTGCAGATGGCGCGCCTCGCGGGTCTTGGTATTGAACAGAAAATAATCCCCGGGATTGACGTCGGAGTGGACGAACAGCGTGAGCTTGCGCCCGTCCGGCGTCACGCTGGTCACACGCAGCGCCTGGCCGGGAAACGCCTGTTCCAGGCCGCGATAGAGCGCAACGGCAGGATGGTGGAGGTCGAACCAGGCGTACTCCGGCTGTTCGGCCTCGATGCGCACGCCGATGACCTCGCGACCTGCAGGGTCGAGCACGACCTCCTCCACGTCGAAGCGCCGATGCCCATAGACCTGCTCCACCACACCGTCGCCAAGATGGAGGCGATACAGCGCGCGCAGCGAACGTCCATGGCCGACGCCGGTGAAGTAGAGCTGGGCGTCGTCCGGCGTCAGAAACTCCGGTGCCACACTGTCTGGATGAAAGTCGGCGAGTTCGAACAGTTCCCAACTGCCGTCCGGCTCCGGCCGCCAACCGGCGCGAAACGAGCCTTCGGAGTCGTATCCGAACGCAAACCGGGGCCGGTCCGCATGATCCGCCAGCACCTGGGCCGCGGCCAACGGCACGCTGCCGAGAACATTAGAGCGCCCAGTGCGGACATCGAGACGGAGCAGGCGCGGATGCGCATCGCGATCGAGGCGCCAGTAGCCGCCGCTCGCGCGCCACGGTTGCTCGGAGATGAGGATGTGACGAGGCTGCTGCGGCAATGTGCTCACGAGCGTCCCATCAGCGAAGCGAGTGCGGGCCCGGTTCGCCTGCGCCCGACCAAAGGACGCAGGTCGGCCGGCCCTGACGCCGAAAAGGAGGCGCTGACTGCTGCCGTCGAAATCCATCGCGTAGATTTCACCCGTGCCGCCCACATAAGCCGCGCCACGAACCCTTTCGGCGATCTGAAACACCAGCCGTTCATTCGTAACCCAGTCCACTTGCACGATCAGGCCATCGGAACGAGCGCGCACGCCGCCCACGACCCGGCCGGAGTCGACTTCGACGACGAGCAGTCCGGAACTGTCCAGGTTGCCGACCGGCATCGCGTAGTGACGGCCGTCCGGCGCTATGCGCAGACTCCCGATGAGATCGTCACGGGTGAAATAGTCGATCGGCGGCGGCCCCGCGAGGGACTCCGAGGCCGAGGCAGCACCAGCACCACCTGCAGCTGCCAGAGCCAGACAGGCGAGCGTCACCCCCGCGACACATGAGAGGACGTGGAAAAAGGTCATGACCAGACTCCTTTCCGGCCGGAATCCGTTGCAGTCTAGCGCGTGCCAAGCACGCAATCCCGCTTGTCATACATCTCGCACGAGCAGGCTCCCGAGGCTACGGGCATCGATCGTGTCCGGAAATCGACAAGCCCCGGTTGACAGAGCCGTGCGCGTGGGGTTTGCTCAAACCGGGGAGAGGATGGGCCGGCAGCGATCGGACACTGCAGCATAGCGGTGCCGATGCACAGATAGGCCAAACCAGCAACAATCCCAGACAGTATCCCTTCCCCCGGATGGGCGGAACGATATCGTTCCGCGACGGGTGCGGCTCGCCGGGCGCCGGATCCACCGTGGCGGTATCTGTCGGGCGTCCTCGACCGGACTTCCCGACGAATCGCTGATTCGTTTTTCGGGGAGGGACAGAACATGAACCCAGCACGCCTGTGCCAGGCCATTGCTGCCTGCGCGATACCCATCGTCAGTTTATCCGGCTCGATCTCCACAGCTTCCGCGCAACAGCCCACTGTAATCGAAGAAATCGTCGTCACCGGCTCGCTCATCCGACGCGACAGCTTCGACTCCGCTTCGCCATTGACCGTGGTCGGGCAGGCGGACATCGCCAACAACGCGACGCCGAATCTCGGCGAGGTCCTGGTCAACCAGACGTTCAACTACGGCAGTGATTTCCAGACCAACACATTCGCGGCCCGGCCGCAGATCGGCACGACGACGGCCGCCAACCTGCGCGGGCTCGGGGCGGCCGCTACGCTGAACCTGATCGATGGCCGGCGCTCCGGCGGCAACCTCAACAATTCCCTGCCGCAGATCGCCATCGAGCGCATCGAGATCCTCAAGGACGGCGCGTCGGCCATCTACGGCACTGACGCGGTGGCCGGTGTGGTCAATCTCATCACCCGGCAGGACTACCGGGGCGCCGAGTTTTCCGTCTTCCAGCAGCAGGACAAGGGCGGTGATCTGCGCGAGCAGCAGTACGAGTTCATCGCCGGTGCCGAAACGGAGAACGGCCACATCACCATGGCCATGGGCTACAAGACCCGCTCGACGCTCGAGCACCTCGACCGGCCGAGATTCACCCGCGAAGGCTTCCAGACCTCCGGGACCGGCAACCCTGGAGTGTGGCTGGTACCGACCCGGGACGAAGACGGCAACCTCACCGGCCAATCCCAGCGCCTGCGTGATCCGGGCTGCGGTGCCGCCACGGCGCAGAGCCCGGGCGGTGACGACATCGGCCAGAAAGGAAACTTCCTCTCGGGTGATCCCCGCAACGCGACGGAGTTCGCCCTCGGCCTGCCTGCAGGCGTCGCCGGCCCACAGACCTGCAGCCTGCACTTCGGCGAGTTCTGGAATTACGTCAACCCCAACGATCAGCTCAGCGGCTGGGTCAACTTCCGCCATCAGTTCACGGACAATCTGAGCAACGAGATCGACTTTCAGGCCAACCGCCTGAAGACCGACAGCCGCGGCACGCCGCAGAACCCCGGCGGCAGGATCGAAGAGTTCCCGACCGTGCTCGGCGATCACCCGGGCAACCCGTTCCGGGCCCTGAACGCCAACGGCGAACCGCTGTATGCCATGGATGACGGCAACGGCAACCCCGCCCGCGACGACAGTGGCAATGTCATCCTCAGTGCCGCGCCCACCGATCCGGCCTCAGGCGTGCCTTTCAACGAGGACGTCAACGTGGTGGAACTGCGCGCGCTGGGCAAGCTCGGACTTCTTCCGGGCGCCAATCAGCCGCGCAACCTCAACCCGGACGGCTCCAACACCGGCAACGCCACGTTCGACTCCACCACCTATCGGCTCGTGAATGCCCTGCGCTACACCGTGCCGGACTCGAGCTGGGAAGTGGGGCTGACCGGCATCCTGTCGAACACGCGGACCGTGCTCGAGGCCAAGAACTCCAGTCAGAGTGCACTGGTGGCGGGACTTCGTGGCGAACTCTCCGTGGCACCGGAGTCGGATCCGACCGGCGCGGAAGGCCTGCGTTTCTGGAACCCCTTCTCCACCCAGGCGCTGAACTGTGAAAACCGTGTCTGCGAGCACACCGGGACGCCGGACTTCGCCAACGAGGTCGCGGTCCTCGATGCCATCGACATCCAGACCAACAACGTCACGGACACCCTGTTCTGGTCCGCAAACCTGCTCGCCACCGGGGACATCATGGAACTCCCCGCCGGCACGCTGCAGGGCGCTTTCGGGGTCGAGTACCGCAGAACCCGGATCGACGAGGACATCGATGATGCCCGCAACCGCTGCGACTGGCACGAGGGCGGCTGTGGCTTCGACTGGCGCGCTGACCAGGATGTCTACTCCGGATACTTCGAACTGGCCATCCCGGTCATCGACCGTCTCGACCTGACCCTGGCAGGCCGCTACGAGGATTACGGTGGCGGCATCGGTGACTCTTTCGACCCGAAAGTCTCCTTCCTCTGGCAGCCCATGGACATGCTCTCCGTCCGTGGATCCTGGAGCTCCGCGTTCATCGCGCCATCGCTCACGCAGCAGTTCGAGTCGGAGAACTGCGGCCTGCAGACCATGCAGGACGACCTGACCGGGGACACCTCGGCAACGTTCCGCGTCGCCTGCGTCAGAGGCAATCCCAACCTGTCGCCGGAGACTGCTGATGTCTACAACATCGGCGCGTCCATCCGTCTGCTCGATGGCGATCTCACGCTCGGCGTCGACTATGCCGTGTACGACTTCGAGGATCGCATCTCCCAGGAGACCGGCAACAACATCCTGCGCGCGAACTTCAACGACTTCCTCGCAGCCGGCAACGATCCCGACAACCAAGCCGACATCGACGCCTGGATCGCCACCATGGAGCCGCGGATCTTCCGGGATCCCACCGGCGTCGTCTCTCGGGTCCAGGTCGGCCGGGTCAATGCCCAGGAGATGAAACACAAGGCCTGGGACTTCTTCGGCCGCTACAACCTGTCGCTGGACCGCTGGGGTGACTTCAACTTCACCGTCAATGCGACCTATGTCGATGAGTTCAGCTTCGATCTGGGCACCGGCGACCCGCAGGATCGCGGCGATGGCGTCGGCAAGCAGAACGAGCAGGTTGCGGAAATTCCGCCGCTGCCGAAGTGGCGCGTCAATGGCACCGTGAACTACTTCATCGGCAACCACGCAGCGACCCTGCGCGTGCGCTGGATCGACAGCTTCGAGCTGCAGTTCAACTCCGCCGGCCTGCAGACGCTGCATGGCCTGCGCGGGGGCAGCGACTCGGTCAGTTCCATCACCTACGTCGACGCGAACTACAAGTACACGTTCGATCGTCTGCTCGGTGACCGTTCGACGACACTCGAAATCGGTGCGAACAACATCTTCAACGAGTTTCCAGATCCATTCTTCAACCTTGGCGGCATCGAGACCTTCGTTCACGACGTACGGGGCCGGATGGCCTATCTGAGGCTCAGTCAGGAACTCTGAGCCAGGCCAGTTCAGCGGCGGCAGGAGACGAGCCCTTCGTCCTCCTGCCGTCGTCATCGGCCGACACCTCGAGACCAACCGATGACACGCTCCACCATGACCATCCTGCTGCTCGCGTCATCGTGCTGCCTGGTTTCGGCGGCGCCGACAGCGAGCGAGCTCGCTCGCTGTGGCGCCATCGAAAGTGCCAAGGAGCGGCTCGACTGTTTCGATGCCTTGGTTCGTCAGCAAGCCGGCGAGCAGGAAACGATCGTCCAGACACCGCAGGCCCCAGAGCAGGTGGCACCCGCGAAAGCCATCGCGACTCCCAGTGCCGATCCGATTGCCCAATTCGGACAGGAGCGGCAGAACCGACCGCAGACCGACATCGATTCGATCACGAGCCGTATCGATAGCGTTCGCAGAACACCCCTCGGCCATCACGTGATGACGCTGGCCAACGGCCAGGTGTGGGTCGAGAACGAACCCGGTCGACGCCGAATCGCACCGGCTCAAGACATCGTGATCAGAAGGCATCGCTGGCACTTCGAGATGGAACTGCCGTCGCAACCGAACGTCGCGGTACACCGAACCGAGTAGCAACACCTGCTTCCCCACTCCGCTTCCTGCCGACGACGCAGAAGGCTACAGTGCCCCTCCCTGCACGAGCCGGCGATCATTGCCCGGCTGAAGGATCGGCGAATTCATGAGCACGCAAGCACCCGCGGCCGAGATCGCAGCCCTGAGCGACGCCTTCGACGCTGCGCTCGACCAGCTCACCACCGCCCGCCAGTCCGATCCGCGGGCCCCGATAGCCGACGTGCTCGAGTCGGCGCGGGCCTTGATGGCGGCGCCGGGCGGGCTCGACGCGCTGTATGCACGCGTACCTGCCATCGAATCCGCAGCGGTCTTCGCCAACAGTGACTGGGCGCAGCCGGCCATCCTGCAACCGGCTCTGGCCGAACGTTCCCTCAGGCAGGGCGAAGCCAACATCACCCTCGTCGAGGCCCTCAGCGAGATCCGGCTGCTTGCGGTGGCGATGGGCGACTACTTCCACCCTGGCGTTTCAGCAGAACGGGCGCGGAACTTTCTCACCCAGGTGATGGCGCTGAACCTGGACCTGCTGTCCGGGCAGATGAATGAAGCCGACCGCGAGCGCCCCCTTGAGCTCGGTGAGATCGTGCTCTCCCTGTATCGGTATCTGCTCGATCGGTTGGGCTACGAGAGCATTCTCGACAGTCTCGTCGATGAGATTCAGCGTCTGCTGGCCCAGCGGCCGATTCAGACGGACAGCATCAAGCAGATGATCGGCCAGATCGCCCGCTGCCTGTTCGACCCGAGCATCGACACCGTGGGCATGGACAAGGCGGCGCGCCTGGTGCGTGGGCTGTTCGGGCCGAGTCCAGGCTGTCACGAGGACCCGGGCATCGCGGTCTACGCCGAGCGCCTGCTGACGATGGACGAAGACGGATTGACCG
>SKUB01000098.1 GCA_007122315.1 Pseudomonadales bacterium | reverse complement strand
CGATGCGCGCACGACAGATCATCATCACGGACGCGTTCGACATTGCTCGCGCGCGGGGTTGCGCGATCGATGTCGAGGAATTTCCGGTCGT
Source organism: Pseudomonadales bacterium (assembly GCA_007122315.1). GTDB lineage: Bacteria > Pseudomonadota > Gammaproteobacteria > Pseudomonadales > Azotimanducaceae > SLTB01. The sequence goes on along the minus strand of SKUB01000098.1, from coordinate 20,563 downwards.
CGGGGGACAAGGGGAATCGCCATGAAATCCTGAAGGGGTCGTCGGCATCAGTCCGCTGACCAGCACATTCGTGGTCACCGCGCCAACACATCAGGTCGACGGCGAACGCAGACAGAAGTGGGTGGTGCTCGCGCGACGTCCGGGGGGGTGCGAGGCGTCTGCATCTGCCCCCGTGCCCTGTCGTCAGCGGGGGCGTAGACTGTGGGGCACGCGTTCCAGATACGCGCATGCGGCGACGCGAAACCCCGGGGGGTCGCCAGGCCGGAACGCGAGGGGTAACGATGAGGGGGAAATCATGAATTGGTATCTGGACGTACTCAAATACAAGTACGCAAAATTCGACGGTCGGGCACGGCGAATGGAGTTCTGGATGTTCGCCCTGTTCAACTTCATCATCGCCGTCGTGCTCGGCGTGGTCGACGCGGTGCTCGGCCTGGCGATACTCGGACCGCTGTATGGCTTGGCGGTGCTCATTCCCAGTATCGCCCTGGGGGTTCGTCGCCTGCACGACATCGACTACGCCGGCTGGTGGATCCTGCTCGGTTTCATTCCGGTGGTCGGCGTCATCATCCTGCTGATCTTCTTCGTCCTGCCGGGAACAACCGGCAACAACCGGTTCGGCTCCAACCCCAAGGAAACCGGCGAGCCACAGCACGCCTGATCCGAGCACCCGCCCAAGCTCCGGCCCGGTGCCCGTTGGGCGCCGGGTTGGAGATCGAAGCAGCTGTCAGGGTCGACGCAGTCGCTCAGAACCGCCGGCGACACACCGCTTCGAGTGCCGCTACGTCCTCCGCGCTGAGCTCGGCGGCGTAGTCCCGCCCCTGGACGGGCCGCGAACTGGACACGCTCATGATCGACTCGGGCAGATCGACGTGATCGATGCCGAGGGCATGCCCAAGTTCGTGGGCAAGCACGTGCACGAGATCCTCGTGCGTCAGCGCCAGATAGACCTGAATGCTCGAGCCACTGGACGTGCGGACATAGCGTCCCGACAGTCGCGTACCGACGCTGGACTGGCGATCGGCGATGGAAGTCGAGCGACGATTGAAGTCCCGCACTGCAAGATTGAACTGCTCACGCAGCGCATTCAGGCTGCTGCGCTCCGCATCGAGTTCCGCGAACCGTGCCTGAAAGTGACCCCGCTCCTGATCGAGACGTTCACCCTCCGCCATGAGGGTCTGTCGCAGCTCCTCCGGTCGGCGCGAGGAGCGATTGAAGTCGGCGACCCGCCGCTGGTAGGCCTCCAGCGAGCGTTGAAACACTTCGCGATCCCGTCGAAATCCCTTCTCCTGGGTCTCGTAGGCATCAACACGATCCTGCAGCTCGGATTGCATACGCGCCAGCTCCGTATCGAGGCGCACCTGCTCGCGGACCACTTCGGCGAGCTCCCGATCCATGGTCTGGTCACTGGTATAGCGGAGCTCGACCCGGGTGGCGCTGCGCCGTGCGGAGAGCTCGAACAGCGGCTTCGGGGCGTGAGTTTCCCAGACGGCAAAGGCATCGTGCAGCGCTGCTTCGAGTTCGGCAGGCGTAAAGGGGAATCCCTGATCGATGTTCCCGACGCGCACCGCATACGGAATCCGACACTCCGTTGCGGACTCACGCAGCCCGAAGCTGGCCAACGGCTCGTTGCCGACGTTCGCATACGCCCAGCCCAGCCCGGTGGCGACCGCCACGAAACCGAGCCATTTCCACAGCGGGCGCAACATCGAGGTCAAGTCCGACTTCCGGCCACAGCAATGCCTCCATGGCGATCCAGGGATGTAGGTAAGGTTTAGGTCAGGATGGCGAGTACTGCCATCCGGACAACGCGCTCGACGGCCCGGCGCGCTGCCGCAGATGGAAGGCCCTGATGGGCTCCCAGCCCCTTAATCAGCCGCGACATCCAAACAGATCTTGCCGAAGTGCTTCTGCGACTCCTGATGTCGAAACGCGTCTGCGATGCCCGCCAGCGGGTGGCTCGAGTCGATGACGGGCTCGATGCCGTTCACCTCGATGGCGCGGATCATGTCCGTCTGCTGGGCGCGGCTGCCCACGGTGATGCCCTTCAGCGTCGCGTTCTTGCCAAACAGCGCCGCGGTCGGTATTTCGCCGGCAAAGCCCGCGAGCACGCCGATCAGCGAGATGTGGCCGCCAATGGTCACCGCCTTGATGGACTGCGGCAGCGTTCCGGCGCCGCCGATCTCCACCACCACATCAACGCCGCGACCGTCGGTCAGCTCCAGCGCGCGGCCGGCCCAGTCCGTCGTCTCCTTGTAGTTGATGAGCTCGTCCGCTCCGAGGGCCCTCAGCTTCTCGAGCTTGGCGTCCGACGAGGATGTCGAGATCACCCGGCAACCGGCCGCCTTCGCGAACTGCAGCGCGAAGATGGACACGCCGCCGGTGCCCTGGGTGAGCACCACGTCACCGGGCTGGATGCCCGCCTCCACCATGAGGCCGCGCCATGCCGTGAGTGCGGCACAGGTCAACGTCGCCGCCTGCGCCGCGGAGTAGCCTTTCGGGGCACGGGTGAACGCAGTGGCCGGCATGGTCACGGTCTCGGCGGCGAAGCCGTCGGCGTGATCGCCGGGAACGCCGATGAGTTTGCTCAGCTCCGGCTCGCCGTCCTGCCAGTTCGGAAAGAAACAGCTCACCACCGCATCGCCCTGCGTGAACTCCCGTACGCCCTCGCCCACCGCAGTCACGGTACCGGCGCCGTCGGACATGGGAATGCGGCCGTCGTCCACCTTGAGCATGCCGCTGACCACGGCGTAGTCGTGAAAGTTGAGCGAGCTGGCCTCGATGCGGACCTGAATCTCGCCAGGCCCCGGCGGCCGGGCGTCCACTTCAGCAAGTGCCAGTTTGTCCAGACCGCCGGGCTTCGTGAGTTTGATCGCGCGCATGCAATGCACTCCTGGATGGAACCCACCGAAAGGGGGCGACCATAGACGATAGCGGGCGGGCTTGCAGCCGTTGGGGATCCGATCTGCATCAAAACTCGGCGCGCCATAGAGGTTATGCTTGCCTTGGAGAGTGGAGCTCCGGACGTCTGTCGCCTGTCGGGCAAACGACGCGGAACCCCAGCTTCGCGAGCGGGCCGCGCGGGAGAGGCGCCATGGCTGCATCGGTGTCGGGCATCAACGAGCGATTCGAGTCCAGCTACCGGCGGCTGTTCGGGGAGGACATCGCCTCACAAGGCGACGAAGCCTTCTTTCAGGACTTCTACGACCGCTTCTTCAGCCACTCCGAAGAGATTCGGTCGATGTTCCGCAACACGGACATGGCACATCAACGAACGGCTCTGCGCCGCAGCCTGTTCGATCTGGTGACGTTCTATGCCACGGGCATCGTCTCCGCCCGCCTGCGGCGCATTGCGCAAGTTCACCAGGATCTGCACTTCCGACCGGAGCTCTACGACGTCTGGCTCGACGCGCTGATCAGCTGTGTCGAGGAACATGATCCGGCATGCGACGAGATGACCTCGCTCGCCTGGCGCCTCGCCCTGACACCCGGAGTCACCTACATGAAGCTATGGCATCAGACGGACATCAGCCCCCTGGACGGCCCCTGAGCGACCCGCCACGGCTGCCTGCTGCACATCTCCCGGCCAGCACAGCAACGATGCTGGCGCCGTCAGGGACTCCATTCGGCGCGGAACAGAACGTGGCGGCCGGGCTCCGCCAGCAGCGGTAGAGACGGGTCGTTCGCAGGCCGGCCGCTGACGTTCGCATTGCGCCAGACCCGGCGGTCCGCCACGTTGAACAGGCCCATGCTCAGGCGCAGATCCGGCGTGGGTGACCAGCGCGCCAGCAGGTCCACGAGCGCATGGCCGGGAGCGGAAAACAGCGGATTGCCTTGGCCATCGAAGAGCGGCTTCTGACTACGGGTGGCCGTGGTAACCAGGCGCAGCGCCCAGCGCTCCACAGGTGCGTACTCCAGCGCAACGATGGCCTGCGGGGGCGGGGTCTCAGCGAGCCGCTCTCCGCTCTGGCGGTCCTTGCCCTGCAGCCATTCGGCTGAGAGTTCGAGCTCGAATCCGGCGCCCAATTCCTGCCGCGCCCGGAGTTCCAAGCCCTCGATGCGGACCCGATCGCGGTTCACGGACTGGAACAGCAGCACACCTGTAGTCGGATCGGGGCCCAGCGCTGCCCGGGTCTCGATGAAGTCCTTGTAATCGTTGCGGAAGACGGCGAGTTCCACCTGTGTGTGCCGTGAACCCCAGCGCAGCCCGCTCTCCAGCACCCGCCCGCGTTCCGGATCCAGATCCGGATTCGCGATCGCCCGCACGTTGAAGCGGGGGATGTCGAGTCCGATGTTGACGTCCTCGAACGGCGGTGAGCGGAAACCTTCGGCGTACTGGACGAACACGTCGAGCTGGTTGTTCAGCGGCCAAACCATGCCCAGCCGCGGAGTCCAGGCCGTGGTGCCGAGGTCCGTGACCCGGGCCTCCGGAAAGGCAGCCGTAAACAACTCGTCCGACCGGCTGTCCAGTTCGTAGTACTCGAAGCGCACCCCGGGGCTGAGCATGGGACCGCCACGCCAGAGCCGAATCTCATCGTGCAGATAGATACCGAGCTCGGTGACACGCGTGCGGGGAAAGTCGCGCAGAGGAAAGCGCTCGCCAAGCAGTTCCATCGACGTCGCGCCCGTCTCCCGCTCGGTCTCGAGCCCGGTGCGCTGCTGCTCCAAGTTACTGCGGACGATCTCGAAGCCGTAACCCAGACGATGGCCGAAGCCCAAGGCTTCGAATCCAGTCTCCAGATCGGCACCGAAGCCCGTGGTCTCCTGGCGCAGATCGAAGCGCCGGTACAGGTCCACCGGAACCATCGCCAGCGGTCGTTCTTCGAACGTCTCCTGGCGCGTGTCCGTGACCTGGTGCCAGGCCCGCCAGTGGCCCCGGTCCAACGGACCCAGGGCGTTCAGGCGCTGGTCGATCAGGAGTTGCCATTGCTTGCGTCGATCCTCCCCGGCCAGAGCGGTGGTGGAGGCAAAGCGGCCACTTCCAAGCAGGGCACGCAGCTCCGTATCGTTGTCCTCATGCATACCGCTGAACGTGAACCGCAAGGTGCCGCTGTCCAGTTCTCTGGCCGCTCGCAGCAGCAAAGCACCCTGTCGCCTGTCCTGGCGGTCCGCTTCGGTGTTCTCAGGCAGCCGAGGAACATCCACTTCGCTCGCCTCCTGGCCGGCCACCGCCGCCAGCACGCGCCAGGCGGCCGTCTGTTTCGCCCCCGCTGCCAGCAGGCGGACCCGGTCACGGTCATTGCCCGCCGCAACGCTCAGGCGACCGCCCCCATCCCGCCCCTTTAGAAGATCGTCCGCATCCAGCAGCGACAGCGCGACGACGCCGCCGAGGGCCTTGGAGCCGTAGAGGGTGGAAGCCGGTCCACGCAGGATCTCGACACTCTCGACCAGCCCCAGCTGCAGCAGCCCGCGCCCTGAATCGGCGAAGTTGCCGACGCTGAAACGATCGGCGGCCGGCACGTCGTCGATGACCAGGGCGCTGCGGTTGCCTCCGATGCCGCGAATCCGAAATCCGCCGAAGCCGAATCGGGTCCCGCCTCCATCAAGTTCCAGGCCGGTCTCGTAACGGACCAAATCGGTGGGGTCGATCACCACGTCGCGTTCGAGCCGCAGGGCGTCCATCACGGTGACCGTTCCTGCCACTTCGGACAGCGTCCGAGGCTGGCGATGTGCCACCACCGTGATCACCTCGATGACACGCCCGTCGGCCGCTTCCGAGTCCGCAGTGGCCGGACTGACGGCCGGCAGCAGCAGACCGCAGAGCACGCCGGCGCTGCTACGCAGCAACAGTCGGCGCAGCCCCGCAGCGGAACCACGTCGTCGTCCCAGGAATGGCATCGGTGCTCCAAAACGCAGCGGCCGCTCCGAAGAGCGGCCGCTGGCGACGATCAGTAGATCTCGTTGCGGGTGTTGTAGTTGTTGAACTTGCCGGTGGGCGTGACGATGCGCTCGCCCTTGATCACGTGCTTGAGCGTGCGGGTCTTGTCATCGACGACGACGATGGCGGACTCCTCATCCATGCCGCTCCAGACCGAGAACCACACTTCGTCGCCACCCTTGTTGTACTCGGGCTGTACGATCCGCTTCGGCCCGGGTCCGAGCTCGGCCCACTCGGCGATCGGCAACACCTCATAGCCGGCATCGAGGTCATTGATGTCGAAGACCGCCACGGATTGGCTGATCGCTTCCTCCGGATGCAGCGTCGTGTCGACCCACAGGTTGGACGACTCGGGGTGAGTCTTGATGAACAGCGAGCCACCGCCCTGACCCTGCAGGATGCGAACCACCTCGAACGCCTGCTCCGGATGACCCTCCGGATCGGTGCCGATCAGCGTGATGTTGGCATTGCCCAGCGCGCTCGTGCCCCAGACCGGGCCGAACTCGGGGTCGACGAAGTTCGCGCCGCGGCCCGGATGGGGGATGCGTTCCACGTGAACCAGGCGCTCCAGACGCCGCTCGAGCGCATCGACCACGGCGATCCTGTCGGCTTCGTTGGCCGCGGTGAGGAAGTAGCGGCCAGTAGAGTCCCAGCCGCCATCGTGCAGGAACGGTGCCGCACCGATGGTCGTCACCTGCAGATTGTCGATGTCCTCGTAGTTCACCAGCAGGATCTGGCCGGTTTCCTTGACGTTGACGATGAACTCCGGGTGCAGGTGGGAGCCGACGATGGCCGCCACCCTGGGCTCCGGATGGTACTCCTGGGTATGCACCGTCATGCCGCGTGTGGAGACGATCTTCTTCGGTTCCAGCGACTGCCCGTCCATGAGCACGTAGTGCGGCGGCCAGTAGGCGCCGGCGATGGCGATCTGATCCTCGTAGCCCTTGTAACGGGAGTTCTCCACGGAACGTGCTTCGAGTCCGATCTTGATCTCGGCGACAACCTGAGGCGGATTCATGTAGAGATCGATGAGGTCCACCTTGCCGTCACGGCCGATGGTCGTGAAGTAGCGTCCGGAACTCGACGCGCGCGAGATGTGCACGGCATAGCCGGTCGGCACGTAGGACACCACTTCCTTGCTGTGACCATCGATGATCGCCACCTCGCCTGCATCACGCAGGGTGACAGCGAAGAAGTTGTCCACGTCGTAGTCGTGCTGGGGTTCGTTCGGACGATCCTCCGGCGCCACGTGCACCACCCAGGAGTCACGCATGTCCTGCATGCCCCACTCGGGCGGCGTCGGTGGTTCGTGCTGCAGGAAGCGGGCGAGCGCATCGATGTCAGCTTCGCTCAGTTCACCGGAGGTGCCCCAGTTGGGCATGCCTGCGGGCGAGCCGAAGTTGATCATGGCGGTCAGATACACCGTGCCCTTCTCCTGCGTGATGTCGGTGGTCAGCGCGGTCCCGGTGGCGCCCTTGCGCAGCACGCCGTGACAACCGGCGCAGCGCTCGAAGTACAGCCGTTGGGAACGCTCGAACTCCGGCTCGGTCATGTCCGGGGCGCCCGGAGTCACCACACGGCGGCCACCCTCGATGGGGGACGGCGTGCCGCGATAACGGATTTCCGCTTCGGTAGGGCCGGCGTGGCGCTGCCCCCCTGCCCGATCGCCCGCATCGAGCTCGGTCCGCAGCGCAGCCACGTCAGCGACGCTCACGGGCTCACCGGTGTTGCCCCAGCTGGTGAGCGAATAGTTGACCGCGCGGGCGATCTCCTCGTCGGTCATATGCTGCATGGGCGGCATCACCGCGTTGTACGTCTGCCCGAGGACTTCGATCTCGCCGGTGAGGCCGTCGAGCACCGTAGTGACGACGTACATGGGATCATCGACCACCCTGGGATTCCCTGCCAACGGCGGAAACGCGCCGCGCAGGCCGGTACCATCACGCTGATGGCACGCGCCGCAATGCTGCCGATAAAGTGCTTCGGATGCTGCGGCTTCTTCTCCGGCTGAAACCGGACTCCCGGCCGAGTAGCCGAGCAGTATCAAGCCCGCGCACAGTGCACGCGACAATCTTCCTCGCCCGTTCATCGTCTCTCCCTCCCAGAAGAGCACTCGGCCAATGCTGTCGCGGCCTCTCCCTAATGCTTCCGCGGCGTCTCCTCTCGCATTGTCTTACGGACCCCTCCAATTCGCGCCGAGCACTCGAAAAAATATGCAAAAAGCGCTTCCTCCTTCCGCAATGAAAACGGTAGCCGTCATCGAGAAAGCGCTGGACAGAACACGACGGTACTCCCCTTCACTTCACGCATCAATCGATCCGGGCTCGGCGCAGACGGACTGCGGATCGGCCTGCTGAAACCCGGATTCGCAGCACGCGTCAGCAGCGTCGGCGAAGCCTGCCTCGTCCGAAGCGTTTGCAATTTGCGTCGAGGTGGCCTCTCATGGGCGCGTTATGGACCACGCTTTGGGGAGGGCGTTGCCATGATCGAGGGGCTCACCCGGAATGCCGCCCGCAATATTTTCTTCGGCGGTTCACTGTTCTTCTTCGTCATTTTCGTACTGCTCACCGCACACAGCCACTACTACATCGTCACCACTTCCACGGATCACGCGGGGCTCACCGAATCAGTGCGCCACGGCAAAGAGATCTGGGAGGAGCATTCCTGCATCAATTGCCACAGCCTGCTCGGTGAAGGCGCCTACTTCGCGCCGGAACTCGGCAACGTATGGCAGCGTTTCGGCGGCCTCGAGAATCCGGCTGCCGCGCGACAGGGCCTGAAGGGCTGGATGCGCGCCCAACCGTTGCGGATTCCTGGTCGCCGGCAGATGCCGGCCTACGATCTGACCGAGGAAGAACTCGACGCGCTGATCGACTTCCTGGAGTGGACCAGCCGCATCGATACCCAGGGCTGGCCGCCGACGATCTCGGGCTGAGGGGGGATCCGCCATGCGTTACGAAACACAGAAAGTCGCCTATCCATTCTTCGTCGCCGCGCTGGCGTTGTTCGGCGCCCAGATCATCTTCGGGGTGCTCGCCGGTGCGGTCTACGTCTGGCCGGAGTTCCTGGCCGAGAGCATGCCGTTCCACATCATCCGCATGAGCCACACGAACCTGCTCATCGTCTGGCTGCTGATCGGCTTCTTCGGCGCCACCCACTTCCTGCTGCCAGAAGAAGCCGAGACGGAGCTGCACAGTCCAACCCTGGCGTACGTGCAACTCGGCATTTTCGTTTTCGCCGGTGCGGCCGCGCTGATCAGCTACCAGTTCGGCATCCACGAGGGCCGGCACTATCTGGAACAGCCATTCTGGGTGAAGGTGCTGCTGACGATTTCGTTTCTGATGTTCCTCTACAACGCCAGCATGACGCTGCACAAAGGACGCAAGACGGCAATCTCGGTTGTGCTGCTGCTCGGTCTCTGGCTTGCCGCGATCTTCTGGCTGTTCGCCTTCTACAACCCTGCCAACCTTGCACTGGACAAGATGTACTGGTGGTACATCGTGCACATCTGGGTGGAGGGCGTGTGGGGACTGATCATGGCCTCGCTGCTGGCCTATCTGCTGATCCGCCTGACCGGCGTCGACCGGGAGGTGATCGAGAAGTGGCTCTACGTGATCGTCGGCCTGGTGCTGTTCTCCGGCCTGCTTGGCACCGGACACCACTACTACTGGATCGGCACGCCAGCATACTGGCAACCGGTCGGCAGTATCTTCTCTGCCGCAGAGGTCCTGCCGTTGTTCGCGATGGTGATGTTCGCGTTCTACATGTTCTGGCAAGGCAACCGGAACCACCCCAACAAGGCAGCGATCCTCTGGACTCTGGGCTGCGCGGTCATTGCGTTCTTTGGCGCCGGCGTCTGGGGCTTCATGCACACTTTGTCGTGGATCAACTACTACAGTCACGGCACCCAGATCACCGCGGCCCACGGCCATCTTGCGTTCTTCGGCGCCTACGTGATGCTGAACCTGGCCATCATCACGTACGCCATGCCCATGCTGCGCGGCAAGCAGCCCTACAACCAGATTCTGAACATGTGGAGCTTCTGGCTGATGACCGGCGGCATGGCGTTCATGACCTTCACCTTGACCTTCGCTGGAATCATTCAGACCCACCTGCAGCGGGTCATGGACGTGCGCTTCATGGAGACGCAGGAACACCTCGAGCTGTTCTTCGTGATGCGCTTCGGTGCCGGTGCGGTGGTGCTGGTCGCCGTGATCCTGTTCCTCTACGCCATCCTGGGAAGGGCGCGTGAGGAACAGCCTGCGGGTGCCGCCCATCTTGCTGTGGGAAGCCCCGCAACATGAATCGGGAGGCAGCAGCCGGGGCCACGGCTGCGCTGCCTTACTACCGCGCGGCTGGCGACGAATGCGAAGTGTTCGAAGCCGCCGCGCGACGCGGTCTGCCCCTGCTGCTCAAGGGGCCGACAGGCTGCGGCAAGACCCGGTTCGTCAGCCACATGGCAGCGCGCCTGGGGCGCCCATTGTTCACCGTCGCCTGCCACGACGACCTCACTGCGTCCGATTTGACCGGCCGTTATCTGCTCAAGGGCGGCGACACCGAATGGGTGGACGGTCCGCTGACACGGGCTGTGCGGGAAGGCGGCATCTGCTACCTAGACGAGGTGGTCGAGGCGCGCAAGGACGTCACGGTGGTACTGCATCCGCTGACCGACGACCGTCGCATGCTGCCGCTGGACCGCACCGGCGAGCTCCTCCATGCACCCGACGAATTCATGCTGGTGGTCTCCTACAATCCGGGCTACCAGCACATCCTGAAATCCCTCAAACCCAGCACCCGTCAGCGTTTCGTGGCCCTCGCCTTCGACTTTCCGGCACCTGAAGTCGAGACCGAAATCGTCGCATCCGAGAGCGGCCTGGCGCGGGAGTTGTGCGCCGGTCTGGTCAATCTGGCCCGGCGGCTGCGCGAACTGCGTGGCCAGGACCTGGAGGAAGGGGTGTCCACCCGACTGCTGGTCTACTGCGCCACCCTGGTCGCTGACGGCATGCCCATGGCGCGGGCCGCCCGCTGCACCCTGGTGGAGCCATTGAGTGACGACGAGGACGTGATCGCGGCACTCGACGAACTGGTCCGTCACGCTTTCGCCTGACCGATGCCGTCCTGGTACGAGTTCGAGGAAATAGTCGGCCGCATCTGGCACGGCTGGGCGGCCAAAGCGGTCAGCTATCCCAGCTATCCCGAGGCAGGTGTCCTGCTCGATCCCCTGAAGAACACCCTGCAGGTCTACTTCCACGCCATCGGTGGCGACCAGGGCATGGACATCCAGGTGGCTTCTGAGGCCAGCAGCAGGCACCGGTTGAGCTTGCGACAGCGCCTGGGGCTCGCCACCGAACCCATGGTGTTCGCCCGGCGGGACGAGGAACACCTCATCCTGCCGCCGCGCATCGAGTGGTTCGCCGATGCTGGACTGAATCGGGATGCGTACTTCTGGCTCAGCGCGTTTCTGGCACAAGCGCGACCCGTCGCTGCCTGCCCGGATCCGCTGCAGCGGGACCTGCACGCCCTGGCCGAAGCCTACCGGGTCAGTCATACGCTCTGTGAACGCTACCCAGGTCTTGCCCTACGCTACCGGCGGCTGTGCCGAGCCCTGCTCGAGATTCGCCCGCTGCGCCGTCTGCCGCCCGCCGAGTCGGGCCTCGAGGCTCTGATAAGGCATGCGCTCGGCGACGGCGCGACGCTGGATGCGTCCGCAGCGGAGCTGCTCGCTGCCCTCGAGACGTTCGCGCGCAGCACCGAACTGCAGGCGCCGCAGGGCTATCGACCGCCGCTGCCGGTGCCGCTGTGGGGCCAGGCCATCCTGCGAACGCCTGAGGGGTCCCGCCCCACGGACCCTTCCGGGCCGGGCGAGGAACCGGCGGCCGACGCCAGCGGTGGCCTGCGTGCAGCGGAACGCCGCGCACTCGATCAACCGGAGCGGGACGACCCGCTGCTGCTCAATCCTTTCGAAAAACTCCTCTCCTTTGCCGAGATGATCAACGTCAACCGGCACGTGGAGGATGACGAAGTGGACGACGCCCGCAAGGCCGCGCAGCAGCTCGAGCAACTGACGCTGAGCGAACACCACAAGGAGACGTCGACACGGCTGCAGATGGACCTGGACCTGCCCGCGGGCGAACTGGACGACGGCGCAGTGACCGGACCCCACCTCTATCCAGAGTGGAACTTCCGCAAGCGACGCTACCTCGACGACTACTGCGCGGTGTTTCCCGAATCAGTTCCCGACGCGGTGGGCAACTGGCATCCGGACGCCACGACCCGCCGTCGCATTCAGCGCGTCCGCAGGCAGTTCGAGGCGCTGCGGCCACGGCGCGTCCTGCTCCACGCCCAGGCGGATGGCGACGAACTGGACCTGGATGCGCTGGTGCGCAGCCGCAGTGATCTGCGGGCCGGTGGGCCGGGCTCGGAGCGGGTCTACAACATCCGCCGTGACCAGAGTCGGGATATGGCCGTATCCATCCTGGTGGACGTGTCGCTGTCCACCGAGTCCTGGCTCGATGACCGCACCGTGCTGAACGTGGAACAGGAAGCGCTACTGGTGCTCGCCCACGGGATCCACGCCTGTGGCGACGAGCAGGCGATTCACAGCTTCACGTCACACCGCCGCCACCGGGTCGAAGTGGCGCAGGTGAAAGGCTTCGACGAAGCCCTCGATGAGCGAATCGAGCGTCGCATCCTGGCGCTCAAACCCCGCCTTTACACGCGCATGGGTGCAGCCATCCGCCATGTGGCCGGCGAGCTCGCCGAGCGCCCGAACCGGTTCCGTCTGCTGCTGCTGATAACCGACGGTAAGCCCAATGATACCGATCACTACGAGGGCCGCTTCGCCGTGGAGGACACGCGCATGGCCGTGCACGAAGCACGCATGAAGGGACTCAGCGTGTTCGGAGTCACCGTGGATGCCCAGGCCCGTCAGTACTTCCCGCGCATCTTCGGTCGTGGCGGTTTCGCCATCGTCCCCCGCGCCCGCAGCCTGGTCCGCGCCCTGCCCGCCATCTACCGCCAGATCACCGGCCAGAACGAAAACTGACCTCGCCAAATCGATCAAGGCGTTGCTGAAACGGCGGCCCGGAGTCGCGGCGCGTGGACAGTTCAAATTATTATCGATATCATATGCATCTTATTTTCGGGCTGCGAAATGCCTGTTGTGGCCACTTCTTCGCTGCACTCTGAATCGGGATCGCAAGCAGCAGCAGGTATACCACGCCTGCTGCTGGCCATTGCCTTCCGCCCCTTCTTCCTGCTGGCTGCCGCCTGGTCCGCGCTGGCCATGCTGCTGTGGCTCGCCAGCTTGACGGGATGGCTCAGCCTGCCCGCGCTGACGCCAGCGTGGCATGCCCACGAACTCCTCTTCGGCGTGGTGGCGGCCGCCGCGGCCGGGTTCGCGTTGACTGCCGTGGCGACCTGGACGGGCAAGCCGCCGCTGGCAGGTGCGGGGCTGCTTGCGCTGCTGCTGCTTTGGTTGGCAGGTCGCCTGACCATGCTCGTTGAGAGCCCACCCGGGGTCGTCGCTGCGGTGACGAACCTCCTGTTTCTGCCCGCGGTGGCGCTGTATCTGTTTTCCCGCCTGGTGCCTGTCGGTCAGCGGCGCAACTATCCGCTCGTGCTGATATTGCTGCTGTTGACGGTCGCCCAGGGCGCCTGGCACTTCATGGACTCTGATCGGCTGCTGGCCTACGAGGCTGGGCTGCTGGCCGTTGCCGCCATGATCAGCCTGATCGCGGGGCGCATCACGCCGGCCTTCACCCGCAACTGGCTGCGGCGACGGCAGCAGCCGGAGCGTGTCCGTGACCACGCCCCTTTGGAGTGGATCAACGTCGGCGGGCTGCTGCTCGGCAGTGCCGCCGTGCTGGCGCAGCAACCGTACCTCGCTGCCATTGTGACACTGGTGGCAGCGGTCGCTGCAGGCCTGCGCCTGGCGGGATGGAACAGCCACCGCGTCCTCACCGAGCCTCTGCTGTGGATCCTGCACCTGGCCTGGCTGTGGCTGATCGCAGCACTGTTGCTCATGGGTGCGTCCTGGTTCACCAGCGCGCTGCCACCGACCCTGTGGTGGCATGCCCTCGGGGCCGGCGCCATCGGTACGATTCTGATCGGTGTCATGACGCGGGTCGCGCTCGGCCACACGGGACGGCCGCTCGAACTGCCGCCGGGGACTCCGGTGCTGTATGCACTGATCACGGTGGCGGCATTGGCGAGGCTCGCGGCGGCCCTGTTCCCGCAGGGCTACACCGTGCTCCTGGTCATCGCCGCCGTGGCCTGGGTGCTGGCGTGGATCGGTTATCTGATCCGTTTCGGCCCGATTCTGCTTGCGCCGCGGCCGGACGGGCGACCCGGCTGAACGGAGGTTCCGTGCATGCGTCTCACTCAGTTCACGGATTACGGCCTGCGGGTGCTCATGCACCTGGCGCTCGTCGAGGGAGACCGGGTCACCATCGCCGAGATCGCTGAACGTTTCGACATTTCACGCACGCACCTCATGAAGGTCGTACCGGAGCTGGTACGGCACGGCTGGGTGACTTCGGAGCGGGGACGCAGCGGCGGGCTGGCGCTGGCGAAGCCAGCAGCAGACATCAGCATCGGTGCTGTCGTGCGCAGTCTCGAGGGCGAACCTGAGCTGGTGGCCTGCCAGCAGCCGGGAGGCTTCTGTGTGATCAGCCCCGCCTGCGGCTTGCCCGGCATCTTCACGCATGCCGCGGCCGCGTTCTACGAGGCCCTCGACGGCCATACCCTTGCGGACATCGTCAGCGCACGAACGCCTCTGCGCAAACTGCTACGAATCCAGGCCGCATGAGCGATACGAGCACGCACCCAGCCCACCGCAGCGGCACGATCCTGACGGATCTGCTGAGCGGCCTGCAGGGGCTCTGGTTGTTGCCGCAGCTGGAACTTCGGGTTGCCGCGATCATCGCTGGTGACAGCGTGGAGCCATCCTTTCACCACGACGCCTATGCACTGGTGGAAGCAGCAAAGGCGCTGCTGTTACTGCTGCTGGTCGTCGCAGCACGCGGGCGTGAGCCCGCGCCGTTCGAAGTTGAGCGAGGTCGTAGCGCTGCGCACGCTACGGCGTTCCAATCGGAGCGCCAGGCAGCGATCAGTGGCACGATTCCATGTACGTTCCCTGACAATCGCGAATGCCGAAGGGCCAATCGTCATGCCACATGCACGTCCATCGCGAAGCAGTGAGGTGCGCTTTCGCACGCGGGTGCGCCGGTTTCTGGACGACGCGCTGACGGAGGATCTGCGCGCGGCCGGACGGGCGACCATCGGCACCCACTCGGAGATCGGCGCCTGCCGGATCTGGCACCAGCGCCTGCACCGACAGGGGTGGATCGCACCCGCCTGGCCACAGGCCCATGGCGGCACAGGTTGGAACGCCACTGAGCGCCTGATCTTCGACCAGGAGTGTGCAGCGAACGACGCACCGGTGCTTTTCGCCGGTGGCTTGCGCAACGTCGGCCCGCTGCTGATCGCGCTGGGCTCCGAGGCTCAGAAGTCCCGCTATCTGTCGCCCATTCTCAGTGGCGACGAGTTCTGGTGTCAGGGCTACTCCGAGGCCGGTGCGGGCTCGGATCTGGCCGCACTGCGCACCCGGGCCCATCGGGACGGTGACGAGTACCTCGTCAACGGCACCAAGATCTGGACCACCGGTGCGAACCATGCCGAGAAGATGTTCGCGCTGGTGCGTACCGACGCCAGCGGCAAGCCGCAACACGGCATCACCTTTCTGCTGATCGACATGCGTTCACCGGGCATCACCACACGGCCGGTCCAGACTATCCACGGCGAAGCCGAATTCAACGAGGTGCACTTCGAGGATGTGCGGGTACCGGTGGAGGATCGCGTGGGCGCCGAAGATGACGGCTGGAGCGTGGCCAAGCAGCTGATGCTCTATGCCCGCGCCAGCAACACCACCTGCGCCCTGTTGCGGCGAACGCTGCGCCGGGTCCAGGAGATGCTCGTAACGGCCATGCCCGAGGCCCGCCACAGCGCGCGCAATCGGCTCACGGATGTGGAGCTGCGCCTCGCTGTCATCGAGCGGCTGGAATACGATGCCGCAAGCGGGCAGCAGGACGCGGGCGATCGGTCACAGAACGCCTCGATGATGAAGCTGCGCGCCACCGAACTGCACCAGCAGATGACGGAACTGCTGCTCGAGCTGGCCGGCCCCGACGCCTGCCGGCAATGGCGCAGCCGCGACGAACTCGCCTCGCCCGGCGGCGCCTACGCCAGCGCCAAGTATTTCGCCACCCGGGCCGCAAGCATCTACTCCGGCACCAGTGAAGTGCACCGCAACATCCTGGCGCGCGTCCTGATCGATTAGCACTGCATGCGCTGTGGGGCCTCGATCACTTCCGCGCGTGCTTGCCCACTTGCATTCGTCCAGCCGCAGCAAAAGCTGCGCACTCCGGCAAGCGCGCTTTCACGCCGGCTCGACGAGGACGAGGACGTCCGCATCCACGGTATCGAGAATGCGCTCCGCGGTGTTCCCGACGACAGCTCCGGTCAGGCCCTTGCGCCCCACCGATCCGATGACGACGAGATCTGCAGCCACCCGGCTCGCAATCTCCGCGATCAGTTCCTCCGGGGTTGCGTCGCCCACGTGAGCCCGCGAGCGAACAATGCCCGCCCGCTTCGCCAGGTCGGGCGGATGCACGCGATTGCGCGACGAACTGTAGGCATTGACCGCATGCATCTCGGCATCGATGGCTGTGGCAATCTCGGACGCCGCTGCGATCACCGAGTCCGTGAGTCGCTGATGCGCATCGTCCTTGGCGCCCAGGTTCACAGCGGCCAGAACCGTTTTCACAGCAGCGACCGATCGCTGTTTGGCGAACACGACAGGGCAACGCGCATCCCGCAGGACCAGCCAGTCGGAAGTCGTCATGAAGCGACGTTGCAGGCGCGAGTGTGGCCGCGTCGACTTGATGACGAGATCGGCGTCCGTGGCGCCGACGGCACTCGCAAGTGTCCGTCGCCAATCATCCGTGCAGACAACTTCCGTCGTGACCTCGGCGCCCGCCTGCCGCAGCGGAAAGACCAGATGATTCAGCCACAACTCGTGACGTTGGCGCTCAGCACGGTGGTACTCCGCCTCATCGAAGGAAGGGACGATCGGAGCCGGCGAGAAACAGAGGAACGCGTGCACCGATGTGCGGTTGCGCTGCGCGATCAGCGCCGCACGGTCCAGAGACTGCTGGTGTTGAGTCGTGGGATCGATGATGCAGAACAGACGCCCGAATTCCATGGCTTCTCTCCTCGCGGGGCAGCGCCCTCTCGACGCGGCCTCCGCATTCATGCAGTGCATGCAACCATCGTCCACCCTCACTGATGCGAACTCAATCGTTTCGGACGCTGTCCATATGACCTGGATCAAGGTTCATTCCGAAACACGCGCGCTCCAGCCGCCTGTCGTCAATCGACCGATGCGCGCCGTGCAGGCGCTGCTCGGCGGGAAGCCGGGCCGCTTGAGCCACTGCGACCGAGAGGAGCAGGAACAGGCGGCCAGCGACCGCCAGGCATTCGTTTTCAGGGGAGCGCGCTGCAGCCGCTAGCCCGCCGACTCCACATGGAAGGACCACCAGGCGTCGTCGTCGGGACGCGGCGTGTCCGGTGGATCGTCGGGATCGCCGCCGCGCAGAGCGTGGATCTTGTTGATCCGCGCGGCCCAGGCGCGATCCTTCCGCTCCGGGTCGGTGATGCGGGTCAGGGTCACGGGATAAACCCGGTCATCGAGCCGCAGCCGGGCCTCCGGCCGCGCAAGCGCAGCGGTGGACCAGCGTTTGCCGTCGCACTGGGCGCAACTAAGGTAAAGCTCACCGTCGTCAGTGGCCATGCAGTTGAGATTGATGGCATGAGGCAAGGGGCGCGTCGCCACCTGGATCTGGCAGAGGCGGACCTCGTTCGCGAAGGTCCAGTCGGTCACCGGCTCCTCCACCACCTCACCGAACAGATAGCTTCCTGGCGTCCGTTCGCAGGGACAGGCGAAGAACCAGGCCAGAAATCCGGCAACGGCCAGCCCAAGCAGGATGACCCCGATCACCCCGAGGACCGCGCCGCGGGCACGAGCCGAGAACACATGCGGCCGTGTTCGTTTCATCCCGGCAGGACTGTGCCGGTGTTCATTGCTGAGTGGGTGCATGGCTGACCTGATCCCCCAAGCTGCTGCAATGAGGATACTGTACCCGTTTGGCGTCCATACCCAACCCGGAGTGCAGCTCATGCTTCGTTGCTCCTTCATCACAGCCGCGCTGCTGTTTCTGCTCCTGATCCTGCAACCCGGACCGGCGGCATCCGGCGGCTTCGATCCCGCCGAGCGGGACATCCGTGCGCTGCAGCTGGCGATGGCGCGCGGTGAAACCACCTCCGAGGCGCTGGTGGCGGCCTATCTGGCGCGCATCGAGGCGTTCGATGGCCAGGGCCCTGAGCTCAACGCCATCGCGGTCCTGAACGAGCAGGCCATGGCCGACGCCCGTGCGCTGGACGCCGAGCGGGCTGCGAACGGACCCCGGGGGCCACTGCACGGCATTCCCGTCCTGATCAAGGACAACTACCTCACCCACGGCATGCCGACCTCGGTGGGTTCCGCCCTGCTGCGGGACTACCAGCCGGATGCGGAGGCGGAGCTGGTCACGCGCCTGCGCGCCGCTGGCGCGGTCATTCTCGGCAAGACCAACATGCACGAGTTCGCCTACGGCATCGAATCCGTCGGCTCTGCGTTCGGAGTGACGCGCAACCCCTACGATCCCAGCCGGCATCCCGGAGGCTCCAGCGGCGGCACCGGCGCCGCGGTGGCGGCGAGCTTTGCTGCGGTGGGCATGGGCAGCGACACCTGCGGTTCCATTCGCGACCCGGCGGTGCACAACGCACTGGTGGGCCTGCGTGGGACCCAGGGGGCGTCAAGCCGGACCGGCATCGTGCCGCTGTCGTCCACCCAGGACATCGGTGGCCCACTGGCCCGCTCGGTAACCGATCTCGCGTTCGTCCTCGACGCCACCGTCGGTTTCGACCGTAATGATCCCCAGACCGCTGCCAGCGTCGGTCGGCTGCCGGAATCCTTCCTTGACGCGCTGCGGCCCGGCGCACTGCGCGGGACGCGCATCGGTGTCATTCGCGAGCTCACCCGCGCGGAGCCGGAAGATGAGGTCATGGCGCTGATCTTCGAAGCCGCCCTGGAGGATCTGCGGGCCCTCGGCGCGATTGTGGTCGAGGTTTCCGTGCCGCACCTCGATCAACTCGTTTACGAGCGCATGGAAGGCTTTTACGTACTCGTTTACGAATTCGGCCGGGATCTCGATGCGTTTCTCGCTGCACATCCAGGCGCACCGGTGGCAAGCCTGGACGAGATCATTGCCAGCGAAACCGCCCATCCTGCGGTGCAGCCACTGCTGGTGGAGGGCGCCACCCTCGGCGAGGATCAGCGGCCGGTCTACCTCGAGGAACTCGCCAAGCGCGACCAACTGCGTACTGTGCTCGAGCAGGTGATGGCCGCAGACGGGCTCGATGCCCTCACCTACCCCACCATCCGCCGGCAGGCCTCCAAGCTCGGCACCATGCAGGAAGGCAACAACTGTCATCTGTCCGCGAACGCCGGCCTGCCCGCCATCACCGTGCCCGCCGGATTCACACCGGAGGGTCTGCCCGCCGGGATCGAGCTGCTCGGGCGCGCCTGGAGCGACGCTGCGCTGCTCGGCTACGCGTTCGACTATGAACAGGCCACCCGGCATCGCCGGCCGCCACCACTGAAACCGGTCGTCGGGCACGACGGCACCGACTTGCAGTAACGGCGAACAAGCTTCTATGGTGACGATCCTCCTCGGGAGGGAGGACACAACATCCGGAGAAATCAGTCGCGGCTGCAGTCCAAGCTGCGACACGGCGCATGCCTTCATGCTCAAAGAATTGAGCCACGGCGGACGAAGTCATGACCTCGACGGCTGCGGACCTCATCGCGGACCACGCCGACCGCCTCACCGACTACGTGGTCGATGAGGACTACCGGCGTCGACCCGAACTCGAAGCCCGCTACGGCGAGGACGGCCGTGCGCTGTACCGGCGCGACAACCACTTTCACCTGTCTTTCCTGCGGGAGGCCGTCGCCAGCAATGAGCCGGCATTGTTTGCCGACTACGTGGGTTGGGCGCGCTCCATGCTCCTCGCCCACGGCGTGCTCGTGGAGGATCTCCACATCAATCTCGACCTGCTCTGCGAAGCACTGCAGCAGCTTCTTCCAGCCGAAGCGTCGGCCCAGGCCGTGGCCACAGTCAGAGATGCCCAGCGCCAACTGCCGAGCCTGCCGGCGCAGCCGGCCACGTTCATGGCCGACGATGGGTCCAACGTCGCGCTCGCCCGCGCCTACCTCGAGCATTTGCTGGCAGGCAATCGCAAGCAGGCCTCGGACCTGGTCAGCGAAGCCGTTGCCGGCGGCCTGTCCCTGCAGGCGCTCTACCTCGATGTCTTCCAGCGCTCCCAGCGCGAACTCGGCCGCCTCTGGCAGCTGAACCGGATCACGGTCGCGGAGGAACACTTCTGCACGGCGGCCACCCAGTCGATCATGAACCAGTGCTATCGGCAGATTCTCGAGACGCCACGCAACGGTCTGCGGGTGACCGCCCTGTGCATCGCCGGCGACCTGCACGAGATCGGCCTGCGTGTCATCGCGGATTTTTT
>SKUB01000058.1 GCA_007122315.1 Pseudomonadales bacterium | reverse complement strand
GCTCCGGGTCCAGTTCCAGCTCCCGAGCCAGATCGTGGACCACGGGGGGCTGCTTCGGTTGCTTCGCCAGGTGCGGGCGCAAGCGCTCCCATTGCCGGGCGTCAGCGGGATCGAGACGGGGGCGATGCTCCGGCAGGTGAAATCGTGTCGCCGTCCGCGCCAGACGATGGTCGCGGATGAGATCCCTGAGGGCTGCGCGCAGTACCGCAGCGGGCGGTCGCGGCTCCAGTACCGCAAGTACTTCATCGATGCCCATGCCCGCCAACTGCGGCTGGCCGGCATGAAAGCGCTCGAGCGTGCTGACGATCAGGTTCTGCAGCGCCTCCCACGCACTCGCGTCGCGCAGGATGAATCCGCCCTGACCATCGACTCTGGCTTCGGGCAGAGCTCTGGCGAGCGTCACGGTTTCCGCGTTGAGCTTCCAGGCCAATGCGTCGAGATCCAGCGCAAGGGGTGTGCAGGCCAGGGATGCCCGGACGATGGCATCGAGGTCGTCCTGCTCCAGCGCGTCGAGCTGAGCGAGCCGGTCGGGGCGGCGACGGCCGCGTCCTGGTGGTTCGGGGTCGAGCACCACGCCGCCGGCGAGCGTGTGCTGGCCGCTGCTGTCTCTGAGAATGAAGCGGTCACCGTGCAGCACGCCGAGGGGTTCGCGCACGGCAAGGTGCACGCGTGGCGCTTCGGGCGTGCCGTCGAGAAGGGTGATCCGACCCATGGCGTGGGTCGCGCCATGATGCACATGGACTTCCTGTCCCGAACGCAGATTGACGCCGGGCAGGGTGCGCAGGCGCGCATCGAAGCGCGCCTGCGGTCGCGCCAGCGCCGGAGCGACCAGCCACTGGCCGCGGCGGATGCTGGCGTGATGGATTCCGCTCAGGTTGAGCGCTAAGCGTTCGCCGGCGTGGCCTTCATCCTGCTGCCGATCCAGCGCCCGCAGCCCGCGAACCCGCACTTCTTCACCGCCGGGAATCAGGGTCAGACTGTCCTCTGTACGTACCCGCCCGGCATGGGCCGTACCGGTGACCACGGCACCTGCACCGCTGACACTGAAAGCCCGGTCCACGGCCAGGCGAAACCCGGCGCCGGGTCGCAGCACTGCGGTTGCCGCCTGAGCGAGGAGGGCCGCGCGCAGGCCATCGAGCCCGGTGCCATCCAGTGCACATACCGGGACCAGTGGCGCCTGGGCGAACCGGCTCTCTGCGAGCATGGACAGCGTTGCCGCGTGATTGCGCTGTGTGGTGACCGCATCAGCCAGATCGCAGCGGGTCAGGGCGACGACGGCAGCTTCCACGCCGAGCAGGTCCAGGATCTGCAGATGCTCGCGGGTCTGGGGCATCGGGCCTTCGTCCGCTGCCACCACGAGCAGCGCCACGTCGATGGCGGCGACGCCGGCGAGCATATTGCCGATGAAGCGGTGATGGCCGGGAACGTCGATGAAGCCCAAACGGCGCCCCTGCCAGTCGGCATAGGCGAAACCCAGATCGATGGTCAGCCCCCGCCGGCGTTCTTCCGCCAGGCGATCCGTGTCGACGCCGGTCATGGCCTGCACCAGGGTGGTCTTGCCGTGATCCACATGGCCCGCAGTGGCAACGATCACGATGCAGCGAGCTCCGGCAGCTGGGCCAGCAGTCCCGCTTCGTCCTCCAGGCAGCGCAGGTCCAGCAGCAGACGATCCTGCTGCACGCGGCCAATGATGGGCACCGGCAGCCGGCGCAGGCGCAGGTGCAGCGCATCGAGCGCCTCGCCGCGACCGCGTTCCGGTACGGGCGCGATGGCGAGACCCGCGCTCGGCAGGTTGGCCACCGGCAACGCGCCGCTGCCGATCTGACTCGCCAACTCGATGACGTCGACGCGCCAGTCCGGCCCGAGACACGCCGCCATTTGGGGGGAGACGCGCTCGGCCAGGCGCAGGATGTCCGCCTGGCCGCGAGTAAGCAGCCGCAGGACCGGTACCTCACGACGCAGCGCATCCTCGTCACCGTACAGGCGCAGTACCGCCGCGAGTGCCGCGAGGATGAGCTTGTCCACACGCAGCGCCCGCTTCAGGGGATTGCGGCGGATTGCAGCCACCGCCTCCTGCGAGCCGACGATGATGCCGGCCTGGGGTCCGCCGAGCAGCTTGTCGCCGGAGAATGTGACCAGATCGGCGCCCGCCGCGAGCGCATCGCCGGGCATGGGTTCCCGCGCCAGGCCGAAGCGGGAGGTGTCCACCAGACTGCCGCTGCCGAGATCCCACGCCAACGGCAGCCCGTGGGCGCGGGCAATGGCGGCGAGTTCGCCGATGCCACTCTCGCGCTGGAAACCGGTGATGACATAGTTGCTCGGATGGACCTTGAACAGCATGCCGGTATCCGGACCGATGGCCTCGGCATAGTCCTGCGGATGGGTACGGTTGGTGGTGCCTACTTCGATGAGGCGGGCACCGGCGCGGCGCATGATGTCCGGTATGCGGAACGAGCCGCCGATCTCCACCAGTTCGCCACGAGACACTGGCACCTCACGGCCATCGGCAAAGGTGTTCAGGGTCAGCAGGACGGCCGCTGCGTTGTTGTTGACCACCGTGGCCGCTTCCGCGCCGGTGAGCTGGCAGAGGAGTCGCTCCACGTGATGATCGCGCTCTCCGCGCCGGCCGCTTGCGAGATCGAACTCGACATCGGTGCTGCCCCCAGCAGCCATCATGGCCGTAATGGCGGAACGGGGCAGCGGTGACCGGCCCAGGTTGGTGTGGATCACTGTTCCCGTGAGATTGAACACGGGTCGCGGGCCACGTCCCGGCATGGCGGACAGGCGTGAGGCGAGCTGTCGAATCAGACTGTCCGTGTCAGGTACCCGGTCCTGGGACGTCAGTCCTTGGCGGGTCTCGGCCAGCAGCTGCCTGGCTTCGGCCAGAACGGTGGGCCGTCCCCAGTCTGCCTCGAGGACGGTCACCGCCGGCAGGGCCATGAAGCGATCCACGGCGGGCAGGCTGGCGCGGGGGTCGGGGGACGCTGCGTCGGACATGATCCAGATCCTTGCGCTGAGGCGGGCAGGTTATAGCGCGCGCCGGTGGCAGCGCCAACGGCGCGCGCCTGGACATCTTTGAACCCTGTCACATCGCGGATAGGGGGAGCGCCGCGGCGGCGCCCGTTCATGGCAGCTCACATGATCCCTGGCTATGCTTTCGATCCCCTCCCCAGGAATCTTCGGACCACCGCCATGAGGCAGCACACGGGTCAGAGCAGGGCTGCCGAGGAGCTTCGGTACTCGGAGGGCGACGCTCGGCGCCTTCGCTTCGCTCCGATTCTGGAGCAACAGTTCAAGCAGGAACGCATCCGCGAGCTGACCGACAGCTGTTGGCAAACCATCATTCCAGTGTGCGGCATTATCCTGGCGTTTGCCCTCTACGATCTGATTACCCTTGGTCTGGAGAACGTCAGTTTCGGACTCATGGTCCGACTCGGCATTCAGATTCCGGCGCTGGTCTGTGCCGGCCTGCTCCTGCGCAGCGCCCGCTTCATCAATCTCGCCCCGGGGGTCGTGGTCGCCGCGGTCCTCCTGCTTGGATGCGGCAATATTCTCGTCGGGTTGCTCGAACAGGGGAGCGGTCAGCCGCTTCCGACCCATGCAGGGCTCATGCTTATCACCGTGGGCATCTACCTGCTCCTAGGCCTGCGTCTGCTGCCGGCGGCCGCGACCGCGTTCACGTTGGCCCTGGTCTGGGTGATGACGATGGTCGCGGCGGGTCGCTACGGGTCCGAGCTGGTCGAAGGCGGGCTGTTCCTTCTCGCAGCCAACGTGGTCGGTCTGACCGCGGGCTATCGTCAGGAGCTTGGTCAGCGGCTGGCGTTCCTGCGGGAACGGATGCACGCGTTCGCTGGCGAACACGATCAGCTCACGGGACTGTATACCCCCACCGCGGGTGAGGATCGTCTCCGCACACTGCTGGGCCTTGGTCGGCGCGAACGGCGTCAGGTGGGTGTCGCGCTCGTCGGCATCGACGCGCTGCGTGAACTCGATGCGCGTCGCGGGCCGGAGGCGGTCGACCAGGCACTGGTCGCCGTGGCCGACCAGGTCGAGCGCATGGCCCGCAGGCCGCTCGATTTCGCCGCCTCGATGGGCGGCGGGCGTTTCCTGCTGGTTCTCGCGGATGTGGGCCGGGACGAATTCGAACGCTTGCTGGAAGTGGTCCGCCAGCACGTGGTCGCGCTCAGTATGGAGCATCCAGGCTCACCCGTGGCCACCTACGTGACAGCGACGGCAGCCGGAATCTGGCTCGATCAGGACTGGCCCGCCGGGGCGAGTGAAGTGCTGCAGGCGGTTCAAACCTGTCTCGAACGGGTTCGGGAGATGGGCCTCAATCGCAGCGACGTGCAGATCTGGCGGGGCGGTAACGAAACCATCAAGGCGCCGGTCCTGCATCTTTTTCGGAACGACAACCAGACTGGCTAGCGCATCGCTTGACCTGCATCATGGCGCGGGGCGCGCGGTACGTGGCCCCATGTCATCATGCTCGATTCGCTACCAGTAAGGGACCGTTCCATGAGCTACAAGAATGTACTCGTCGCCGTCGATCTCACTGAAGAGAGTGACCAGGTTCTGACCAAAGCACGGCACATCGCCGAGAAGGACGGCGCCAAACTCGCTCTGGTTCACGTGGTCAAGCCCATCGAACATGTCTATGGCGGTTTCGGTGCCGTAGGCCTCGCCGGTGACTTTTCCGCCCAGATGGCCACCCTGGAGCAGCAAGCGGTCAGCCACGCCCAGGAGCAGCTCGCAAAAATGGGCAAGGCCATCGGTGTGGACAAGAACCGGTTGTTCGTTCCCGTTGGCTCTGCATCCCGCGAGATCCATCGTCTGGCCAAAGAGGAAAAAATCGATCTGATCGTGATCGGCAGCCATGGTCGCCATGGCCTCGGTCTGCTGCTTGGTTCCACGGCGAACGGTGTTCTGCACGGAGCCTCCTGCGACGTGCTCGCTGTTCGGGTGGCGCTCGAAAGCTGAGTAGCGCAGGCACGCTCTGAACATCAGAGCGTATCGAACCCGGCGCCAAGCCTCGTGACGCGGATTCGCTCGAGTCCGCGTTGACTGTCGCGCCCGAGCCCAGGACAGCCCGGACGGGCGCGTCGGTCCAGCATTTCTTCGCTACTGGCTTCCCGTTGCCTCCCTTGCAGGGCCCTCCTGCGTCGCGCTGATCCCGCCTGCTGCTACACCCTCCACAGACCGAACCGCTGCGAGCTGGCTGGCATAAGCGGTTTTGCGCTCATTCCAAATCGATATTTCCGATCGAATCGATTAAATCGATATAGTCCTTGCCACGAAACAGCTCGTATGGCTCTCAAACCGCTACACGTATTCGATTAAGCCGTCGGGACAGCGAATCAGGCGACAAGGGGTAGCGATGAGCAAGGACTATCTCACTCCCAACGAAGTGGCGCGCATGCTGATGGTATCGCCCATCACCGTGCGTCAGTGGGCCAGCAAGGGCCTGCTCGATGCCACCACCACGGCCGGTGGTCATCGTCGCTTCACCCGGGAGGCCGTCCAGCAGTTCGCGCATGAGCGGGGAATCCGCCTGCCGCGCGAAGCAGACGGCAACGTTCGCCGCCTTCTGGTGGTGGACGACGACCGTCAGCTCAATCGCTTCCTGGTGGAACTGCTGCACGCCTGGAGCCGACGCATGGGCCGCGAAATCGAGGTGGATTGCGCTTTCGACGGCTTCGAGGCAGGGACCAAGGTCCATACCTTCGACCCGGACGTCGTTCTGCTGGACCTCATGATGCCGGGTGTCGACGGCTTCGAAGTCTGCCGCCAGCTGAAGTCCGATTCACGCACCAGCCACATCCGGGTGGTGGCCATGACCGGCTACTACTCGCCCGACCGGGTCCAGAAGATTCTGGCCGCCGGTGCCGATCGTTTCATGCGCAAACCGTTCTCCAATGACGAAGTGATCGAAGCTTGTGGGCTCGCGACGGTGAGCCGCCCCCAATCAATGTCGCAGGCCACAAACAGTGAGGTGTGCCATGGATGATTTCAGCCACGACGAAGCGCTCGCGGAGCCGCTCATGGAAACTTTCACCGAAACCTTCAAAGAAACCTTCAGCGAAGGCTACACGACGCCGGGTTCGGCACCGTGGGCTCGCGAAGCAGACCCGGCGCCGTCCAGGCGCGGCAAGCGCGCAGCTGTACGCAAGAGCGCTGCAGCGGCTGATGTGGGCAGCGAGCAGGATACGGGCGCATCTCTGGATGCAACGGACATCTATCTGCGTGAGATCAGCGCGGCCGGATTGCTCGATGCACAGTCCGAGCGTGATCTCGCCCGCCTGGTGCAGAAGGGCGATGCAGCTGCCCGGGCGCGGATGATCGAATGCAACCTGCGCCTGGTCGTGATGCTGGCACGGCGTTACCTGAATCGTGGTCTGCCGCTGGCGGATCTGATCGAGGAAGGCAACCTGGGGCTGATTCGCGCTGTGGAAAAATTCGACCCCGAGCGTGGCTTCAGGTTCTCGACCTACGCCACATGGTGGATCCGTCAGGCCATCGAGCGTGGCCTGATGAACCAGAGTCGAATGATCCGACTGCCAGTCCACGTTGCCAAAGCCGTACATGGCTGCCTGCGGGCGGCGCGGGATGCAGAACAGCATGATGCCGACAGCGTGGCGTCAGGTTCGCCTTCACCCGAGGCGATTGCCGAGCGCATGGATCGGGATGCGGGTGAGGTGCGGGACCTGCTGGCCCTGCATCATCAGACCCGGGCCGCCGATCACGCTGCGGATGCAGGCGACGGGCACATGCTCGAGAACGTCTGTGATCCGGAAGGTGGGGATCCGGAGTCCGAGGTGATCAAGGAGCAGTTCGGGAGCCAGCTCGACGCCTGGTTGGATGAGCTGGCGCCGCGTCCGCGGGAGATCCTCTGCCGACGCTTTGGACTGCGCGGCTATGAGCCCCACACCCTCGAGGAAGTGGGTCGGGAGATCAATCTCGCCCGTGAGCGGGTCCGTCAGATCCAGATTCAGGCCATGGCCCAGCTGCGCAAGGCCATGTGCGAAGCTGGTATCGATCGTCTCGAACTCGCTGTCTGAACTGTTACCGTCGCCCGGTTCCACAGGAGCCGGGCGACGGCGGTCCCTGACGCGGTCTCAGCGCTTGGCCCGATCCAGCGTCTTGTTCCACTCCTCCAGACGCTTCTCCTGACCGGCGAAGACCGCATCGGCATCGCCGGTGAGCTTCGCCTTCTGAATCTTGTCGCCCTGGGCGATGGCATTCACCACCTCCTGATCCTCCGGGCCGACCACTTCACCGAAAATGGTGTGTGCGTCGTCGAGCCAGGGCGTCGCCACGTGGGTGATGAAGAACTGGCTGCCGTTCGTGCCCGGGCCGGCATTGGCCATGGACAGCTTTCCTGGCCCATCGTGACGCAACTCAGGCGTGCATTCGTCCTCGAAACGATAGCCTGGGTCCCCGGTTCCGGTGCCGCGGGGGCAGCCGCCCTGAACCATGAAGTCGGGAATCACCCGGTGAAAGCCCAGGCCGTCGTAGAAGCCGCGCTTGACGAGATTGGCGAAGCTCGCCACGGTCACGGGTGCGTGCTCGGGGAACAGGCGCAGACGGATCGTGCCGCGATCGGTCACGAACTCCACGCCGACAGGTTTATCGGACATGCGGATCTCCTCAAGGGAACGGAGCGACTCGGCGGCGTGCCGGTCATCATGAAGGGGCGCCAGTGTAAGCAGATCGTCCAGCGAAGGCGACTGCAGGCCGGTACGCCAAGCGGCGCGTGACGCCCTGATGCGGTTACGCTGTTGCAAGCAACGATCTGCATTCATCAGTACTACAGGAGTCGGCCATGCGTGTGACCTTCATCGGACTCGGAGTCATGGGCTACCCCATGGCCGGGCATCTGGCAGCGTCCAGGTTCGACGTCTGCGTCTTCAATCGGACCGCGGCCCGCGCTGCGGCCTGGGCCGATGAACACGCCGGACGCCGGGCCGCCACGCCGAGGGAGGCGGCTGCTGATGCGGCGGTCGTCTGCTGCTGCGTGGGGAACGATGATGATGTCCGGGCCGTACTCTACGGCGACGACGGTGCGCTCGCCGGGATGCGCAAGGGGGCGATCCTGGTGGACCACACCACGGCCTCGGCCAATCTGGCGCGGGAGCTCGAGGAGGCTTGCCGGGAGCGTGACCTGGCCTTCCTCGATGCGCCGGTTTCCGGTGGTCAAGCCGGTGCTGAGAAGGGCCAGCTTACGATCATGGTGGGTGGCGCTGCGTCCACTTTCGATGCCGTGCAGCCCGTGTTCGACACCTATGCGCGGGCTGCGCGCCTGCTGGGACCGGCAGGCAGTGGTCAGCTTGCGAAGATGGTCAACCAGGTCTGCATCGCGGGCATCCTGCAGGGGCTTGCCGAAGGTCTGCACCTGGCGCGTCGGGTGGGGCTGGATGCGACGGCGGTCGTGGACGTGATCAGTAAGGGCGCTGCCCAGTCCTGGCAGATGGAGAATCGCAGCGCGAGCATGCTCGATGATCACTTTGATTTCGGATTCGCGGTGGACTGGATGCGCAAGGACCTCGCGATCGCGCTGGACGAGGCCCGTCGCAGCGGAGCGCGCCTGCCGCTCACGGCCCTTGTGGATCAGTTCTATGCGGACGTGCAGGCCAGTGGAGGAGGCCGCTGGGACACCTCGAGCCTGTTTACCCGGCTGGAAAGGGGCGCGCCGGACCCTGGGTTCGAACGCGCCCCCTGACTGGAGTCGCCGCCGCGTCGGTCAGCGGTCCTTCATGGGCTTGAAGTCCCGCTTGTTCTCACCTGTGTAGAGCTGTCGGGGGCGGCCGATCTTGTAGCTGCCGCTGATCATCTCGTTCCAGTGTGCGATCCAGCCCGGGGTGCGGCCGGTCGCGAACATCACGGTGAACATGCTCACCGGAATGCCGATGGCCTTGAGGATGATCCCGGAGTAGAAGTCCACGTTCGGATACAGCTTCTTCTCCACGAAGTACGGATCTTCCAGCGCGATCTTCTCCAGTTCCATGGCGAGGCGCAGCTGAGGATCGTTTTCCACGCCGAGTTGCTCTAGCACCTCGTCGCAGGTCTGCTTCATGACCCTGGCACGCGGATCGTAGTTCTTGTACACCCGGTGCCCGAAGCCCATCAGCCGGAACGGATCGTTCTTGTCCTTGGCGCGCTTGACGAACTCACCGACCCGGGACACGTCGCCGATCTCGTCGAGCATGTTCAGTACCGCCTCGTTGGCGCCGCCGTGGGAGGGTCCCCACAGGGCTGCGATGCCTGAAGCGATGCACGCAAATGGGTTGGCCCCGGTCGAGCCGGCGAGACGGACGGTGGACGTGGACGCGTTCTGTTCGTGGTCCGCATGCAGCATGAAAATGCGGTCCATGGCGCGGGCGATCACCGGATTCACCTCGTAGGTCTCGCAGGGCACTCCGAACATCATGTACAGGAAGTTTTCCGCGTAACTGAGATCGTTGCGCGGATACATGAACGGCTGGCCCAGCGAGTACTTGTAGCACATGGCGGCGAGCGTCGGCATTTTCGCGATCAGGCGCATGGCGGAGACGTTGCGGTGACGCTCGTCTGCGATGTCCAGGGAGTCATGGTAGAAGGCCGAAAGGGCACCGACCACGCCGATCATGATGGCCATCGGGTGGGCGTCACGGCGAAACCCGTTGAAGAACACCCTGATCTGTTCGTGAACCATCGTGTGGTGACTGATGGTGTAGTCGAATCGCGCCTTCTCATCGGCCGTTGGCAGTTCGCCGTACAGCAGCAGGTAGCACATCTCCAGGAAGTCGGAGTTCTCGGCGAGCTGCTCGATGGGGTAGCCCCGGTGCAGCAGCGTACCGGCGTCTCCGTCGATGTAGGTGATGGCGGACTCGCATGACGCGGTGGAAACGAAGCCCGGATCGTAGGTGAAGTAACCCTGCGCCGTGAGCTTGGAAACGTCGATGACGTCCGGGCCGGTGCTCCCGGAAAGGATCGGCAATTCGATGGGGTCACGGCCCTCGATGGTGAGCAGGGCGTTCTTGGCCATGCGCGGCTCCTGGGGGTGGCTGCTGGAGGGAATGGAGCCGGAAACCTATCGGTGGCGCGGAGGGTTGTCAACGCGGGCCCCTGGCGTTTGTGACCGGAGCAATTGTTTGTCAACCCAGGGGCATACATCTATCATGCAGCCCGGTCGCGGGTGTGCTTTCGAGGGCGTCCCCCACGTTCTTCCGGGTCGTCCGGGGGCGTCCGGGGTCGAAACAGCGCATGGCGTTCGGATCCGAGTCTCCCGGTTCCCGGCGTGCGACTCAAGTCGCGGCCGCGATATCAGGTTCCATACACCCAGCCAACAAGAGAATCGGATGAAGACACGCGAACGCCCTGTGAATCTTGATCTCACCAAGTTCAGCTTTCCCTTGCCGGCGCTGACCTCCATCACCCACCGAATTGCCGGGGTGATCCTGTTCGTGGGGCTGGCGTTCCTGCTCTACGCGTTCAATCTGTCCCTGACGTCACCGGCTGGTTTTGCGGAGGCTTCGGCGTTGTTCGACGCGCCGCTGGCCAAGTTCATCACCTGGGGGCTGCTGACTGCTCTGGGCTACCACCTGGTAGCGGGGATCAAGCACCTGTTTCTCGATTTCGACATCGGTGACACGCTGGAGGGGGCCCGCCTGGCGGCTCAGCTCACCATCGCCGGTGCGGTGATCATCAGCATCCTGGCGGGGATATGGGTATGGTGACGAGTGCGACAAGCCTGACCCGCAGCGGTCTGAGCGATTTCATCATTCAGCGTGTCAGCGCGGTGATCCTCGCGCTGTACACGATCTGCATCACGGGATTCCTGCTGGTGACGCCGGATCTCGACTACACCACCTGGGTCGACTTCCATGGCGGTACGGCCATGCGTCTGTTCAGCACCCTGGCGGTGCTGGCAGTGGCGGCACATGCCTGGATCGGCATGTGGACCGTGGGTACGGACTACATTCGCGGGCATTACTTCGGGCAACGGGCAACGGTCTTTCGTTCCATCTACATGGCGGTCTGCGTCGGTGCATTGTTCATCTTCGTCGCCTGGTCGCTGCAACTCTTCTGGAGACTCTGACCGATGGCCAAACTTCGGACCATGACCTTTGACGCCGTGATCGTCGGCGGCGGCGGGGCGGGCATGCGTGCCTCCCTGCAGCTTGCCCAGAGCGGCTTGAATACGGCGATGCTGTCCAAGGTGTTCCCGACCCGCTCCCATACTGTGTCCGCCCAGGGTGGAATCACCTGTGCGATTGCCAGTGACGACCCCAACGACGACTGGCGCTGGCACATGTACGACACCGTCAAGGGGTCGGACTACATCGGTGACCAGGACGCCATCGAGTACATGTGCAGCGTCGGGCCCCAGGCGGTGTTCGAACTCGAGCATATGGGCCTGCCCTTTTCCCGCACTGAGACCGGGCGCATCTACCAGCGCCCCTTCGGCGGTCAGTCGAAGGACTACGGCAAGGGTGGCCAGGCCGCCCGCACTTGCGCTGCAGCCGATCGTACCGGTCATGCCCTGCTGCACACTCTTTACCAGCAGAATCTGAAGGCGGAGACCACTATCCTTTCCGAGTGGTTCGCGGTGGATCTGGTGACCAACCAGGACGGTGCCGTGACCGGGGTCATCGCCATCTGCATCGAGTCCGGCGAGACCGTGTACATCAAGACCAAGGCCGTGGTGCTGGCCACCGGCGGCGCCGGGCGCATCTATGCCTCGACCACCAATGCGCTGATGAATACCGGCGACGGGATCGGCATGGCCCTGCGGGCCGGCGTTCCGGTGCAGGACATGGAGATGTGGCAGTTCCATCCCACCGGCATTTACGGTGCGGGAACCCTGGTGACGGAAGGCTGCCGGGGTGAGGGTGGCTACCTCATCAATAAGGATGGGGAGCGGTTCATGGAACGCTACGCTCCCAATGCCAAGGACCTGGCCGGACGGGACGTGGTGGCCCGCTCCATGGTCCTGGAGATTCTCGAGGGGCGCGGCTGCGGTCCGGAAGGGGATCATGTCCTGCTCAAGCTGGACCACCTTGGCGAGAAGATCCTCAACAGCCGTCTGCCGGGTATCTGTGAACTGTCCAAGACCTTTGCCCATGTGGACCCGGTGAAAGAGCCGATCCCGGTGGTACCCACCTGCCACTACATGATGGGTGGCATCGCCACCAATGTGCATGGGCAGGCCATCACCGCAGGCCCGGACGGCAACGATGCCTTCATCCCGGGCCTGTTCGCCTGCGGCGAGGCGGCCTGCGTATCGGTGCATGGAGCCAACCGGCTTGGCGGCAATTCGCTGCTCGACCTGGTGGTGTTCGGCCGCGCGGCAGGCATGTACATCGAGGAGTCGCTGCGGCAGGGCGTCAGTTTCCGTGATGCCAGCGACAGCGACTTCGAGCGCGCGATGGCCCGCCTCGAGGCACTCAACGCATCGAGTTCGGGTGAAAGTGTTGCGACTCTGCGCAAGGAATTGCAGAACTGCATGCAGAACAACTTCGGTGTATTCCGTACCGAGGAGTACATGGCGAAAGGTGTCGAGCAGCTCGCAGATCTCAGGGAGCGGATTTCCAAGGTTCACCTTCCTGACAAGAGTTCGGCGTTCAACACGGCGCGGCTCGAGGCGCTTGAACTCGGCAACCTGCTTGAAGTCGCGGAAGCCACTGCTATCCCGGCCATGGAGCGCAAAGAGAGTCGTGGGGCTCATGCCCGTGACGACTTTCAGGAGAGGGATGACGAGAACTGGCTGTGCCATTCCATGTATTACCCGACGGATCGTCGCGTCGGCAAGCGGGCGGTGAATTTTTCTCCCAAGACTGTGGAGACTTTCGAACCCATGGCCCGTACCTACTGATCCGGGCCTGACGGAGAGCTACCGCCATGCAAGTCAGCATTTATCGCTACAACCCGGAAACCGACGAAGCGCCCTGGATGCAGGACGTGGATGTGGACATTCCGGAAGGCAAGGACCTGATGGTTCTTGATGTCCTGGAAATGATGAAAGCCTCTGATCCGAGCGTCAGTTACCGGCGTTCGTGCCGGGAAGGCGTGTGCGGTTCCGATGGCGTCAACATGAATGGCAGGAACGGTCTGGCCTGCATCACGCCGTTGTCGGACGTGGTCAAGAAGAATCGCCTCGTGCTGCGGCCGCTGCCGGGCCTGCCGGTGATCCGGGATCTGGTGGTGGACATGACCCAGTTCTTCCGCCAGTACGAGAAGATCCAGCCGTATCTGCAGAATGATACGCCAGCGCCCGCCGAGGAGCGGCTGCAGTCGCCGGAGGACCGGGAGAAACTCGACGGCCTCTATGAGTGCATTCTGTGCGCCTGCTGCTCGACTTCCTGTCCGTCATTCTGGTGGAACCCGGACAAGTTCATCGGACCGGCGGGTCTGCTGCAGGCGTATCGCTTCCTGGCGGATTCGCGGGATACCGCAACGGCGGACCGGCTGGCCGAACTCGACGATCCGTTCAGCGTGTTTCGGTGCCGAGGGATCATGAACTGCGTGAGCGTGTGCCCCAAGGGGCTCAACCCCACGCGTGCCATCGGTCAGATCAAGCACATGCTCTTGCAGCAGGGAACCTGAGGCGATCGCGTGACAGGGCGTGTGTCTTGTCGATCGGCTGATCGACGAGAAACGGGGCAGACGGGCGGGCGGATCTGCCCCAGCCCCAGGCCATGGGTATGCAGCCGCCGCCAGACATGGGTCAAGGGACGGGTGTTTCAACCGCGGGTGCCGCATGGGTGCCATCGGGTTGCCGAGCGGAGTAGATAGGTGCCATGCAAGACAGCTTGATGGAGATCATGCGGCGGACGTCCCACCTTTCGGGAGGTAACGTCGCCTATATCGAACAGCTCTACGAGAGCTACCTCGAGGACGCCAACAGCGTCCCAGAGGAGTGGCGGGCTCATTTCGAAAAACTGCCCCGGGTCGATGGTGCCATTGCGCCAGACGTGCCCCATGCCCCGATACGAACCCATTTCGAGCTGCTCGGCCGGAGTCGGAACCGCGCCCGTCCGGTCGCGATGCGACCGGAAGTGTCCAGTGAGCACGAAAAGAAACAGGTCAGGGTTCTCGAACTGATCAGCGCCTACCGCCACCGGGGCCATAAGCGGGCGAATATCGACCCCTTGGGTCTCATGGAGCGGCCGCCGACCCCTGTTCTCGATCTGGCCTATCACCGCCTGTCCGAAGCGGATCTCGACACCGTGTTTCAGACCGGCTCGTTCTTCTTCGGCGACCCGGAAGCGCCACTGAAGGAGATCATCAAGGCTCTGGAAGCTACCTACTGCGGCACGGTAGGCGCAGAGTTCATGCACATCATGGACGAGGCAGAGAAGCTCTGGGTTCAGCAGCGGCTCGAGAGTGTGCGCTCCCACCCGGATTACGCGGTCGACGTGAAGAGAATGATCGCCGAACGCCTGACGGCAGCGGAAGGACTCGAGAAGTACCTGCACAACCGCTATCCGGGCACGAAGCGCTTCGGGCTCGAAGGCGGTGAGGCGATGATCCCCGCGATGCATGAATGTCTGCAGCGGGCGGGCTCCCACGGCATCGTCGAGACCGTGATCGGCATGGCCCATCGCGGGCGTCTCAACGTCCTGGTCAACATCCTCGGCAAGCAGCCGGAAGAACTGTTCGACGAGTTCGAAGGCAAGGTGCCCAAGGGTGGCGGCTCCGGAGACGTGAAGTATCACCAGGGCTTCTCCTGCAACGTCATGACACCGGGTGGTGAGATGCACGTTGCGCTGTCGTTCAACCCCTCCCATCTGGAGATCGTGAACCCGGTGGTGGAAGGAAGCGTGCGCGCCCGTCAGGACCGGCGCCTGGATTATCAGAACAAGAAGGTGCTCCCCGTGCTTGTTCACGGGGATGCCGCCATTGCCGGTCAGGGCGTGGTCATGGAGACCTTCCAGATGTCTCAGACCCGTGGCTTCCGAACCGGCGGCACGATTCACGTCGTCATCAATAATCAGGTCGGCTTTACGATGAGTCGCCAGGATGACGCGCGCTCGACGGAGTACTGCACGGAAGTCGCCAAGATGGTGCAGGCGCCGATTCTGCATGTGAACGGTGATGATCCCGAGGCGGTCGTCTTTGCCATGCAGCTCGCCGTGGATTACCGCATGGAGTTTCACAAGGACGTGGTCATCGATCTCGTCTGCTACCGTCGCCGTGGTCACAACGAGGCGGAGGAACCTGCGAAGACCCAGCCGCAGATGTACACCAAGATCAGGAAGCATCCGACTACGCGAACGCTGTATGTCCGTCAGCTCGTCGAAGCGGGTGTGATCAAGGAGGAGGACGCAGAAGCTCAGGTGGAGTCCTACCGGGACGCGCTGGACACCGGTCGTCATGTGGCCCTGTCGCTGGTATCGGAACCGGATTCGAGCCTGTTCGTGGACTGGCGCCCCTATCTCGGTCACGAGTGGACGTCACCGTGTGACACCCGCTTCGACCTTGACACGCTGCAGCGACTGGCCAATCAACTGCTCGAGGTGCCTGAGGGTTTCGTGCTTCACCGGCAGGTGGAGAAGCTGCTGGAAGACCGGCGTAAAATGACCGCCGGGGCGATGCCCATCAACTGGGGTTACGCCGAAACCATGGCCTACGCCACGTTGCTGCACGAAGAGCATCCGGTGCGGCTGACGGGCCAGGACAGCGGTGTTGGGACGTTTTCCCATCGTCATGCAACGCTCTACGATCAGAAAACAGGAAAGCGTCACATTCCGCTGAATCATCTGTCGGAACTGCCTACCTTCGACATCTACGACTCCCTGCTGTCCGAAGAGGCCGTGCTCGCATTCGAGTACGGCTACGCCACGACGATGCCTACGGCGCTGGTGATCTGGGAGGCACAGTTCGGGGACTTCGTGAACGGCGCGCAGGTGGTCATCGACCAGTTCATCGTCTCAGGGGAGCACAAGTGGCAGCGCCTGTGCGGACTGACCATGCTGCTTCCCCACGGCTATGAAGGCGCGGGTCCGGAACACTCCTCAGCCCGGCTGGAGCGTTTCCTGCAGCTGTGCGCGGAGCACAACATTCAAGTGTGTGTCCCGACGACTCCGGCTCAGGTCTTTCACATGTTGCGCCGGCAGGTGAAGCGGCCGCTGCGCAAACCGCTGGTTGTCATGACGCCGAAGAGCCTTTTGCGACACAAGTTGGCGGTATCGAACCTGGAGGACCTCTGCGACGGGTCATTCCAGACTGTCATCGGCGAAGTCGATACGCTGGAAGCAGACGAGGTCGAGCGCGTGGTGATGTGTTCAGGCAAGGTGTACTACGACCTGCTGCAGCAGCGTCGCGACGATGATCGCAAAGACGTCGCTATCGTGCGGATCGAACAGCTTTATCCGTTCCCGGAGGAAGAGCTCGCGGCGGCGCTGGCACCATTCAAGAACACCAAGGATGTGGTCTGGTGTCAGGAGGAGCCCATGAACCAGGGTGCCTGGTATCCCTCGCAGCATCACATGCGGCGGGTAATTCATGGACACAACAGCAGCATCTATCTGCGTTACGCTGGGCGCGATGCGTCGGCAGCTCCGGCTGCAGGCTACATGAGCGTGCATCTCGAACAGCAGGAACGTCTCGTGAAGGACGCGCTGTACGGCTGATGGGACGGCGTACGGGCCGGGCCATGCAGGAGCGCACATCAGCAGGGAAAAGAACATGAGCATCGAGATCAAGGCCCCTCAGTTTCCCGAGTCGGTGGCTGACGGGACCATTGCGACCTGGCACAAGAAGGTCGGCGAAGCCTGCCAGCGCGATGAGTTGCTGGTAGACATCGAGACCGACAAGGTCGTCCTGGAGGTGGTCGCGCCCGCAGACGGTGCGCTCGCCGAGATCAAGAAGCAGGAAGGCGATACGGTCCTGTCTGAAGAGGTGCTGGCAACCTTCGAGTCGGGTGCCGCTGCGGCATCCGACGGCGACGACAAGGCTGCGAGCGAAAAGGCCGAGGACAGCTCCTCACAGAAAGGGTCCTCGGGCCAGGATGAGGAGAAAGGCCAGCAGGCCTCACGGAAGGAGTCAGCCGGCAGCGACGCGCCCATGTCGCCGGCAGCCCGAAAACTCGCGGAAGAGAAGGACGTGGATCCCGCCCGGGTCGAAGGCACGGGGAAGGATGGCCGGATCATCAAGGAGGACGTGCAGCGCGCCCTCGAGCAGCCCGCCGAATCTTCCGAGGACAAGCAGCCGGAAGCCGAGCAAAAGCCCCAGCGCGAGAGCGAGCAGGCGCCGAAGGCGGCGCCGGCTGCGGGTCCCGATCTGGATCGGGTACCAGGTGTCGGTGTCGACACCGAGGACCGACCTTCCCGGCGCGTCGCGATGACCCGGCTCCGGGCGAGCATTGCCCGGCGGCTGGTCGAAGCCCAGCAAACCGCCGCCATGCTGACGACCTTCAACGAGGTCAACATGGCGCCGGTCATGGAACTGCGTGCGCGGCACAAAGATCAGTTCGAGAAGACCCACAACGGCACCCGGCTGGGCTTCATGTCCTTCTTCGTGAAGGCATCCACCGAGGCGCTGAAGCGCTTTCCCGCGGTGAACGCCTCGATCGACGGCACCGATATCGTCTACCACGGCTACTACGATGTCGGTGTGGCCGTGTCGACTGAGCGGGGCCTCGTCGTGCCGGTGATTCGGGACAGTGATGGCCTGGGGCTGGCGCAGATCGAGGAGACAATCCGGGGTTTCGGAACGCGGGCGCGGGACAACAAGCTGTCCCTGGACGACATGGCAGGCGGGACCTTCACCATCTCCAACGGTGGGGTGTTCGGATCGCTGCTGTCGACGCCGATCCTGAATCCGCCACAGACGGCAATCCTCGGCATGCACAAGATCCAGGACCGCCCGATGGTGGTGGATGGAAAAATCGAAATCCTGCCGATGATGTATCTGGCTCTGTCCTACGATCACCGCCTCATCGACGGATCGGAGGCAGTGCGTTTCCTGGTGACGGTCAAGGAACTCATCGAAGATCCGGCGCGCATTCTGCTCGAAATCTGATACGGGCCGGGTGCGCCTCGCGCCCGGCGCCATGCTCGAATACAGGGACATCCCGATGGCTGACAAGTACGACGTGATCGTGATCGGAGCCGGCCCCGCGGGCTACCACGCGGCAATTCGCTGCGCGCAGCTCGGGCTGAAGACGGCCTGCATCGACAAGTCGCTCGGTGTCGATGGCAAGCCTGCGTACGGTGGAACCTGCCTGAACTGGGGCTGCATTCCTTCCAAAGCCCTGCTCGATGCCAGCCACAAGCTGGTGGAGGCGCGCGACCATTTCGCAGAGATCGGCATCAAGGCCCGGAACGTGGGCGTGGATCTCGAGCAGATGATGAAGCACAAGGCCGCGGTGGTGAAAAAACTGACCGGCGGCGTGGCAGGACTGTTCAAGGCGAACGGGGTCGATGATCTTCCCGGGACGGGCCGTCTCCTTTCCGGGCGCAAGGTCGAGTACACCGATCACGACGGCAAGACCCGGAGCCTCGAAGGCTCTTCGGTGATCCTCGCACCGGGTTCGGTTCCAGTGGAGATCGAGCCGACGCCGCTGGACGGTGAGTACATCGTGGATTCCACCGGTGCGCTGGAACTCGAAAGTGTCCCCAAGACGCTGGGCGTCATCGGTGCCGGGGTCATCGGCCTCGAGCTGGGCAGCGTGTGGAGCCGGCTCGGAAGTGATGTGGTCGTGCTGGAAGCGCTGGATGATTTCCTGCCGATGGTGGATCGGCGTATCGCCGGCGATGCACTGAAGAGCTTTCGCAAGCAGGGTCTCGACATCAAGCTCGGCACCCGGGTCACGGGATCTGCAGTCAAGAACAAGAAGGTCGAGGTGTCCTACAAGGACA
Source organism: Pseudomonadales bacterium (assembly GCA_007122315.1). Lineage (GTDB taxonomy): Bacteria > Pseudomonadota > Gammaproteobacteria > Pseudomonadales > Azotimanducaceae > SLTB01. The sequence goes on along the minus strand of SKUB01000058.1, from coordinate 31,239 downwards.
AGGATGGTGACCATTCCGTGAAGGTGGACAGGCTCATCGTCGCCGTTGGTCGAAGACCTTTCACGGATGGACTGCTTGCCCCGGATTGCGGGGTCAATCTCGATGAACGTGGCTTCATCTACGTCAATGATCTCTGCGAGACGGACGCGCCGGGCGTGTACGCCACGGGCGACGTCGTCCGCGGCCCCATGCTCGCCCACAAAGGCATGGAAGAAGGCCTCATGGTGGCAGAGCGGATCGCCGGCAAGAAGCCCATGGTCAACTACGATGCGGTGCCGTGCGTCATCTATACCCATCCAGAAGTGGCCTGGGTCGGCCGCACCGAGGAAGAGCTGAAGCGTAGCGGTGACGCGTTCGAGGTCGGCAGCTTCCCGTTCGCGGCCAATGGCCGCGCGATGTCGGCAAATGACACTGAGGGGTTGGTTAAGATCGTCACCGATGCGGAAACTGATCGCATCGTCGGCGTACACATCCTCGGACCACAGGCATCGGAGCTGATTGCGCAAGCCGTCATCGCCATGGAGTTCAGCGCCAGCGCGGAAGATCTCGCCTTGACCATGTTCGCTCATCCGACCCTGTCAGAGTCTGTGCATGAGGCCGCCATGGGTGTCCATGGCCACTCGATTCACATGGCGAACCGTAAACGCAAGAAGTGACGCCGGCACAGCCGGCAGCCAGTCGAACGACGCGCGTTCGATGATCAACCAACGGGAAACGATATGAATCTGCACGAGTACCAGGCCAAGGGCCTGTTCCGGGACTACGGGATCCCGGTCTCGACCGGCTTTGCGGTGGATACGGCTGAAGAGGCCGTGGAGGCTGCGAAGAAGATCGGAGGCGAGCGCTGGGTAGCCAAGGTCCAGGTCCACGCCGGCGGGCGCGGCAAGGCCGGTGGCGTCAAACTATGCGATTCGCTGGACGAGGTGCGCGCCTTCGCCGAGAACTGGATCGGCAAGAACGTGGTGACGTTCCAGACCGACGAAAACGGTCAGCCGGTGAGCAAGATCTTCGTCGAGTCCTTGACGGACATCGATCGCGAACTCTATCTCGGTGCAGTGCTCGATCGTAGCAGCCGGCGAGTGGTGTTCATGGCATCGACGGAAGGCGGCGTCGAGATCGAGAAGGTCGCGGAGGAAACCCCGGAGAAGATCCTGCGGGCCGTGATCAATCCCTATGTCGGTGCCCAGCCCTATCAGGGTCGTCAGCTCGCGTTCGCATTGGGATTGAAGGGCGAGCAGGTCAAGCAGTTCACCAACGTCTTCATGGCGCTGTCGAAACTCTTTCACGAATGCGACTGTTCGTTGCTGGAAATCAACCCGCTGGTGGTGACGAAAGAAGGCAATATCCATTGCCTGGACGCGAAGCTCGGCCTCGATGGCAATGCGCTCTACCGTCATCCCAAGCTGAAGGCCATGCACGACCCGTCCCAGGAGGACGAGCGCGAGGCCGAGGCCGCGCAATTCAACCTCAACTACGTGGCGCTTGATGGCAGCATCGGTTGCATGGTCAACGGTGCCGGACTCGCCATGGGTACCATGGATCTGGTCAAGCATCGGGGTGGCAGCCCGGCGAACTTTCTGGACGTCGGCGGTGGCGCTACGAAGGAGGCGGTGGCCGAAGCGTTCAAGATCATCCTCTCCGATTCCAACGTCAAGGCGGTGCTGATCAACATCTTTGGTGGGATTGTGTCCTGCGCCACCATCGCCGAGGGCATTATCGGTGCGGTGGAGGAAGTGGGCGTGAACGTACCCGTCGTAGTGCGTTTCGAGGGCAACAATGCGGAGAACGGGCGCAAGCGTCTGGCCGAATCCGGACTCGACATCACTGCGGCCAAGAGCCTGACCGACGCAGCGGACAAGGCGGTTGCCGCCGCGGGAGGCAAGGCATGAGCATTCTCATCGACAAGAATACCAAGGTCATCTGTCAGGGCTTCACCGGGTCGCAGGGCACGTTGCACTCGGAGCAGGCACTGAAGTACGGCACCGCGCTGGTCGGCGGCGTGACGCCAGGCAAGGGCGGCAGCGAACATCTCGGCCTGCCTGTCTTCGACACCGTCGCTGATGCGGTCGCAAAAACGGGGGCCACGGCCTCGGTGATCTATGTTCCCGCCGCCTTCTGCAAGGATTCCATTCTCGAAGCTGCCGACGCCGGTATCGAACTGATCGTCTGCATCACCGAGGGCATCCCCGCGCTGGACATGCTCGCCGTCAAGGCTGCGCTCGATGCCCAGCCCGGTGTGCGCCTGGTGGGTCCGAACTGCCCGGGGGTGATCACGCCCGGCCAATGCAAGATCGGCATCATGCCCGGCGAAATCCACCTGCCGGGCAAGGTGGGCATCGTCTCCCGCTCGGGAACGCTGACCTACGAAGCAGTCAAGCAGACCACCGACCGTGGCTTCGGCCAGTCGACCTGCGTGGGTATCGGTGGCGATCCCATCCCCGGCAGCAGCTTCATCGACATCCTGAGTCTGTTCGAGCAGGACCCGGCCACCGAGGCCATCGTCATGGTCGGTGAGATCGGTGGCAGTGCCGAGGAAGAGGCGGCCGAGTTCATCAAGGCCAAGGTGAGCAAGCCCGTCGTGGGCTACATCGCCGGTGTGACCGCGCCGCCCGGCAAGCGTATGGGCCACGCGGGTGCCATCATCGCCGGCGGCAAGGGCACGGCGAAAGAAAAATTCGCGGCGCTCAAGGCCGCTGGAGTCCGTACCGTAGAGAGCCTTGCCGACATCGGCGATGCGCTCGCAGAGGTGACCGGCTGGAAATAGCCGTCTGCCACCTTGATCGGCGCACCAGGGACGGCGCGCCGCTTGAAATGATTCCTCTTTGCCCCCATTCCGCAACGACGTACGCCGGACCTGGGAGCAGCCATCGATGACCGCAGAATCCTCATCTTCACGTACTTCAGCCCGCGAAACCCGAGGGTTCGAAGCCGAAGCCCGTCAGCTGCTGAAGCTGATGATCCACTCCCTGTATTCGAGTCGGGAGGTGTTCCTCCGGGAGCTCATCTCCAATGCCTCCGATGCGGCCGACAAGCTTCGGTTCGTCGCCCTGGAGCACCCTGAATGGCTGGAAGACGATCCCGATTGCCGGATCCGCCTGGAGGTGGACCGGGACGCCCGTGAAGTGCGCATCAGCGACAACGGCATCGGCATGAACCGCGAGGAGATGATCGAGAACCTCGGCACCATTGCCCGCTCCGGAACGGCTCGTTTCCTCGAGCAACTCACCGGAGACAAGGCCAGGGATGCGCAGCTCATCGGTCAGTTCGGCGTCGGCTTCTACTCGTCGTTCATCGTCGCCGACCGGGTCACGGTGGAAACGCGGCGGGCAGGCGATCCCCCGGGGCAGGGCTGGCTTTGGTCCTCCACGGGCGAAGACGCGTACGACATCGAGCCCTGTGAGCGTGAGCCCCGCGGTACCACGGTCACACTGCATCTGAAGGAGGACGCGGACGAGTTTCTCGAACCCTTCCGCCTTCGCAGCGTGATCAAGAAATACGCTGACCACATCGCGATCCCGGTGCAGCTCGAGCGGGAAAAGGATGACGGTGACGAGGAGGGCGCAGATGCCGATCCCTGGGAGACGGTCAATGCTGCCAAAGCGCTGTGGACAAGGCCGCGGAACGACATCAGCGACGATGAGTACCGGGAGTTCTACCATCACGTTGCGCATGACTTCGAGGATCCGCTGACTTGGAGCCACAACAAGGTCGAGGGCAAGCTCGAATACAGCAGCCTGCTCTACCTGCCGCAGCGGGCACCATTTGATCTCTACGATCGCGAGTCGCCGCGTGGCCTCAAGTTGTACGTGCGCCGGGTATTCATTCTCGACAACGCAGAGCAGTTCCTGCCGCTGTACCTGCGCTTCATTCGCGGAGTGATCGATTCTTCTGACCTGCCTCTGAACGTGTCCCGTGAGCTGCTGCAGCAGGATGAACGCGTGGACAGCATTCGCTCAGGACTGACCAAACGGGTCCTGGATATGCTCGAGAAACTGGCCAGGGAACAACCTGATGATTACTCCAAGGTCTGGCAGGAGTTCGGTCGAGTATTGAAGGAAGGGCCTGCAGAGGACTTCTCCAATCGGGATCGCGTCGCCCGCCTGCTGCGTTTCGCGACCACCCACGACGACGCGCCGGAGCAGAAGCACGGTCTTGCGGATTACGTCGCCCGGATGAAGCCCGAGCAGAAGCACGTGTACTACGTGACCGGCGAAGGTTTTGCCGCCGCCAAGGGCTCGCCTCATCTGGAAGTGTTCCGCAAACATGGCGTCGAGGTGCTGCTGCTGACGGACCGCATCGACGAGTGGCTGATGACACAGCTCGGCGAGTTCGAGGGCAAACCGCTGCGCGATGTCAGTCGCGGCGATCTTGATCTCAAGGCGCTGGGTATCAATGACGAATCGAAGGATGACGCCGAGGACAGCGAAGATCCTGCGAGCGATAGTGTCGTCGAGCGCGTGCGCAAGGTGCTCGGAGAGCGAGTGGCACAAGTGCGCCCGTCTCAGCGCCTTACGGACTCGCCCGCATGTCTGATCGTGCCAGAGCATGAGATGGGTGCGCAGATGCGCCGACTGTTGCAGGCTGCAGGGCAGGAGCTTCCGGAGAGCAAACCGATTCTCGAAATCAATGTTCAGCATCCGCTGGTACGGCGACTCGCCAACAGCGAAGATGAGGAGCGTGCGGCCGATCTGGCAGAAGTGCTGTTCGATCAGGCGACGCTGGCGGAAGGAGATCCGCTCACCGACCCTGCCGCCTACGTGCGTCGGATCAACCGGCTGCTCGCTGAACTCGACTGACCAGGTCTGACCCCGAGGGGTTCGACCCATGAGGGGATGGCATGGCAGATCGCCGGACCGAAGCGGTTGCGGTGCTCGGAGGTGGTAACTTCGGCACAGTGATAGCAAACATCATCGCGGCCCGTGGACATCGGGTGCTGCTGTGGATGCGGGATCCCGAGCAGGTCGAGGATACGGCCCGCTGGCGTGAAAATCGCCGCTATCTTCCGGGCTATCCGATCCATGCCCGGGTCGAACCCACCGCAGACCTCGAGGTGGCGGTGGGCACAGCGGATATGGTGTTTCTGTCCGTGCCAAGTGCCTCTTTCCGCAGCGTGGCAGAGGACATGGCACGGCACGTCCGCTCCGATGCCCTCATCGTGAGCACGACAAAGGGCATCGAAGGTGGAGGAGGCGACGGCGGCCACTTCCAACTCATGAGCGAGATCGTCGAGGAATGCTGTCCGCAGGTCCGGATCGGGGTGCTCTCCGGTCCCAATCTGGCGGAGGAGATTGCACGGGGTGACTACACCGGGACGGTGGTTGCGAGTACCGACGCGGAACTGCGCGACAGGGTCCAGGACAGTCTTCACTCCCGCTCGTTCCGGGTCTACTCCAACCCTGACCGCTACGGCGTCGAGCTCGCCGGAGCCCTCAAGAACGTCTATGCCATTGCCTCGGGCATGGCAGCGGCACTCGGTGCCGGTCAGAACACGCGGGCCATGCTCATTACACGCGGATTAGGTGAGATGAGTCGCTTCGCGGTCAAGCAGGGAGCTGATCCGATGACGTTTCTCGGTCTCGCGGGCGTGGGCGATCTGATGGTGACGTGTTCCTCACCCCTGTCCCGCAATCACCAGCTTGGCTATGCGGTGGGGCAGGGTGCGACGCTGGACCAGGCACAGGAGGAAGTCGGTAAACTGGCGGAAGGTGTGAACACGATCGCCGTGGTGCATGCCCGGGCACGGGCGCTCGGCGTCAGTATGCCCATCGTTCAGGGCCTGCATGAAATCCTGTTCGAGGGGCGTGCGCTCGCGGAAGTGTTGGTGAGGTTGATGCTCGCCGAGCAACGAGACGATGTGGAGTTCGTGGCATCGACAGCGGGCAGCAACGAGGAAAGTTTGAAATGACGACTGTGAAGTACGCCCTGGCGCTGAGAACAATGCTGCTTCGAATCGCGATTCTGATTCCTGCCCTGGGCCTGGCCGCGTCGGTGCAGGCAGCGGCGGGGGCACGAATCGAAGCGTTCCCAGGTGCCCAGGTTGCCTATGAATTTGCCAGCGACACCAGTCGCAGTCACTCGATACCGGTGGACCGGATTGCCCGGGTCGACGGCTTCATGCAGCCGCGAACGTCGCGTCAGGTCGAGGGTAAGCGGCGCAGCATTACCTGGCGCCATGCCAGGGGCGTGACGTCCGAGGCCGTCTTCGAACACCTGCGAAGCCAGTTGCCAGGGGACGCGTGGTACGAGTGCCAGAGCCGGGATTGTGGGCCGAGCACGTACTGGGCGCATCGGCATTTCGAAGTGGCTGACCTCTACGGTGCGGATGGCAGCCAGTTCTATGTGGCGGTGCCTCGGGCGACGCCGGAAGGCCCCGTCCTCACCATGCTCTACGTGGTTCAACGCGGGACCCGCGAGATCATGGCGCACCTGGAGGACATTCTGCTCGATCCCGGCGAGGTGACCGAGACGGACCCTGAGATGCTGGCGGATGCACTGCTCGCCACCGGCGTTGCCCGCCTGTCCGTGGATTTCACCGCTGACGGCGAACCCGGCCCTGAATTCGCGACGCTGCTCGACGCGCTGACCGAAGCGTCGGAGCGCCTCCCGGCAGACGCTGAGTGGTGGTTCGTCGTGCACCTTCGCGACGCCGGTCGCGGTTCCGCATCAACGCTTGAGGCCTCGGAGCGGCGCGCGCAGCAGCTCGCTGCGGCGCTGGCGGAACGTCTACCGGAGCGCACCATCTCGGGCCTGGGTGTCGGGGCGCTGATCCCCGGGGTGCTGCGGGATGAAGGTGTGCTGGTGCAGCTCGTGGTTCAGCAGCCCCCGTCCTGAGCATGGCGGGCTCGGGTCACGGCACGCCGCCTCCGGAGCTGATCACTGTCGGCGACTGGATTCGCCATGCGACGACGACCTTTGCCCGCGCCGAACTGCACTACGGCCATGGCACTACGGACGCCTGGGACGAGGCGGTCGCGCTGGTGCTGGGCTGGCTCCGAATTCCGGAGGATCGGGCTGACGCGCTGCTCGGCGCGCATCTCACGGCCGCGGAGTGTGCTCTCCTGGCCGAGTGCGTGCGCAGGCGGGTGGAAGAACGCATTCCCGTGCCGTATCTAACGGGCCTGGCCCATTTCGGCGGCCTCTTGTTCGAAGTCGACTCCAGAGTGCTGATCCCCCGTTCCCCCATGGCCGAACTGCTGCAGGATGGTCTGCAGCCCTGGCTGGGCGAGCGTTGGCCGCGCCGCATTCTCGACCTCGGTACAGGCAGCGGCTGTATCGGCATTCTCGCCGCTACGGTGTTCCCGGAAGCGGAGGTGCTGCTCGTTGACGTGTCTCCGGACGCTCTGGAAGTGGCGCGCCGCAACGTCCGTGGGCATGGACTCGAGGATCGGGTCGAGATCCGGCAGTCGGACCTGTTCTCCGGCTGCAGCTCAGAACGCTTCGATCTGATCCTGTGCAATCCGCCGTACGTGGATCCGGGTGACCTGGCCGCCATGCCGGCGGAATTTCTTCATGAGCCTCACTCGGCGCTGGCCGGCGGTGGCCGCGATGGCCTGGAACTGGTTCATCGCCTGCTGGGCGGCGCGGCGACGCACCTCGCTGACGATGGTCTGCTGGTCCTGGAGGTGGGGAACTCCGCGCCCGCGCTGCTCGATCGCTGGCCGGAGCTGGAATGGATCTGGCCGGAGCTCCCGGCAGGTGGGTTCGGTGTGGGCCTCATCGAGCGGGCTGCTTTGGAGAGCTTGGCGAACGGGGACGGACTGACAGGCTGATCACCGGGCGAGCCTGCGCTATGATCGCGGCCGCATCCCACCGCTACTGGAATTGCTCATGTCCGGCAACAGCTTCGGGCGCCTGTTTACGGTGACCACGTTCGGCGAGAGCCACGGTCCAGCATTGGGCTGTATTGTCGACGGCTGTCCGCCAGGACTGCCGCTGACCGAAGCGGATATCCAGCAGGACCTGGATCGGCGCCGCCCGGGCACGTCGAAGTACACCACCCAGCGGCGGGAGCCGGATCAGGTCCGGATCCTTTCAGGGGTGTTCGAGGGACGCACGACCGGAACACCCATCGGGCTGTTGATCGAAAACACGGATCAGCGCTCGCGGGATTACAGCGACATCGCACGCCAGTTTCGACCTGCCCACGCCGACTTCACCTACGATCGCAAATACGGCATCCGTGATTATCGCGGCGGTGGCCGGGCGTCCGCACGGGAGACCGCGGCCCGGGTAGCCGCCGCAGCCATTGCGCGGCGCTATCTGAAGCTGCGTTGCGGAGTCGACGTACGGGGATTCCTGGCCCAGATGGGTGAGTATCGTCCTGCGCGTCATGACTGGAGCGCCGTTGCCGAAAACCCGTTCTTCTGGCCGGATCCGGATAGCCTGCCCCAGCTCGAAGCCGCCATCGACGCGTTGCGTCGCGATGGCGATTCCATTGGTGCGCGCGTGACCGTGGTGGCCAGCGGCGTACCGGTAGGACTCGGTGAACCGGTGTTCGACAAGCTCGATGCGGATCTTGCCCACGCCCTGATGGGCATCAACGCGGTGCGGGCGGTAGAGATCGGAGACGGCGTGGCGGTGGTGGAGCAGCGTGGTAGCGAGCATCGCGACGAGATGAACGCAAGCGGGTTCCTGTCCAATCGTGCCGGCGGCACGCTCGGCGGGATCAGTTCCGGTCAGGATGTGGTGGCGAGCATCGCCTTGAAACCGACGTCCAGCGTGCGGGTACCGGGGCGCAGCATCGATTCCGATGGCAACGAGGTGGAGGTGGTGACGACTGGCCGTCATGACCCCTGCGTCGGGATCCGGGCCACCCCGATTGCCGAAGCCATGGTGGCGCTGGTGCTGATGGATCATCTGCTGCGGCACCGCGCCCAGAACCCGAACCGGGCCCCGCGCACGGAAGACTGATCCAGAATGCAAACGCCTCGCTGAAAAGCTCGGCCCGTCCGCGCTGCGCGCGGCCTGAGCGCTCCCACAGAGCCGCGCCCGGGCAAAGGGTTGTGGGAGCCTGCAGGCGACGCAGCGATCGCTGACTGGGCCAGTTACGAAGCGTTGTCGCCGCGGGCCGTCAGGGCTGATCGGCGTGGGCTTCGAGGATTTCCAGGAACGCGCTGGCCGCGTTGGAGGCGGTGCGATTCGGATGCCGCAGCCACCCCAGCTGCCGCTCCATGGCGGGCGCGCCACGCGGTTCGATGCGCACGAGCCGCTCATCGAGCATGGTCGCCGGCAGCACCGTCCAACCCAGGCCGATGCCCGCCATCATGCGGATCGTCTCCAGGTAATTGGTCGACATGGTGGCATCGAGATCGATGCCCGCTGACGCGAACATGGCGGTGACGATGCGTCCCGTGTAGGTGCCGCTTCCCGGCAGCACCGCACGATGGGCACCGAGCTCCGCGAGCTCGGGTCGCGGCTGCTGTGCCAACGGATGGTCCGGCGCGACGGCAAAGACCAAGGGATCACTCCAGATGGTCCGGCTCGCCAGCGGTGGCAGGGTCGCAGGCGGCAGGGTGACCACCGCCAGTTCGATCTGGCCCTGCAGCAGCAGGTCGTGAGCCGCTTCCGAGTCGAGGAACTGAAGCTCGAGTGCCACCTCCGGATGGCGATCGCTGAAGGCACGCAGGACGCCCGGCAGGCGATGCAGACCGATGTGGTGACTGGTGCCGAGCAACAGGCTGCCGCCTACGTCGCCGCTCAGGTTGCGCAGCAGAATGCGGCTGTCGTCGATCTCCCGCAGGATGCGCCGGGCCCGGGGCAGCAGGGTGGCGCCCGCCTCGGTCAGCGTGACCGAGCGACCCACCCGGTCGAACAGGCGGGTCCCAAGTTCGCGTTCGAGGGCCGCGATGCGGCGGCTGACGGCGGACTGGGTCAGGTGCAGGGCAGTGGCTGCGATGGAGAAGGAACGCGCCTCTGCCACCTGCACGAAGGCCGTGAGATCAGGCGTGTCCATAGTATGCGCCCAAAGTATTCAAAGGATGAGAATAATGAATTTGTCTCATTCACGACAGAGGCATAGGATGCCGCCTCGCCACTTCGAAAACCGCGGGCATCGGCGCTGATGCCCGCAGCGCGGCAAGCCCGCGCCCCACGGAGGCTGCTCATGGCCGGCAGGACACTCTACGACAAGCTCTGGGATGCGCATCTCGTCAAGCAGCGAGACGACGGTACCGCGCTGATCTACATCGATCGCCACCTGCTGCACGAGGTGACCTCGCCGCAGGCGTTCGAAGGCCTGCGCCTGGCGGGGCGCCGCCCCTGGCGGGTGGATGCGAACATCGCGACGCCGGACCACAACGTGCCTACGCAGAAGCGGTCCGAAGGCATCGCCGGGATCACGGATCCCATTTCCCGCATCCAGGTGCAGACGCTGGACGACAACTGTGAGGCTTTCGGCATCCTCGAGTTTCCGATCCTCGATGCGCGGCAGGGCATCGTCCATGTGGTCGGACCCGAACAGGGCGCGACGCTGCCGGGCATGACGGTGGTCTGCGGCGACTCTCACACCTCCACCCACGGCGCCTTGGCGGCTCTTGCCCACGGCATCGGCACCTCCGAGGTCGAACACGTCCTGGCCAGCCAGTGCCTGATCCAGCGCAAGGCGAAGAACATGCGCATCATGACTCGCGGGCGGCTGCCCGAGGGCGTGACGGCGAAGGATCTGGCGCTGGCGATCATCGGCCGCATCGGCACCGCCGGTGGGACCGGCTATACGTTGGAGTTTGCCGGTGAAGCAGTGCAGGCCCTGAGCCTGGAGGGGCGCATGACCCTGTGCAACATGTCCATCGAGGCCGGTGCCCGCGCGGGCATGGTGGCGTTCGATGACACCACCGCCGACTACGTCCGGGGGCGACCGTATGCCCCGCGCGGAGAGATGTTCGAGCGGGCCGAGGCGCAGTGGCGGGACCTGGTCAGCGACGCGGATGCCATCTTCGATGCAGAGGTGGTTATCGACGCTTCGACGCTGGAGCCGCAGGTGAGCTGGGGAACCTCTCCGGAGATGGTTGCCGGGATTTCCGGGCATGTACCGGAACTGTCCGCAGCGACGCGACCGGGACAGCGGGAGGGCTGGGAAGCAGCCCTGCGCTACATGGGGCTCGAGCCGGGCATGGCGATCTCGGACATCGGCGTGGATCGCGTCTTCATCGGATCCTGCACCAACTCCAGGATCGAGGATCTGCGGGCGGCGGCGGCCGTCGTGCGCGGCCGCCGGGTGGCGAACAGCGTGCTGCAGGCGATGGTCGTCCCGGGCTCCGGACCCGTGAAGCGGCAGGCGGAGGAGGAGGGGCTGCACGAGATCTTTCTTGCCGCCGGCTTCGAGTGGCGCGATCCCGGGTGTTCGATGTGCCTGGCCATGAACGCGGACCGCCTCGGTCCCGGCGAGCACTGTGCGTCCACCTCGAACCGCAACTTCGAAGGACGACAGGGGCATGGTGGCCGGACCCATCTCGTGAGTCCGGCCATGGCTGCTGCTGCGGCGGTGGCCGGTCACTTCACGGATGTGCGGGAGATGGTCGGCAGCGGGACAGGAGGTGCGGCATGAAAGCATTCGAGCGATTCGTCGGCCGTGTGGCGCCCCTGAATCGGGCCAACGTGGATACGGATCAGATCATCCCGAAGCAGTTTCTCAAGTCCATTCGCCGGACCGGATTCGGCGACAACCTGTTCGATGGCTGGCGCTATCTGGATGAGGGCGATCCCTCCAAGACGCCGAACGAGCGCCGCATCAATCCGGACTTCGTGCTGAACTCGCCACGCTACCAGGGCGCGAGCATCCTCCTGGCCCAGGACAACTTTGGTTGCGGCTCCAGCCGCGAGCACGCCGTCTGGGCACTGGAGGAGTATGGATTCCGCGTGGTGCTGGCACCGAGCTATGCGGACATATTTTTCAGTAATTGCTTTAAAAATGGTGTGTTACCTATTGTTTTAGATAAAGAAACTATCAATAAAATGTTCCGGCTCGCGGAGTCTGAGAAGGGCCTGGAGCTGACTGTGGATCTGGCGGCGCAGCGTCTGACGCTGCCTTCTGGCGAGCAAGTGGCCTTCGACGTCGACAGTTTCCGCAAGCACTGTCTGCTCGAGGGCCTCGACGACATCGGCGTGACGCTGAAGGACGCAGACGCGATCTCGGAGTTCGAGGCTCGCCATCGAGCGCGCAGTCCCTGGCTGTTCGACACCATGCGCTGAGCCGTGCCGGCGCAGCACCCCTTCTATCACCGCCACTCGAGGCGGTGACCGCAGCGAGAGCGATTCATGACACGCAAGATCCTGATCCTCCCCGGCGACGGCATCGGCCCCGAGATCATGCAGCACGCCGTGCGCGTACTCGAAGCAGCGCGCGACCGCTATGGGTTCGAGGTGGAGCTGGAGCACGCCCTCGTGGGGGGCGCTGCCATCGACGCCGAGGGGACTCCGCTACCGGCGACGACGCTGGAGTTGGCCCGCGCGGCGGATGCGGTGTTGCTCGGTGCGGTGGGTGGCCCGAAGTGGGACGCGCTGCCCACGGCGCAGCGTCCGGAACGGGGGCTGCTGGGCCTGCGTTCCAACCTGGAGCTGTTCGCGAATCTGCGGCCGGCCATCCTGTTTCCCCAGCTTGCTTCGGCCTCCTCCCTGAAGCCCGAGCTGGTGTCAGGGCTGGACATCCTCATTCTGCGGGAGCTCACCGGCGGCATTTATTTCGGAGAGCCGCGAGGTGTCGAGCGTGATGCGTCTGGTCAGCGTCGCGGCTTCAACACCTACGTCTATACCGAGTCGGAGATCCGCCGCATCGCCCGTCTGGGTTTCGAACTCGCCGGAGCGCGTGGTAAACGGCTGTGCTCGGTGGACAAGGCGAACGTGCTCGAGGTCACGGCACTGTGGCGGGAGATCGTCGACGAGGAGGCCCGCAACTTCCCCGACATCGAACTCAGTCACATGTACGTGGACAACGCGGGCATGCAGCTGGTGCGGGCGCCGAAGCAGTTCGACGTCATCGTGACCGGCAACATGTTCGGGGACATTCTGTCGGATGTGGCGGCCATGCTTACCGGATCCCTCGGCATGCTGCCGTCGGCGGCCCTGGATGCGAACAGCAAGGGTATGTACGAACCGGTGCACGGCAGCGCCCCTGACATTGCCGGCAAGAATCTGGCGAATCCGCTGGCTACGCTGCTGTCGATAGCCATGATGTTCCGCTACACGTTCGCCCAGGCGCGGCTGGCAGACGAACTCGAAGGTGCGGTGAGCGATGTGCTCGATGCCGGATTGCGCACCCGTGACATCGCCCAGGGTGAGTCGGCAAGCGTGCAGCTGGTGGGAACCGACGCCATGACGGACGCTGTGATCAAAGCTTTCAGTCAGCGGCTGGATGCGTCCTGAGAGCACGGCAACGAATCGGAAGGAGTCAATGATGAGCAAAGCGAACGGCACCATCGACGTCGCGGTGGTAGGCGCCACCGGAGCGGTGGGCGAGGTCATGATCGAAATTCTCGAGCAGCGCAAGTTCCCGGTGGGTACGCTGTATCCGTTGGCGAGTGCGCGTTCGGCGGGCAAGCAAGTGATGTTCCGGAACCGGCCGGTAAAGGTCGAGGATCTCGCCACATTCGACTTCAGCAAGGTGAAGCTCGCGCTGTTTTCCGCAGGCGGCAGCATTTCCGCCGAGCATGCGCCGCGCGCGGCGGCTGCCGGCTGCGTGGTGGTCGACAACACGTCCCATTTCCGCCGGGAAGCCGACATTCCGCTGATCGTCCCGGAAGTGAACGCCCATGCTCTCGATGCCTACCGCCAGCGGAACATCATCGCCAATCCGAATTGCTCGACGATTCAGATGGTGGTGGCGCTGAAGCCCCTGCACGATGCGGCGCGCATCACGCGAATCAACGTCGCCACCTACCAGGCCGTGTCCGGTTCCGGGAAGAAGGGCGTGGAGGAACTCGCGGGGCAGACAGCGGCGCTGCTCAATGGCAAACCGTCCCCCGGCAAGGTCTATCCAAAGCAGATCGCTTTCAATGCGCTGCCGCACATCGACTCATTCATGGACAACGGCTATACGCGGGAAGAAATGAAGATGGTGTGGGAGACCCAGAAGATCTTTGGCGACGAGAGCATCGAGGTCAATCCCACCTGTGTGCGCATCCCGGTGTTCTACGGGCACTCGGAAGCCGTGCACATCGAGACCGAGCGCAAACTGACCTTGGACGAGGCCCGGAAACTGCTCCGCAAGGCAGCCGGCGTCAAGTTGCTCGATGAGCGCGCGGACGGTGGCTATCCCACTGCGGTGACGGAGTCCGCCGGGCAGGATCCGGTGTTCGTCGGCCGGGTTCGCGAGGACATATCTCATCCGCGCGGGCTGAATCTCTGGATCGTGGCGGACAACATTCGCAAGGGTGCGGCGCTCAATAGTGTACAAATTGGGGAACTTCTGCTAAAAGAACTTGCATAAAGGCAACTTAGTTCACGAAACGCACCTCGTTTCTAGGTTACCTTTAGGCAAGAAATGGGGGCGGGGGTCCACCTGTACGGCTACACTGTCGTTAGCATGCCCCGGTTCACCATCGGAGGCGGCCTCGTTCGTTTTCGTGCTGCCCTGGGGGCATTGCCAGCCACATGAGTGAAGGACGCGCTATGATTCGTAAGCTGGCTCTGGCTCTGGTGCTGGCCGCGTGCCTCGGCCTCACGCACGGCTCCGCCTGGGCGCTGGGCCTCGGCGACATCCAGGTGGAGTCCTCCCTCAACGAGCGCTTCTCCGCAGAAATCGAATTGCGCCGGATCGAAGGGCTGTCCACAAACGAGATCATCGCAACGCTGGCTTCGGCGGAAGACTTTGCCCGTCTCGGAGTGCAGCGTTTCTTCTATCTGTCGGAACTCGAGTTCAGTACGGATCTCGAAGATCGATCGAATCCGCGGATCCGCATCAGCAGCAACCGTCCTATCAACGAGCCGTTCGTCAACTTCGTCGTCGACGTGCGCTGGCCTACGGGTCGACTGCTGCGGGAATACACAGTCCTGCTCGATCCGCCCGCCCACGCTCGCCAGCCGCAACCGGCACCGCGGGTTGCGGAACCTGCGCCGCCTGCACGCGAGACTGCGCGTGAACCGACTCGGGTGCGTACGGATCCGACCCCGGCGGCGGAGCCGCCTCCGGCGCAGGAAGTGGGGCGTTTCGACGGTGAGACTTACGGCGTCACCGGACGTAATGACACCTTATGGGAGGTGGCGCTGCGGGTGCGGCCTTCCAGCGAAGTCAGCGTGCAGCAGACCATGCTTGCCCTGCAGCGTCTGAATCCGGAAGCCTTCATCGGCGGCAACATCAATCTGCTCAGAGCTGGACATGTTCTGCAGGTTCCGAGCCGCAGTGAGATCGAGCGGCTGTCGCTGCAGGATGCGGTGGTTCAGGTGAGCGAACACAACAATCGCTGGCGTCAGGGTACGCCGGCGATGCCCATGGATGCCCGTCCCGAGGTGGCGCGCCCTGACGCCGCTGAGCGTCCTTCCGGCGAATTGCGTCTGGTGGCCGGGGAGGATGACGAAGCTCGTGTGACACAGGATACGGCGGCGGTCGCGGGCGCAGGTCGCGCAGCGGATGGCGCCGTCGCAGAACTTCGGGACGAGCTGGCGGCGGCAGAGCAGCGTGCATCGCGCGCGCAGGAAGCTCGCGAGGCGGCGGAGCGTCGCCTCGAGGAGACCAACCGTCAGGTCGAGGAACTGAGCCGTCAGCTGGAGCTGAGCAACGCGGAACTCGCGCGCCTGCAGCGACAGCTTGCCGAGCAGCCGACTGCGGCAACTGCCGCCGCTTCCACCCAGGGACCGTTCGGACTGTCCTGGCTGATGCTCTCGGGTCTGCTGGCGGCCCTGGTTCTTGTCGTGGCAGCGGTGCTGGTGATGATGCGTCGTCGCCAGGAGGACGACGATGCGTTGTCGGTCGCGGCACGGGGAGCAGGGCCGAGTGCGCCCATGGAGCGAACCCTCATCATGCCTTCGGTCAGCCAGGAAGACATGACTCGTGCGGGTGCTGCAACCACTGGCGCCGCCGCAGCGGCGACGGGCCTTGCCGCCGCAAACCTGGCCGGGGACGATGAGAGTGACGTCATCGCCGAGGCGGATGTCTACATGGCCTACGGCCGCTTCAGTGAAGCGGCCCGGGTCCTCGAGTCTGCCATTGATCAGGACGATCAGCGTGCAGACTTGCGTCTGAAGCTGATGGAAGTCCAGATCGAGACCCAGGACGTCGACGGGTTCAACGCCCAGGCCGAGGCGTTGCGCAGTTTTGCGGACGACGACACCATCGAGCTGGTCGACGATATGGCGGCCCGTCTGCCGGGCGCCTTGACCTCCACCGGTGACCTGTCCCAGGGAGAGGATGCCTCCCCGCGGACCGCGGATGAAGGTGAGGTCAATCTCGACTTTGATCTCGGGGAAGAGTTCGGCGCCGGCGATGATCTGGACAGTCTCGACATCGATCTCGACGTTTCCCAGAAGGCTGGTGCTGCCGCGGCTGCCACCGCCGCACCTGCTGCTGCTGCCGCCGACGATGATGAGCCTGCGTCTGCTGATGACCTGACGTTGTCGCTGGATGGCGATGCTGCTGATGACGACCTCGACCTCGAACTCGATGCGGCGTTCGGTGAGGTCAAGGCCGATGACGATCAACCTGTCTTCGACGAGGAGGAGTTCGATCTCGCCCTCGATCTCGACGGTGATGACGAGGATGCCACCCAGCTGCGGGCCACTCCGGTCGCAGCTGGCGAAGGCGAGGCCGAGGGCGAGTCAGCGGTAGCGTCGGATGACGAACCGACCTTCGACCTCGAGCTGCCAGCGGCATCGGATGATGCGACCGGCCCCCGAACCGCCGCTCGGGACGATGCCGAGTTCAACATTACGAACTTTACCGATGAGCCGTTCGATACGTCGATAGCAGGCCCGGGAACGGATCCGGAAGAAGAGGTGGATTTCGATCTCAGGCTCGATGGAGACGCATCCGGTGCTGCAGTTGCCGATCCCGGCGACGAAGATTTCGATCTCGGCAGCGACGATCCCCAGCCGCGTATGACCGAGGCGTCCGGAACGGGCGATGATGACATCGACTTTGCCCTGGACGACATGCCGGCTGAGACCAGCGAAGCTGACGACGACTTCTCCAGTACGATTCATCGCGCCCCAGCTGGGGATGACGAGGAACTGACGAGCACCGCCAGCCGCGCCCCGAGCGACGACGATAGCTTCGAGAGCACGTTGAACCGGACGCCGGACGCGTCCGACGATGACTTTGCCCGCACCATCGCCCGCGCGCCGGATGATGCCAGCGACGAGAGCGGACAGGGCGCCGCCGCAGCCTTCGATGATGCTGCTGCGTCACGTTCCGGCGATGGGGACGGCGCTCGAGCGCTACCGGTGGATCTCGCAGACGATGATCTGGAACTTGAACTCGACCTCGGCGACGTCGGGGACGAAACCTCTACCAAGCTCGAGTTGGCTCGCGCCTACATCGACATGGGCGACGAGGACGGAGCCCGCGAGATCCTCGACGAAGTGGTGCGTGACGGCAATATGCCTCAGCAGCAGGAAGCTGGAGAACTGCTGTCCAGACTGGGCTGAGCCGGACCGGACATGAGCCGCTGGGCTCTCGGTGTCGAGTACGACGGTGCCTGCTTCAATGGCTTCCAGCGCCAGAGCGCGCCCAGAGTGGCCTCGGTACAGGCGGAGCTCGAAGGCGCGCTGGGGCGTATCGCAGACCATCCGGTGCGCATTGTCTGCGCGGGACGGACCGATGCAGGCGTTCATGCCACAGGGCAGGTGATCCACTTCGACTCCACGGCAGAGCGCTCCGAGAGAGATTGGCAGCGCGGCGCCAACTCGTTGACGCATCCGGGTATCTGCATCCACTGGGCCAGGGCGGTGGACCCGGCGTTCAGCGCAAGGTTCTCCGCCCGTTGGCGCCGCTATCTCTACCTGCTCACCGACCAGCGACCCAGGCAGGCATTGCTGCGTGACCGCGTCGCCCTGGTGCCGGGCCCGCTGGATGCTGCGCCCATGCATGACGCGGCCCAGGCCCTGGTCGGAGAACACGATTTCACCAGTTTTCGCGCGGCCCAGTGCCAGGCGCGTCACGCCCGGCGCGAAGTGCATTACGTCGCGGTGCGGCGATCAGGCTCGCTGCTCGGTGTCGAGATCCAGGCAAATGCCTTCCTGCAGCACATGGTCCGGAACATCGTCGGCAGTCTGCTGGAAGTCGGGCTTCGGCAACGGGATCCGGAGTGGATGACGGAGACCCTCCGGGCTCGGGACCGCACCCAGGCGGGAATCGCCGCGCCTCCGGAAGGGCTGTACCTGACCGCGGTGGGATATGGGACCGAATGGGCCCTGCCGGCACCAACGCCCCCGCCCTGGCCAGGTGTTTGGGCAGGGGTTGGTTGAGGCTGTGGGCATTTGCCCGGTGTCAGCTCCCGCTGGGCCTGCATGAATCGCCGTTGTTCCTTCCGCGAGCGCGTGCCCCCTCGTTCGTGGCGGACTCCCAGGGACGGTTTCTGCTAACATCGCGGCCTTCGCGACGAAGACCACTTCCATCCTGCCGGTCCGCGAACACCGCAGTTCGGGATTCGAGCAGACTGGCAGGTACACCATCCGCTTCCGATGAGCATGAAAGCGATGCAGGCCGCCCGGGTCAGGATCAAGATTTGCGGGTTGCGTGACCCGGCACAGGCACGCGCGGCCGCCGTCGCCGGCGTGGATGCCATCGGCCTGAATTTTCATCCGGCCAGCCCCCGCGCCGTGGACATTGCATGCGCGCAGGCGATCTGTGCGGCGCTTCCGCCCTTCGTCGTCAGCGTCGGCCTGTTCGTCAATGCAGATGCGACGACCCTGCGCGCAGTGTTGGATCAGGTCCCGCTGCAGATGCTGCAGTTTCATGGTGACGAGGACGAGGCGGAGTGTCTGCGCTGGGACAGGCCTTACTTGAAGGCCCTGCGGGTGCGGCCCGGGATGGATCTGGAGCGCGTGCTCAAAGCTGACTACGCATCGGCTGCGGGCATCCTGCTCGACACGTACAGAAAGGGCGTTCCGGGTGGGACCGGCGCTGTGTTCGACTGGGACTGCATCCCGGCCGAGCATGAGCGCGCGCTGGTTCTCGCCGGTGGGCTGAATGCGGACAACGTAGGGCCAGCCATCCGCCAGGTCAGACCCTGGGCGGTGGATGTGAGCGGCGGCGTGGAGCGGGAACCGGGCGTGAAGGATCCCGCCGCCATGTTGAAGTTCGTGCGCGCGGTTCGAGCCGCCAGCAATGGAGAAGGATGTACATGAGTTACGAGAAGAGCATGGTCACGTCACAGGCTCCTGCGAGCGAATCCGGCATGGTTTCGTTTGCAGATTACAACTTCCCCGATGAGCACGGACACTTCGGTCGCTTCGGCGGTCGTTTTGTCGCGGAGACGCTCACGCACGCCCTCGAGGAACTTGATCGGGTGTATCGGAGTCTGCTCAAGGACCCCGGATTTCAGCGTGAGTTCGATCGCGATCTCGCCGAGTACGTCGGGCGACCGTCGCCCCTTTACTTTGCCGAACGCATGACCCGTGAACTCGGCGGCGCCCGTATCTACCTCAAGCGCGAAGACCTGAACCATACCGGTGCCCACAAGGTGAACAACACCATCGGCCAGGCTCTGCTCGCCAAGCACATGGGCAAGCGCAGGATCATCGCCGAGACAGGCGCCGGTCAGCACGGCGTCGCATCAGCGACTGTTGCCGCCCGCCTGGGGATGGAATGCGTTGTTTACATGGGTGCTGAGGATGTGGAGCGGCAGAGCCTCAACGTCTACCGCATGAAGCTGCTCGGTGCCCGCGTCGTTCCGGTCACATCGGGATCCCGTACGCTCAAGGACGCCATGAACGAGGCCATGCGGGACTGGGTGACGAACGTTGATGACACGCACTACATCATCGGGACCGTGGCAGGTCCGCACCCGTACCCGGCCCTGGTAAGGGATTTTCAGTCGGTCATCGGACGCGAGACGCGTACGCAGTGCATGGCGATCGAGGGACGCCTGCCGGACGTGCTGGTCGCGTGCGTCGGCGGCGGCTCCAACGCGCTTGGCCTGTTTCACCCCTTCATCCGGGACGAAAACGTGCGGATGGTAGGGGTGGAAGCAGGTGGTGACGGCCTGGCGACAGGACGCCACGCGGCGCCGCTGTGTGCTGGTGTGCCCGGCGTCCTGCACGGCAATCGGACCTATCTCATGGAAGACGATGACGGCCAGATCATCGCGACCCATTCCATTTCGGCAGGTCTCGATTATCCCGGAGTGGGGCCCGAGCACGCCTTCCTGAAGGATCTCGGACGCGCCGAATACACGGCTGTCACCGATGAGGATGCGCTGCGTGCATTCCATCATCTTACCCGTACCGAAGGCATCATGCCGGCGCTGGAGACCAGCCATGCCATTGCCTGGGTCATGGAGCACGC
Organism: Pseudomonadales bacterium; assembly: GCA_007122315.1. Classification (GTDB taxonomy): domain Bacteria; phylum Pseudomonadota; class Gammaproteobacteria; order Pseudomonadales; family Azotimanducaceae; genus SLTB01. The sequence goes on along the minus strand of SKUB01000058.1, from coordinate 10,808 downwards.
GCCGGGCATGGATCGCGAACAGATCATTGTCGTGAACCTGTCCGGACGGGGCGACAAGGACATTCTCACGGTGGCCCGCCATGATGGCATCGAGCTGTGAGCCGTCTCGCCACACGCTTTGCCGAACGGCGTGACAGCGGCAGCAGCACGCTGGTGACCTACCTGGTTGCGGGTGACCCGGCGCCCTCGGTCACCGTTGCGGCCATGAAGGCACTGGCCAGTGCCGGTGTCGACGTCATTGAACTCGGCATTCCTTTCTCGGATCCGGAGGCTGAGGGACCCGACATTCAGGCCGGCTGCGAGCGGGCGCTGGCGCACCGGGTACGTCTGCGGGACGTGCTCGACATGGTGGCAACGTTCCGTCAGAGCGATACCCGTACCGCGGTGGTGCTGATGGGTTACCTGAACTCAGTGGAAGCCATGGGCAGTGAACGCTTTGCCGAGGCCGCCTCTGAGGCCGGTGTCGATGGCGTGATTCTGGTGAATCTGCCGCCGGAGGAAGCGGGACCTCTGCGCTCGGCTCTGCAGCAGCGGGGCATCGATCTCGTCTTCCTGCTGGCACCGACAACGACCGATGCCAGGGCCAAGCGGGTTCTGGAGCAGGCCAGTGGTTTCGTCTACTACGTCTCGCTGAAAGGCACCACGGGCGCTGGCAATCTCGACGTGGATTCCGTGCGTGAGCGGGTAGCGTCCCTGCGGTCGATGACCCCGTTGCCCATCGCCGTTGGGTTCGGCATCCGCGATGGTGCATCGGCGCGCCGGGTGGCGCAGTTTGCAGACGGCGTCGTCGTCGGCAGTGTGCTGGTACGCGGTATGGGTGAGCTTGCGGCGACACCGGAGGCCATTCCGGCTGCGGTGGAGGCGCTTGCCCGGGAACTGCGCGAGGCCATGGACGCAGCCTGAGGTGATGACTGGGCGCAACCTGCAGCAGTGGCTGACCCATCTCGAGCAGCTGCACCCGAAGGAAATGGATCTCGGGCTGGATCGGGTCCGGGCGGTGTGGGCGCAACTCGGATCGCCACGCCCCGCGCGCCGCGTCATCACCGTGGCCGGGACCAATGGCAAGGGCTCGGTGGTCGCCGCATTACAGGCCGTTCTTGCCAGCCATGGCCTGCGCGTGGGCGTGACCACGTCTCCGCACCTGCATCGCTTCAACGAACGGATCGGCATCACCGGCAGCGAAGCCAGCGACGCGGACATCGTAGCTGCGTTCGAGCGCATCGATGTGGCTCGCCAGGACATCAGCCTGACCTACTTCGAGTTCGCCATACTTGCGGCCATAGACCTCATGGCCCGGGCGGACCTCGATGTCGCAGTGCTCGAAGTGGGATTGGGTGGTCGGCTGGATGCGGTCAATCTGATCGACGCGGACGTGGCGGTCATCAGCAGCGTGGACCTGGACCACGAAGCCTGGCTCGGCGATGACCGCGAGAGCATCGGCTACGAGAAAGCCGGCGTCCTTCGCGCTGGCAGGCCGGTGGTGATCGGCGAGCGCTCCCCGCCGCAGTCGGTGCTGCGCCGGGCCGCGGAACTCGAAGCCCCTGTCTTTCAGTTGGATCGCGATTTTCGCTGGCTGGACGGGCAGCAGGGTGGACGCTTCGAGGGCGGGTACGATCAGGCGCTGTGCATTGAGCGTTTGCCGGCAGCGGCGTTATTGCCGTCGAATCTGGCCGCAGCGCTGCAGGCGGCCAGCCTGCTGCCGCTGGAACTGGATCCGGCTCGAGTCCATCATGCCCTCGACGGACTGCGTCTGCCGGGGCGGATGCAAACGCTGCAACAGCATGGCCTGGATTGGATGCTCGACGTTGCCCATAACCCCCACGCCGTCGCCGAACTGGTGGCGCGATTGGATGCGCAAGCGCGCTGGGTGGCCGTGTTCGCAACGTTTCGGGACAAACGGGTGGACCGCATGGTGGAGCGGCTCGCGCCCCGCATCGAGAAGCTGTTTCTGGCCCCGACCCCGGGCAGTCGCGGCCAGTCGGCCGAGGAGCTGGAACTGCGGCTTGCCGCCGTGGTGCCGTCGCTGCCACGCAGCAGCTTCGGCAGTGCCGGGGACGCCATGGCGGCGGCGGGCGAGTACGCTCGAACCCATGGCTGCCGGGTTCTGGTTGCGGGGTCCTTCACGCTTGTGGCTGCAGCATCTCGCTGGCTGAGCGCGGATAGGGACGGCTTGGAGGCAGGATGACCGAACGGGTACGCAACCGGCTGGTCGGGGCGATCATCCTGTTGTCGCTGGCGGTGGTGCTGTTGCCGATGCTCTTCGACGGGGCAGGGATCGAGCGTCGCGCCGTTCCCGACGTGCCTGGAGAACGGTTGCGCGCAGAGCGGCCGGTGGAGCCGGCCGAAGATCCTCGCGACGATTCCGAGTGGGCGTTTCTCGAAGAGGTGGAGCAGCGCAGGGCGGCAGCACCGGTTTCGGGCCAACCCAGACATGAGGCGCCGCCCGATGCCGAGGCAGCGGATGCGGAGCCATCGGCGCCGGGACTCGATCCAGCCGGTCTGCCGCGGGCCTGGAGCGTTCAACTCGCGTCGTTCCGGGATTCCGATAACGCCCGCGGATTGCGACAGCGGCTGCTGGACGACGGCTTCGACGCCTATCTCATCGAAGAGCGGGACGGCGGGCAGAGCCTGCATCGCGTCGCTGTCGGACCGCGTATGGACCGTTCTGCAGCGGACCGGCTCCAGGCTGAGCTCGCGGAACGCTATCAACTCGATGGCATGGTCGTGCGGTTCATGGTCGGCCGGAGCAACCCCGACGGCAGCGGGCAGCGGACCCGGGGCGATGGCTGAAAGCCTGGCGCTGCCTTCCGTCCTGGATTGGGTCATCCTCGCGGTGGCCGTGGTCTCCGTCATCGTCGGTGCGGTTCGGGGCTTGTTCAAGGAAGCCCTGTCCCTTGTTATCTGGATCGCGGCCCTTATCATGGCGTCCCTGTTTGCGGACGATGTCAGTCTGAGTCTGGCGCGCTGGATCACTGCCGAGTCCCTGCGTTATCCGCTGGCGTTTGCTGGCCTGTTTCTCGGTGTGCTCCTCCTCGGTGCACTGATTCAGCGCGTGGTGGCGATGCTGGTGAAGGCTACCGGTCTGAGCGGTCTGGACCGGGTGCTGGGGATGTTGTTCGGTATCGCCAGGGCGGTTGTGCTGCTCGTGGTGGCGGTGGCCGTACTCGAGCCGATGGTGGGGCTCGAACCCTGGTGGCTGGCATCGATGCTCGTGCCGCATTTGCTGGAATTGCAGGAGCAGGTCATGGAGCTGCTGCAGCAGGCCTACACGGCGGTCAGCAGCGCCATGGCGAACTAGACTGCTGAACAGGCGATCACTTCAGCAGACGACTCATGTCCACGGTCGCCGTCATGCCTGACATGGCGGCACCGTCAGGACGCCGGCCCACCCATCCCAGGGATAGCCTTTCATGTGTGGACTCGTAGGCATCGTCGGCCGCTACCCGGTCAACCAGCGCCTGTATGACGCGCTCACGGTTCTTCAGCATCGCGGCCAGGATGCTGCCGGGATCGTCACCAGCCACCGCGGACGCCTCAACATGCGCAAGGCCAACGGGCTGGTGCGGGATGTGTTCCGACTCAATCACATGCAGCGGCTGACGGGCAACCTGGGTATCGGTCATGTTCGCTACCCCACTGCCGGAAGTTCTTCGTCGGCTGAAGCCCAGCCCATGTATGTGAATTCCCCCTACGGCATCACGCTGGCGCACAACGGCAATCTGACCAACGCCGAAGCGCTGAAGCAGGACCTGTTCAAGGCGGACCTGCGCCACATCAACACCGAATCCGATTCAGAGATCCTGCTCAACGTCTTCGCCCACGAGCTCGGCCGCCTGCACCGCCATGAGCCGACGCCTGCGGACATCTTCGAGGCGATTGCCGGCGTGCATGCCCGCTGCAGCGGGGCCTATGCAGCGGTGGCCTTGCTGGTGGGACACGGTGTTCTCGCGTTCCGTGATCCCTTCGGTATCCGCCCGCTGGTGTTCGGCAAGCGCGACACCGATCTCGGGACGGAGTACATGATCGCGTCGGAGTCCGTGGCGCTGGACGTACTCGACTTCACGCTGGTCAGGGACCTGTTGCCCGGCGAGGCCATCTGGATCGATGAGCAGGGCGATCTGCATACGCGCGTCTGCGCTGAGCGGGTGGAGCTCGCCCCGTGCATCTTCGAGCACGTTTATCTGGCGCGCCCGGACTCGATCATGGACGACATCTCGGTCTACAAGGCTCGTCTGCGGATGGGCGAGAAACTGGCCGAGCGCATCCTGTCTTACTACTCAGGTCAGGATCACGACATCGACGTTGTCATTCCCATTCCGGAGACCAGCCGCACTGCAGCCTTGCCGTTGGCGCATCAGCTGGACGTCAAGTACCGGGAAGGCTTCGTCAAGAACCGATACATCGGCCGTACGTTCATCATGCCGGGTCAGAACGAACGGCAGAAATCCGTGCGCCAGAAGCTCAACGCCATCGACCTGGAATTCCGGGGCAAGAACGTGCTGCTCGTGGACGACTCCATTGTTCGCGGCACCACGTCGCGGCAGATCATCGAGATGGCGCGGGAAGCCGGTGCCCGCAAGGTCTATCTGGCCTCGGCGGCGCCGCCGGTGCGATTCCCGAATGTGTACGGTATCGACATGCCGGCTGCGAACGAGTTCATCGCCCATTCCCGCAGCGACGAAGAAGTCGCGGCCAGCATTGGTGCCGATTGGCTGGTCTATCAGGAACTCGATGATCTGATCAGTTGCTCCGCCGAGGGCAACCCGGCAATCACGCGCTTCGAGTGCTCCGTGTTCGATGGCACCTATGTCACCGGTGACGTCGATGCGGAGTATCTGCAGAGGATTTCGGACTCCCGCAACGATGCCGCGAAGCGGCAGCGGGAGCGCAGTGAAGGCGGCGAGAGCGACCGCGCGCTCTCCGATCTGCACGATCACGTGTGACCGGGACGCCGTCGCCATGACCAGCGCGCAGCCCTCACAGCGCCCACCATCCGGCGCCATGCAGGATTGGATCGAGAAGAGTCTCGCTCAGGTGGGAACGGTCCTGGTGGGCAAGCGCCATCAGGTGGAGCAGGCCATGGCCTGCCTGCTCGCCGGCGGACACCTCCTGATCGAAGACCTGCCGGGCATGGGCAAGACGGTGCTCTCGCAGGCGCTGGCCCGGACCCTGGGTCTGAGCTTCAACCGCATTCAGTTCACCAGCGACGTGCTGCCGGCTGACATCCTTGGCATCTCGATTTTCGACCGGGACGGCGGTGCCTTCGAGTTTCATCCGGGGCCGATCTTCGCCCAGGTGCTCCTGGCCGACGAGATCAATCGCACGACGCCCAAGACCCAGAGCGCGTTGCTCGAGGCGATGGAGGAGGGGCAGGTGACCGTCGAGGGCGCGACCCGGCCCCTGCCGGAGCCCTTCTTCGTCATCGCGACGCAGAATCCTGTGACGCAGGCCGGTACCTACCCGCTGCCGGAGTCCCAGCTCGATCGTTTTCTGATGCGCATCGAACTCGGTTATCCCGATCCCGCTGCGGAGCGTGAGATCATCCGCGGCACGGATCGTCGGGAGCTGCTCGAGCGCCTGGAGCCCTGCCTGGATGTCGAACAGCTTGCTGCGTTGCAGCAGCAGGCGGCGGCGGTTCGACTCTCGGATGCGCTGCTCGATTACGTGCAGCGGCTGGTGGAGCACTCGCGCAAAGACCCGACGTTCGCCTGGGGATTGTCGCCGCGCGGCGCACTTGCCCTGGTGCGAGCGGCGAGGGCATGGGCGCTGATCCGCGGTCGCCAGCATGTGGTGCCGGAGGATGTGCAGGCCGTCCTGCCCGCCGTGGTGGAGCATCGGCTGCGGGAGCATGCGGATCACGGCCGCAGCGGTGGTGTTGCGCTGGCCCAGCGGCTGCTCGCCGTGGTGGATGTGGTCAACTGAGCGTGGCTGCTTCCGGCACCGGAACGCCTGCACCGCGGTGGTTGCGGAGGTGGCATGGCAGAGGCAGTGCAAGGCGCTGACACGGTGGTGGAACGGGGCGTGGCGGTACGCTTCATGCCCAGTACGCCCCGTGGACGCTGGCGCGTCTGGCTCGACCGCCGGATTCCCGCCGCGCGCAACGTGCGCTTGCATCGAGGCAATATCTTCATCTTCCCGTCCCGTGCCGGTTTCGCGTTCCTGGGACTGGTCAGTCTGTTGGTCCTGGCGGCCATCAATTATCAGAACTCCATGGTGTTCGGACTCGCGTTCCTGCTTGCGAGCACGTTCGCACTGACCATCGGTCACACCTATCGCAACCTGGCGGGGCTCGAAATTGCAGCCGCCGGCGTTCGTCCCGTCTTCGCCGGAGAGCATGCCGAGTTCGGCGTCATCCTGCGGCGCAACCCCGGGTCGGGTCATCATGCGCTCTGGCTTGGCTGGCCCGGTGAGATTCCCCAGAACGTCGATCTCGACGAGGAGCTGGAGCAGCGGGTCCGTATCCCGGCCCGGGCCCACCACCGGGGCTGGTTCAATCCCGGCCGCCTGCGCCTCGAGACCACGTGGCCTCTGGGACTGCTCCGTGCCTGGACCTGGCTTGATCTCGCCCAGCACGCGCTGGTGTACCCGCGCCCGGTGGACAGCGGCATTCCCCAGCGGTCGGCATCTGCCAGCGGCGAAGGTGAAGAACAAGTCGTCGAGGGGCATGACGACTTCGTCGGTCTCCGGCTCTACCGACCGGGAGATGCGCTGAAGCATCTGGCCTGGAAGTCGTTTGTCCGCGACGGCGAACTCATGGTCAAGGAGTACGGTGGCCAGGCGGACCGACGGCTGTGGCTGGATTGGGAAGCGCTTGCTGGCCTGCCCACTGAAGATCGTCTGTCCCGGCTCTGTGGCTGGGTGCTGGCCTGCGCCGCAACCCGCGATGCCTATGGGTTGCGCCTGCCCGGGGTCGACATTGCGCCCGGATCCGGCGAAACGCATCGCGGGGCGTTGCTGCGGGCGCTGGCGCTGTACGGTCGGGATCAGGATGAGCCCCGATGAACCGGGGTGTGCTGGAACAGATACCGCGTTCCTCGCTGGCGTTGCTGCTGGTGTCCCAGGGTGTGGTCATCGCCCCGCATGTTCCGCGGATGGCCCTGTGGACCCTGGCATTCTGGGGCGCATGCGTACTTTGGCGGGTATGGATCTATCAGGGGCGCTGGAATTATCCGAGTGCCTGGACCAAAGCCGGATTTGTCGTCCTCGCGATCGTCGGTGTCAGTGTGAGCCATGGCATCCAGTTCAGCCTGGACCCTGCCGTCGCTCTGCTGATTCTCGCTTTCGCGCTCAAGCTGCTGGAGATGCGAACAAGACGGGATGCGCTGGTGGTGATCTTCCTGGGTTACTTCGTCATCGCGACCCAGTTCCTGTTCGAGCAGGGTATCGCCATGACGCTCTACCAGCTGCTTGCGGTCCTCATGGTCACTGCCGCCCTGGTCGCCCTGAATCAGAGCTGGAACCGTCCGCGACCTTGGGCAAGCCTGCGCACCGCTGGCGTCATTCTGCTGCAGGCGGTGCCATTGACGGTGGTGATCTTCCTCTTCTTCCCGCGTATTGCCCCGCTGTGGTCGGTTCCACTGCCGGATGCGGCGTCACGGACGGGCATGTCCGAGACCATGTCCCCCGGTTCCATCACCCAGCTCGGCCGTTCCAGCCAGCTGGCCTTCCGGGTGGAGTTCGAAGGTCCGCCGCCGCCTGCGCGAACCTTGTACTGGCGTGTCCTGACGTACTCTGAGTATGACGCGGGGACCTGGAAGCCCGGACCCCTCGACGAGGTGCTCGACCCGCCCGTGCACTGGGTGGGCGCCCAGTCGGAGCCGCTGTGGCTGCGCCGCGTGGCAACCGAGGGTGAAGCGGTCCGCTACAGTGTGCTCGCGGAACCGACCTACCGGCCCTGGCTCTATGCGCTGGATTTTGCCCGCCCGCTGACGCGGGCAACGGGGCTGGGACGCGATTTCCGGATCCTTCACCAGGGGCCCGTGACTCAGCGTTTCCGCTACGAGGTGGAGTCCCGTGCGGCGCGACTCGATCCGGATCTGCCGGACTGGTATGCGTTGCGGGAGACCGCGCTGCCGGCCAGAGTGAATCCGCGCACCCGGGCCTTCATGGGTCAGCTGACCCAGGAACATCGTGCGCCGCGTGTGCTTGCCGAGCGGCTGATGCTGCATTTTGCGGAAGAACCTTTTCATTACACGCTGAATCCACCGCCTCTTGGGCAGAACGACATCGACGATTTCCTGTTCGATACCCGGCGAGGTTTCTGCGGCCACTACGCGTCTGCCTTCGTGTTCATGATGCGACTGGCGGGCGTGCCGGCGCGAGTGGTGGCGGGCTACCAGGGCGGTGAATACAACCCGGTCGGTGATTACGTCGCGGTGCGCCAGTACGACGCCCATGCCTGGGCGGAGATCTGGATCGAGGGAGAAGGGTGGGTGCGTTTCGACCCGACCATGGCGGTGGCGCCGGAGCGGATCGAACGCGGCGCGGAAGCGGCGTTCGCGGACAATGCGGAGGAAGCAGCCTATGGCAATTTTGCAGGCAATCGCCTCTGGCGTCGCATGGACTGGATGGCGGAAGCCTATTACTTCATCGACAGCCTTCAGCATCGCTGGAACGTGCTCGTGGTGAGCTACGATGCATCACTGCAGAACCGTTTCCTGCGTGATCTGGTCGGCGAGGTGACACCGCTGCGGGTGGCCATCGCTGCCGGAAGCGCCGCCGGTGCTGCCGTGCTCGTCGCCATGCTCGGGGCGCTGCCCGGTGTGCTGAGACGCCGTCGCTCGCCATTGCTGCGTTTCCACGATGCCTTCTGTCGCGTGTTCGAGCGGGCCGGGGACGCGCGTCATCCCAGCGAGACGCCGGTCCGGTACGCGCGCCGCCTCGGGCTTCGGTATCCGGACCTCGATGCGGATCTGCAGGTCCTCGGTACCCGGCTCGAGGCTGCGCTGTTCGGGCCCGAGGCGGGCGCCAGCCAGCAGCTTCCCGAGGCGGCTGACAGTCATTTGCGACTGGCCCGGCTGCGGCTGCGGTTACTGCTGCTGAGAATGGCCGGGACGTTCAAACGTGACCGGGGCCGCAGTGATCCGGGGCAGCTGTCGTGACCGGGGAACGTTCGGAAGGGGAGCGCCTGCGGACCCGGACGCCCTGTGCCGGTCGCTGCTCCACCACCTACGGTGATCTCGTGTGCCGGGGCTGCAAGCGCTTCGCCCACGAGGTGGTGGACTGGAACCGTTACGGCTCCGAAGCCAAGGATGCCGTCTGGCAGCGCCTGCTCATGCTGCGTGATCAGGTGGTGGCGGGGCGGATCGAAGTCATCGACCGGAGCCTGCTGGCAGAGCAGTTGCAGCGGCATCGAATTCCGTTTTCCAGGCAGGATTCCGACGCTTCGCGGGTCTGGCTCCTGCTGCGTCGTGGTTCCCGGCACATGGGTGCCCTGGCGCCTTACGGATTGCGGGCACTGCCACCCCACCACGAACGGACCCCGCTGGAGCTGCGTGATCTCATCGATGCCGATTATCAGCGTCTGTCGGAGGCCCACTATGAGCGCTACTTCGTCCTGCCTCGGCCGTCAGGCAGGAGGCTGTCGTGATGCACTCTGATGCCGAGGGCGTGGCAGCGGTACGCGAATTCCTGGAGTGTCCGACTCCGGCGGCCTGGGTCGATGCGGCCGGCGCGCAGCTCGACGTGCTGCTGCTGGATCACGCGAACTGCGAGCGCAAGGCCGCCGCAACCGCCGTTTCGCTGCTGTTCCGCTACGACGCGGTGCCCGAGCTGGCGCCGCGAATGAGCCGTCTCGCGCGGGAGGAGCTGCGCCATTACGAACAGGTGCTGGACCTGCTCGCGGCGCGCGACATTGCCGTGCGCCCGCTTTCCGCCAGTCGTTACGCAGGCGGATTACGTGCGGGCGTACGTTCAGGCGAGCCCGCGCGGCTGCTGGACCTGCTGCTGGTGGGCGCCCTGGTCGAGGCGCGGTCCTGCGAGCGCTTCGCCGCAGTGATTCCGGTGCTCGACGAGGAGCTTGCGCGCTTCTACCGGCGTCTGCTGGCATCGGAGGCGCGTCACTTCGAGGATTATCTGCAGTTGGCCCGAGGGGTTGCCGGAGCAGAAGCCGTGGCGACCCGGCTGCTGACCCTCAAGGCGCTCGAGGCCGACCTGATCACGCGACCGGATCCCAACTTCCGCTTCCACAGTGGTCCACCGGAGTCCGGTCACGGATAGGAAAGGAGCTGGACATCGCCCGCGTGCGCCTGCGCGAACCGGGTTCCCTGATCCCAGTCACCCAGTACTATACGCCGTCGGGTCTCCTGCCCATGCTGCCAGACGTGCTCGTCCGGCCGGTGCGTATGGCCATGAATCAGCAGCCCCGCCCCCTCGCTGTCGAGCAGCGCATCCACTGCCGCAGGTGTGACGTCCATGATCATGTCCGGCTTGTTCGCATTGGCGGCCTGCGATGCTTCTCTGGCGCGCCGTGCGAGATCCTCCCGTTCGCTGCGTGGTCGCGCGAGCAGGGCGGCCTTGACCGCAGGATCTCGGAGGGTGCTGCGCAGAGCCTGATAGTCGGCGTCCCCAGTGCAGAGGCTGTCGCCGTGGCAGAGGACCATGCGCCGACCTTCCCAGGACACGCAGGTGGGGTCGGGAAGCAGTTCCATACCGCAGCGTTCTGCGAATGCGGGGCCGAGCAGGAAGTCACGATTTCCGTGCAGCATGCGCACCGTTGTGCCGGCGCCTGTCAGCCCGGCGATGGCGCCTGCGGCGCGCTTCGCAACCGGATCATCCACGTCGTCTCCAGCCCAGGCTTCGAACAGATC
>SKUB01000335.1 GCA_007122315.1 Pseudomonadales bacterium | reverse complement strand
GATCAGGGGCTGGCGTTCGACGTGGCGGTGCATCTCGGGTCGCTGGTCGCCGTGGTGTTCGCGTTACGCGCCGAACTGATACGGATGACCGCCGGCAGCCTGGACGCATTCCGGCAGCGTGGAATGAATCAGGAACTGAAGCTCGTTCTCTGGGTCGGGCTTGGCACCCTGCCGGTGGTTTTTGCAGGCTTCCTGCTGAAGGATGTGGTGGAGACGACGCTGCGTTCGGCGCTGGTGATCGCAACCTCGACGATCGTGTTTGGTCTGGCGCTGCTCTATGCGGATCGTAAGGCGCCGCGCCTCGCGCCCGGAGCCGCTGTCCCGCCGGGCCGGGACGAGTTCCAGCTCAAGCTCGTCGATGTGCTCGTCATCGGGTTCGCCCAGTGCCTCGCCCTCATTCCCGGGACGTCGCGTTCCGGGATCACGATGACTGCAGCACTGCTGCTGGGTCTGTCCCGTACCGCGGCAGCTCGATTCTCTTTTCTGCTGGCGATCCCGGCGATCGCTGGTGCGGCAACGCTGAGCCTCTACGACCTGATCAAGCTCGGTGATCCAGTGGACTGGGGCGAGCTCGCCATCGGGTTCTTGGTTGCAGCCGTCGCCGCCTGGCTGTGCATCCGGTTCTTTCTCGCGCTCCTGGAGCGCACCGGGTTTCTTCCCTATGTCATCTATCGACTGCTGCTGGGCACGTTGCTGCTGGTGCTGTTCCTCTGACGCTGGCTGCTACCATGCGTCTGCTCGCACCTACTTCCGGAGAGAGATCCGCATGAATGGAGCCGAAAGCCTGATCCGTACCTTGGTGAACGCTGGCGTCGACCAATGCTTTGCCAATCCCGGAACATCCGAGATGCACCTCGTTCAGGCCATCGACGGCATCCCGGAGATGCGACCGGTGCTGTGCCTGTTCGAAGGCGTGTGTTCCGGCGCGGCGGATGGCTACGGACGGATGACGGGACGTCCGGCCGTCACACTGCTGCATCTGGGCGCGGGGTTCGGCAACGCCACCGCGAATCTGCACAACGCGCGCCGCGCCGCTTCGCCGATCATCAATCTTGTCGGGGACCATGCGCGGCATCATGTCCCCTATGACGCACCGCTGACGTCGGACATCGAAGGCATCGCGCGGCCGTTCTCCGCCTGGGTGCGCACGGCGCGCAGCGCGTCCGGTCTTGCTCGCGACGGCGCGGATGCGCTGCTGGCGGCACTCACACCGCATCCGGTCTCGGTTGGCCAGATCGCGACGCTGGCGATCCCGGTGGACTGCGCCTGGGGGGAAGGTTCCGGCCCCGTGCCCGTGCCGCAGGCACCTGCGCCCACGGCCGTACCCTCGGCGCGGATCGATGCCGTTGCGGGACAGATCGACGCGGACACCCTTGTCCTGCTCGACGGCGGTGCACTGTCGGCGGCAGGTCAGACGGCCGCTGCCCGCGTTGCGGCCGTGACAGGCTGCAAAGTCATGTCGGCAACATTTCCGTCGCGCACGGAACAGGGGCCCGGGCTACCGCCACTGGCACGGCTGCCGTATTTCCCCGAGCAGGTCCTGAAGGCCCTGGGCGGCATCCGCCGCATCGTTCTCGCCGGGGCAGAGGCGCCGGTGAGCTTCTTCGCCTATCCGGATACACCAAGCAATCTCGTCCCTGACGGCTGCGAAGTGCTGCGGCTGGCGCTGCTGCAGGAGGACGTGGCCGGGGCGCTGGAAGAGCTGGCGAAAGCCCTGTCCGCGCCGCTGCAGCCGCTGCTGCTCAATCAGGTGGAGCGGCCTGAAGGGATCAGCGGTGCACTCGACACCCGCAAGGCGGCGGCAGTGATCGCCGCAGTGCTGCCTGAGCAGGCCATCGTTGCTGTGGATTCCGGTGGCGGCGGCGCGGCTGCTGGACCTTGCCAGACTGCAGCGCCCCACACCTGGCTCAATCTGACCGGTGGCGCCATCGGCATGGGTGGCCCGGTGGCCACCGGCGCCGCGCTGGCCTGTCCGGATCGGCCGGTGCTGGCACTGCTGGGCGACGGCGGTGCCATGTACACGAACCAGGCCTTCTGGACCCAGGCCCGGGAGGGGCTCAAGGTCGGAACGGTCATTTTCTCGAACCGGCAGTACAAGATCCTGGAACACGAGTATCGACGTCTTGGTGTCAACGAGGTCGGCGCCCGTGCTGCCAGCCTGTTCGACATCGGTGGGCCGGATATCGATTGGGCCGCGCTGGCAGGGTCCATGGGCGTTCCGGGCAGCCGCGTGGATACGGCAGAGGGTCTGGCCGATGCGCTGCGTCGGGGGCTCGTCGGCGACGGTCCGTTCCTCATTGAGGCGATGATTTGACGCGCGGCCTGCTGCGTTGGGGGATGTTCAGAACGAAGGAGAGTGGGGGTGATGAGAACTGCGACGACACGGCGCACGCGCGGGTTCATGCAGCGGGCCGCCGCGCAGGCCTGCGCGCTGCTGATGCTGATGGGGGTGTTCACAGCCCATGCGCAGCGCCCGGCGTTCGAACCTGCCGATCTGTTCCAGCTGCAGTGGGCCTCGGATCCACAGATCGAACCGGACGGCGGACGCATCGTCTATGTCCGCAATCATTCGGACATCATGGCGGATCGCTATCGCCAGCACCTCTGGATCATCGACACCGGCGGCGGCAATCACGAAGCGCTGACCACCGGCAATGCCAATCACAATCAACCGCGCTGGTCACCGGACGGCACCCGCATCGCGTACGTGGGCAACCAGGACGCCAGTCCTCAGCTCCATGTCCGCTGGATGAACAGCGGCCGAGAGGCTCGTCTCGCCCAGCTGACCCACGCGCCCTCGAACCTGTCCTGGTCACCGGACGGGCGCTGGATCGCGTTCTCGATGTTCGTCCCGAGCAAACCGGAATCGTTCGTGCGGATGCCGGATGCGCCCAGCGGCAGCCAGTGGGCCGAGCGGGCACGCATGACCGAGCGCCTGGTGTATCGCCGTGACGGACGCGGCTTCATCGAGTCCGGACATCGCCATATTTTCGTGGTGCCCGCCGATGGCGGTGCACCGCGGCAGGTCACCCACGGCGACTATGATCACGAGGGTCCCGTGTCCTGGTCAGCCGACGGCTCTGCACTGGTGTTCTCGGCCAACCGGCGCGAGGACGCTGACTACGAACCGCGGGCAGCGGCGATCTACCGCCTCGATCTGGCCAGCGGTGAGATCGAGACGCTGAGCGCCCTCGCCGGACCGGCCACGAGTCCTGTGTTCTCGCCGGACGGACGGCGCATCGCCTACCTGGGCTATGAGGACGATGGTTCGTCGTATCGTCAAAACGAACTTTATGTCATGCATGCCGACGGCAGCAGCGTCACCCGTCTCGCTGCTGATCTCGATCGCAGCATCGAAGCGCCGCGCTGGGCCCCCGGGGGACGCGGGATCTACTTTCAGTACAACGACCACGGCACGACCCGGATCGGCTACACCGACCTCACCGGTCGGGTCCGTGAGATCGCGGCCGACCTCGGTGGCACATCCATCGGCCGCCCCTATTCCGGTGGCAGCTACAGCGTGTCCGAGACCAATCTCCTGGCGTTCACCCAGGCGAGCACTACGCGACCTGCAGAAGTGGCCGCGGTGGGGCGGCGCGGAGACGTGACCCCCCTGACTGCGCTCAACGACAACCTGCTCGGCCAGCGGAAGCTGGGGGAAGTCCAAGCGATCAGCTACGCGTCGTCCTACGACGGACGCGAGATCCAGGGCTGGATCATCAAGCCACCGGACTTCGATCCCGCCGAGCGCTATCCACTGCTGCTCGAGATTCACGGCGGTCCGTTCGCCAACTACGGTGAACGTTTTGCGGTCGAACTGCAGTCCTACGCTGCTGCGGGCTACGTCGTCCTGTACACCAATCCGCGAGGATCCACGGGCTACGGTCAGGACTTTGCGGCGCTGATCCACCATGACTATCCCGGGCGGGATCACGACGACCTGATGAGTGGCGTCGATGCCGTGGTCGCCAAGGGCTACATCGATCCTGAGCGCCTCTACATTACTGGTGGCTCAGGCGGTGGCGTCCTGACTGCATGGGCCATTGGCCAGACCGATCGCTTCCGCGCCGCCGTCGTGCAGAAGCCCGTAGTCAACTGGTATAGCATGGCGTTCGTGACCGACATCCCCATCGTGGCGACCCGCTACTGGTTCGGCGCCATGCCCTGGGAGGATCCCGAAGCTTATCTGCGCCGCTCACCCATCTCGTTGGTGGGCAACGTGACGACGCCGACCATGGTGCTCACCGGCGAGGAGGACTGGCGGACACCCATGTCCGAGTCGGAGCAGTACTATCAGGCATTGAAGCTGCAGCGCGTCGACGCCGCGCTGGTGCGTATGCCGGAAACGCCGCACAACATCGGTCATCGACCCAGCGTGATGATCGATCAGATTCTGCACATCATCGCCTGGTTCGACCGCTACGACGCACTGGACTGAGGATCAACCTTGTAGCCGCTGCAGGTCCAGTTCCAGGAAACGTTCGCCGTCGCCGACGGCGATCTGCCCGTCCTGCACCGTGACCTGCAGCTGCATACCGCGCGCGGCCAGCGTCGAGAGCGCAGCCGCGGTGGCATCCGGAACGGCCCACACGGTGAGGTTCGAAAGCTTCGCCAGCGCCGGCGCCTGCTTGCGCCACCAGACCTCGAAGCTGCGCTCGCCGTAGGCGATAAGTACCACGCGCCCGGCACGGCCCGAGGCGCGGCGGAGCCGGCGCTCGTCGGGGAGCCCAAGGTCGATCCACAGTTCGATCTCGCCGCTGGGCGCCTTCCGCCACAGATCCGGCTCGTCATCAGTGGACAGCCCGCGTCCGAACTCGAGTTCATCATCGGCATGCATGGCGAAGGCGAGCAGGCGCAGCATGAGCCGCTGCTCGGTCTCCGACGGGTGGCGGGCCAGGGTGAGGCTGTGGGTGCCGTAGTGGCCCCGGTCGATGTCCGAGACCTGCAGTTCCACCTTGTAGATCGTGGCTTTAAGGGCCATGCATGCGTCCTTGGAGGATACCAGCGCTATTTTGGCATGTTGCTGAAACCATGGGGCTTGGCATCATGCGACACTTCGAGGCCTCGAACCCATTCACCCGTCAGCGGAGCCACCCATGAACATCGCCGTCGTCACCGGGACCAGTACCGGCATCGGATTCACCACCAGCCTGCATCTCGCGCGCAACGGCTATCGCGTGTTCGCCGGCATGCGCAACCCGGCGAAAGCGGGAGCCTTGAATGAGGCCGCAGCCGCGGAAGACCTGCCTGTCGAGGTCATTCAGCTCGATGTGACGGACGCTGCATCGGTGGCCGCCGCCTTTGCCAAAGTCAGCGGTGAAGGCCCGGTGGATGTGCTGGTCAACAACGCCGGGATCGGCGGAGCGAGCCCGCTGGAACTGACGCCGGAGGACGAACACCGGCAGATGTTCGAGACCAACTACTTCGGTGCCATCCGCTGCATTCAGGCGGTGCTGCCGACGATGCGTGAGCGCGAGCAGGGCACCATCGTCAACGTCACCTCCGTCGCGGGGATGCTGGCGACACCCAACCAGATCGCCTATTCCGCATCCAAGTGGGCGCTGGAAGCTGCGGGCGAGGCCCTCGCACACGAGCTCTTTCGTTTCGGTGTCCGGGTGGTGAACATCGAACCGGGCGTGATCATGACCAACATTTTCGAGAATTCCGCGGAGTCGACCCGCTACGACAAGACGTCGCCGTACAAACAGATCATGCGGCGCAACGGCAAACTCTTCGCCGCCGGCTTCCGCGCCCAGACGCCGCCGGATCGGGTTGCCGAGGCCATTCTCGAGTCCATTGTCACCGATGACTACCGCCTGCGTTGGCCGGTCGGTGACGACGCCCAGGGCATGATCCCGGGCCGCCGCCGGATCAGCGACGAGGACTGGGTCGCCATGGGTGCCGAGCTCAGCGACGACGAGTACAACGGTCGCTTCAAGGACTGGTTCGGCGTGGAGCTGTAGCCTCGATCAGCCGCCCGGACGGGCCGTTGCGGGCGCGTCCGGGTGGGTGGCTTCAGCCTGCATCACCGTTGGCTTCGCTGCGTACCGCGACGCGATCGGTGACGGGTGCAACCCTGAGGCCACTCATGGCCTGGGGCAGCTGGGTCGTGATGACGCGCTGGCCCGCGCGCAGTTCCGGCGACCGGACCAGCATGCGGTAACCATTGCCGCTGTCGCTCTCACCCACCACTTCCACGTCCATGGCGACGAGACGCTCGTCCTCCACCCGGTAGATGCGGTTGTTCTCGTAGATGGCCTGGACGGGAAGGGCGACCAGATCGGGCTCGGCAGGCAGGCTGATGCGCAGGTCGACGACGCGGCCGAGTTCCACGGCAGGTCCGGCCTCCAGTCCGAAGAAGGCGTCGATGCCGCTGCGTCCGCTCTTCTGGGCGCTGGCAAGGCGCTGCAGAGTGAGGTCGACTTGGCCGTCCTGCACGTTGAGCGTCGCGGTCACGGGTATGCCGGCCTGCAGCTGACTGCGCAGACGGCCGGCGTACGCACCGGGCAGCGTTGCTCGGACTTCGAAACTGCCGGCGTCGGCGAGCCTCACCAGTGGCGTACCCGGCAGCACCTGGTTGCCGCGAGCCACATGGACGGCCAGCACTGGGCCGCTGAAGGGCGCTCTGATGCGCGTGCGTTCCAGATCGATCCGACTGCGCTCCTCGGCGACCTCGGCGCGGGCGACCACGGCCTGCTGCCGCTCGATCCGGTTCGGATAGTTCGCAAGCTCCGCCCGATAGCGGGCAGCGGCCATGCGGGCACGGGCTGCGT
>SKUB01000313.1 GCA_007122315.1 Pseudomonadales bacterium | reverse complement strand
TGAGAATGACGAGGCCCTCCGCCATCGCCTCGAGCATCGTTCGCTCACGCGTCCGTTCGATCTCCAGCTCCGTGATATCGAGGGCGGTCACCACGAACCCGGACGAGTCATCGGCGACGTTGCGACGGCGCAGCTCAAGATCGAACGTGTAGTCGCGCCCGCCAGCAGCACGATGTCTAACCACATCTCGAAGGGCTGATTTGTCCTGAGTATCGAGCACATCGAGGCATGCGGACCAGGTCGGCAACCACGCACCGAGTTCCAGACCGGCAACGTGCTCGACAGGAACCTCAATCAGGCGTGCGAAGCCCTCGTTCGCCCACTTCACTCGGCGAGACTGCTCGAGCACGACGATGGCCTGAGCCTGCGTCCGCGCCAAGGCGGCGCAATCAAGCACGTCAAGGCCTACGTCAGCGCCAGAGGTCTCGTACGTACTCATGCTCGAGGTTCCTGCAAGCCGGGCGAACAATGATGCAACCGCAGGCCCAGTCCACGGCGCGCTGCAACCCTGCCGTTGTTATCGGCAGGTTCTCGGCGAGCTTGATGATCCCCCGGAGCGCTCACCAGATGAGATTCAGCTTGCGCAATTCGTCCAGAAATCGCTGTTTCGCGATCGGCTTGACGAGGTAACCGTCGCAGCGTGCGGAAACAGCCTGCTCGACATTGGTCTTATCGGAGAGCGCAGTGGTCATGACGACCCGGCAGTGGCGCGGCATTCTGGAGTTCGTCACCGCAGCATGCTCCGCCTGACGGATCTCCTGCAGCACCTGCTGGCCGTCGGTCTCGGGCATCATGACATCTAGGCAGATCAGGTCATAAGGCTCGTTGGCAGCGAGCGCCGCGTGCACGGCCTCGATGGCCTCTTTTCCATTGACCGCAACATGAGATACGCCATACCCCTTGAGGTATTCCTGCAACAGAATTCGACTTGTGAGGTCGTCCTCGACGATCAGCGCCTTCATGATGGATCCGCCGGACTGCTTGTCGCGAACGAACTATAGACAAGCCGAGCGGTATG
Source organism: Pseudomonadales bacterium (assembly GCA_007122315.1). Lineage (GTDB taxonomy): Bacteria > Pseudomonadota > Gammaproteobacteria > Pseudomonadales > Azotimanducaceae > SLTB01. The sequence goes on along the minus strand of SKUB01000313.1, from coordinate 5,828 downwards.
CGCCGCCAAGAGTTACCAACGGTCGCAAAAAGGTGCTTGGAGGGCGTCAGCGCTCGATGAAGGCGCGCCCGATGGCGGAGTGGTGCGCCTCACCGAGCGTCACTCGGTCTAATATTCTTCCGAAAGCACTCACGGCCGATCAGAGTGGCTTCTCGCTCAACCTTAGGCGCGGGAGGCAAGCCGGGACCTCGCGTCGATAGTGCTTGTTCGTGCACGCCGGCGATGGGGACGACATCCGCGCTCCGCCCTCAGTCGCGATCACACGCGTCGACGGTGGCAAGGTCGTCAGCTGAGGTCGCCACACTCAGCTCGGAGCCCACCTTGGTGACCCCCGGCTTTCTCGTAGAACGGTAGATTGCTTTCGGTCGACTGCATCAGCTAGAGCCCGTACTCGGCGCACCCCCTTGCTCTGGCTCGGTCCACGGTTCGTGTCAGGAGCGGTGCACCCACGTTCCTTCCTCGTGCCGATGGATCGAGGACGAGCTCTTCGAGCCGGCAATACTCTCCCCCGTAACGTGTCGCGAGGTTGTAGGACACGCTCGCCATGCCCAGGATGATGCCGTCTTCCTCGGCCATGAGGATCTCTCCTCTTTCGCCATCGAGGGGCTGGTACTGCTCTCGCGCCGGGATGATCCCCATCGCCCGGATCGCAATGCGCTCTCGTGTGCCCTGGAGCAACAGCTCGATGCGTGCCTGCATTCATTTCGGACGAAGCCTGCCTCAGGAGACTGAATCCTCGGGACGGGGCAAAGAGGTATCGTTTCGTCGCGATGCGGGCTAGACCGCGTTTACGATGACTTCACACGCAAGGTCGCCGCAGGCCGGAGCCTGCCCCACGATACCGTGTTGGATCTGGCCCGGGGCCGGGTCTGGACCGGCGCCCAGGCACTCGACCTCGGCCTGGTCGATAATCTCGGCGGCTACGGGGAGGCCAGGGCGGCAGTCAGGGATCTGCTCGCATTGGAGGCGGACGCGCCGTTGCGCTGGAAGTCGTTCCCGGAACCCGGCGGTTGGCGTGAGCTGCTCGGCGGCCGGGACGATTCCCCTGTGACGGTGCTCGTGGACGAGCTGGCACCCGTTCTGGAGTCCCTGCGCCAGGCCGGTGTTTTCCGCAGCTGCGGCGAGCTGGAGGTACGCCCGCCCCGGATCAGGTAGGTTCCTTCCCACAGGCACGGGCCGCCGAATCCAGGAGAACGCGATGCCGCAGCTCGTGCTGATTCTGGGCGATCAGCTCAGTCGCTCACCGAGGTCGGGCTGGGGTCCGACTAACCCAACCATCCCAGTGCGGGAAATCGCCGTCTTCGCCTGGCGCTGCTGCCTGATCACTCGTATGCGCGGCGAGCGGTTGGCCTGCAGCGCAATGAGCAGGGCGTCCTGCAGCAGATCCTCGACCTCTGCCCGGTCGCGACAGAATCCACGTGCGCGTGCCAGGAGTCGCGCAAAGGTGCTGCGCGGAGCCGTCATGGCCGCCACGCAGAAAGACCGGCTAGCCCACGCGCTGCCATATCAGCAGTTGGTTGTTGGCCGGCATGGTGTGGTCGGCGGCGAGGGCGAAGCCCGTCCGCTCACCCAGCGCCTCGAGGTCATCGAGATCGCGCAGACCCATCTGCGCATCGCGCTCGCGCAGGGAGGCATCGAAGGCACGATTGCTGTCGCTGGTGAAGCGCCCGCTGACATTGAAAGGACCGTAGAGACAGAACGGCGCGCCGGCCGGGAGCAGCGTTCCGAGACCGGCGAACATGGCGCACACTTCTGGCCAGCCCATGATGTGCGCCGTGTTGGCGCTGAAGGCCGCATCCACCGCAGGCGTGTCCGGCCACGGCTGCGCCGACACGTCGAGCAGGAGCGGCGGTCGCACGTTGTCCGGACCGTGAGCGTCGATCCAGGCATGAACGGCGGCGTGATGCTCCGCCCGATCGCTCGTGTACCAGACGAGACGGGGCAGCGCAGCCGCGAAATATACGGCGTGTTGGCCGGTTCCGGATCCGATTTCGAGCACGCCGCGCCGGCCCGCGAACACCTCCCGCAGCACTTCGAGTATGGGCTCGCGATTGCGCTCGCAGGCAGCGGAGAACGGCAGCTGACTCATGGTCCACTTCATCCGTTGTTGTGGGTTATCGCGCAAGTGCCGGAGCACCCGACGCGCGGCCACGATCAGAGCTCGATCACGTAGCCGTCCGGGTCGGTGACGTACGCATACGGCTCACCGGGCACGTGCTCACCGCGGTCGACCAGCCGACCTCCTGCCGCCTCGCAGGCCGCGATGGCCGCGTCCATGTCCGACGCATCCTGCAGCCGGAAGCCGAAATGGCCGATGCCGCCGGACGTTCCGGCCAGATCGGCCTGCGCCGGATCGGCATTGAGCGTGATCAGGTCGCGGCCGCCGGGCGTGCGCAGGAACACCATGTGCGGTCCGACGCGGAACTGCTCTTCGAGGCCGAACACGCCCTGGTAGAAGCCAAGCGCGCGGTCGAGATCACGCACGTGCAGATGGATGTGATAGAGCCCCTCGGTTCGGATCATGGCAGCCTCCCCGGCAGCACATGGACACGTATGGATCAGGACAGTGGTTCAAGCATCGTCCCGTCGGTGCGCTTTCGCCCTCCGAGCCAACCGTCATGTCATCGGCTCTGCGCGCCGGGCGGCCGCGCGGGGTTCCAGCCACAGCACCCGCAGCAGCCAGTACACCATGACCAGCAGCACGGCGATCACGGGAACCGTGAGCAGGCCGAAATGGCGGATCGCCTCCGGGAACACCTGCGCCTGCCCCAGGAACAGCGACGCTGTGGTGATGGACAGCGCGAAGCACATGCGCCAGAGATGGCGTGCGATGCGCCGTCGGGACTTGGACGAGGACGAACGCAGCGTGATGAAGTCGCCGATGGCTGCGACGGCGGCGACGGCACCGAAGAGGCAGTACAGCGGTGCGGGAAAGCCGTCCAGCGCACCGTCACCGAGGGTCAGCGCCTCGGCGCCGAACGTGAAACTGAGAAGCGCGACGAAAGCGCCGAAGCCCAGCGCGACCCAGTGAACGGCGCGGTCGTCCGCCGGCGGCGGGCGCACCGTGAGCAGCGCGGTGACGACGAGGTACAGCGTCAGCCCCCCGGCGACCACGGAGAGGCGTTCCGGGAGAACGCCGCCAGGGCCGCGCCGGTCGCCGCCATCACCACCATGGCCACCACGAACACGAGTCCGCTGCCCCGATGCAGCGTTCCACCCTTCTGTGCGGACAAGGCGACTACCGCCGCAACGAGTGCAACGAGACCACCAACGACGTGCGCCGTCATGAACTCTCCTCGACCGTGGTGCCGCGCGATGCCTGCGTTCGAAAACGGACAGCAGCGAGCCGCAAGGTCTCTACGCATGCGCCTTTGAAACGTTGCCGAGTGCAAGCGGACCAGGGCAGGGGGCGCAATGTCAGCGTTCCGAGAGTGGCCACCGTTCAGGCTGCGGCAGGCTTTCCAGGGAGCGAGCATGGAGGATCGGCAGGGATTCGACTCGGCACAGCCCTTCCTTGCACCGCGCCTCAACGGGCCCTCGACCACAGGCGATACTGCGAGTGCAGCTGAACCGGAGCATGACCTGTCGCCATGTTTCGAACAGACGGAAATACTCCTCCTCGACGTCGACCGCGATGGCCGAGGGCCAGAAACGCGGGCCCCCCGCCACTCGGCAGTCCTCGTTCACCTTACAGCCACGAAACACATCGCTTTCGAGCGTACGCATGAGCCGCTCGGCATCCACGCAATCCATGGGTCGATCACTGGGAAGTTCCAAGTTCAACCAGTCGGCGCGGAACTCCAGTTCCCGATCAGGCGTGATCGCCAAGGCTTGTGCATAGAGCAACAGGAGCGTGAGCGCTACTGCCGCGGTAAGGACGCAACCGGCCTTGACGGGTAGCTGACTCATGGGATCACACCTCCCAGCTTGCGCGCAGGGCGCTCGCCAAAGAGTCTGCGCCTGCGCAAACCTGGAAAGCAAACCTCGGGCGGGCCGCCGCCGATCACTCGCCCGCAACTACGCCTCGCTTGCGGCAGCGCTCGGCCACTCCGACCTCATTCGCGAACAGTTACCGCGGCTTGTCCGGATGGACGTGCGCAATCCCGCCCGTTTCAGCTGCGTCAGTACTGCACCCGCCATAGGGCGGCAGATCGTCGAGCCGCTCCGCGCCCATCGCGGTCTGCAGGCGGCGATGAAACGAGTAATCCTGCCTGGCTAATGGCCATCAAGCCATCAGCTTGGCAGCCCGGGATATTGCGCGGCTGGACGAGCAGGCATGCCCAATCGAAGTCGAATGAGAGGCAACGCGAGGATACCGCCGTGCACCTGGGCCTGAACGGCCGAGTTTGAAGCTTGTTCTGATCGATGCAATAATCGTAAAATGAAGGTCTGATCGATCTGAACGAGGAGCAGCACCGATGGACACCATCAAGATTTCTCCCAAGTATCAGGTCGTGATTCCGCGAAATGTGCGCGAGGCGATGGATCTCAAACCCGGCACTCGGCTGCAGGTCGTGCAGTTCAACGACCGCATCGAGCTGATCCCGCTGCGTAACGCCAAGAGCCTGCGCGGGTCGCTGGCGGGCCTGGATACGCGCATCCCGCGCGATGGTGATCGTGTTTAGAAAAACATGAACGTCGTCGACTCATCGGCCTGGCTGGAATACTTTGCCGACGGTCCGAACGCCGGGCATTTCGCTGCTGCAATTGAGGACACCGCAGCCCTGGTGGTGCCATCGATCACTTTGCTGGAAGTCTTCAAGCGCATCAGCCAGCAGCGCGACGAGTCCACCGCGTTGCAATATGTCGCCGTGATGCAGCAAGGGCGAGTCATTGCTCTCGACGCCGCGCTGGCGATCCGCGCGGCATCGCTGGGCCTGCGCCATCAGTTGCCGCTGGCCGACAGCATCATTTATGCCACGGCAAAGCAGGCCCGAGCCATGGTCTGGACCCAGGACGCCGATTTCAAAGGTCTTGATGGCGTTCGCTACTGGCCTCGGAACCAGCCATGAGCCTGTTCAACGCACCCAAGCGAAATTGTGCGAGCGGACCCGACCCACTCCAATGAATCAGGATTCACCATCGTGGCGGCAGGGAAAGGGCCTGGTATTTTTCCTATCCGTGGCCGCACGATCCTCTGATGCTCACCGCCGTCGCGCGAGGGCGTGGCGTAGCGCGCCTCCCGAACGGATCGCTGCGTACACGGACAGGGCGGCGGTCAGTCCGGGCAGCAGTTTGAAGAGATCATCGTCGTAGCAACGCCTAGAAGGCTTGCTCGATCGATTGATTCGGCGCCTCCTTCGGCGGCTCACCCGTGACGGGTGGCTCGTCCTCGACTCCGAGCAGCCCTGGCTCGACTTGGAACCCGCCGACGCCATCGACAGCCTGGCTGCGGCCTCCATCCGCTACCGCATTGCCCTCGGGCCTGAAGCCGGGCGCCGAACCTTGGTTCTGAAGGATCCGAGCCTCGCCCGATCTGAAACCCTCCCGAAAGCACTCACGGCCGATCAGAATGGCTTCTCGCTCAATGCCGCCGTCGCCTGTCAGCCCCATGAGCGTGACCGCCTCGAGCGACTGTGTCGCTACATTACGCCGGTCCGCGGGCGGGGCCGGCCATCTGCCTCGAGCGGCTTTCCGTCAACAGCTCCGGTCAGGTCGTCTACCGGCTCAAGCACCCGTTTCGGGACGGGACCACCCACGTCCTGTTCAGACCGGAAGACTTCATCGCTCGGTTGGCCGCCTTGGTTCCAAAGCCGGGATCCAACCTGACCCGCTACCACGGCGTCTTCGCGCCCAACTCAGCGTTTCGCCGAGCGGTGGTGCCGGAT
>SKUB01000148.1 GCA_007122315.1 Pseudomonadales bacterium | reverse complement strand
TCGGCTTCTTCGTCGCTGTCGAGCCAGACACCGCAGGCGTTGTCGCGGGCGAGGAGGGCATCCCGCTCGGCCTGCCAGAGCGCCAGCGGAACGATGACGTTGCCCGGGGGCAGATCGGCGAGGGTGGCGTCTTTGGCGTCGATCCACGTCCAGTTGTCATCGATGACGGATTCACCCTTGATCAGGCGAGGCATAGATACGCTCCTTGAAGGGCTCGATGCCGGTACGGCGGACGCAGTCGATGAAGTGTTCGCGTTCCTGCCGTTGCTCCACGTACAGATCAATGATCTGTTCGATGACGTCCGGGACCTGCTCCCGCTCGAAAGACGGTCCGAGGATCTGGGCGATGGCGGCGTTGTTGGTGGCGTCGCCGCCGATGGAGACCTGGTAGAACTCCTGACCCTTCTTGTCGACGCCGAGGATGCCGATGTGGCCTACGTGATGATGACCGCAGGCATTCATGCAGCCCGAGATGTTCAGGTAGATGGGGCCGAGATCATAGAGCCGGTCGAGGTCGTTGAAGCGTTGCTGGATGGCTTCGGCGATGGGGATGGACTTTGCATTGGCCAGGGAGCAGAAGTCGCCGCCCGGGCAGCAGATGAGGTCGTTCAGGGTGCCTGCATTCGGCGCGGCCAGGCGCTCCCGCCGTGCCGCCTGCCACAGGACGTAGAGGTCCTGCTGCCGGACGTGGGGGAGGATGAGGTTCTGCTCGTGGGTGACGCGAATCTCACCGTGACCGTAGGCGTCCGCCCAGTCCGCCACCGCGTCCATCTGCACGTCGGTGGCGTCGCCTGGAGCGACGCCGGTGCGCTTGAGCGACAGGGTGACGCTGGCGTAGCCGGGGCGCTGGTGGGGATGGACATTCTGCGCATGCCAGCGGGCGAACTCCGCATCCTCGCCCAGAGCAGTGGTGAGAGCCGCCGGGCGATCTTCGAGCGGCTCGAACTCAGGCGTCACGAAGCGTTCGTGGACGCGTGCGATCTCTTCCGGCGTGAGCGTCTCCGGTCCATCTTGCAGATGCGCCCACTCCGCCTCGACGCGGTCCCGGAACCCGTCGGGGGACATGGCCCGGACCAGGATCTTGATGCGGGCCTTGTACTTGTTGTCGCGCCGGCCGTAGCGGTTGTAGACCCGCATGACCGCCGCCAGATAAGTCAGCAGATGCTGCGCCGGCAGGCCTTCCCGGATGACGCTGGCGATGACCGGCGTCCGGCCGAGGCCGCCGCCGACCTTGACGTCGAACACCACGCTGCCATCCGCATCGCGACGGGCGTCGAGGCCGATGTCGTGGACCATGGTGGCGGCACGGTCCAGCTTGGAGCCATTCACTGCGATCTTGAACTTGCGTGGCAGCCAATCGAATTCCGGATGGAAACTCGACCATTGGCGGATCAGTTCGCACCAGGGGCGGGCATCCACGTACTCATCTGGCGTGGCGCCGGAGAACTGGTCTGCGGTGACGTTGCGAATGCAGTTGCCGCTGGTCTGGATGGCGTGCATCTGCACGGTGGCGAGATCGGCCAGGATGTCCGGCACTTCCTCGAGCAGCGGCCAGTTGTACTGGATGTTCTGCCGGGTGGAGAAGTGGCCGTAGCCCTTGTCATAGTGGCGCGCGATGTGAGCCAGCATCCGCAGCTGCCGGGAACTCAGTGAGCCGTACGGTATGGCCACCCGCAGCATCGGTGCCAGACGCTGGATGTAGAGTCCGTTCTTCAGGCGCAGCGGGCGAAAACGGTCCTCTTCCAGTTCGCCGGCCAGATAGCGCCGGGTCTGCTCCCGATAGTGCGCGACGCGGTCGTCCACCATCTGCTGGTCGTACTGATCGTACTGATACATCGGATCTACGTTCCATTGGGGTGTTGCGCGAGGGCGCAGACATTAGCAGGTCGCCTCCAGAGGCTCCAACGATCGATTCGGCATTTCCTTATCACCGCGGCATTCACTAGAATGCGCGCCGTCTTCTGGAGGATCGGTGCCATGTCGGACAGTGAAGTGAAGCACGACGGACAGGATCGGGAAACGCTGGATAAGGAAGCGGAGCAGCGCACACCCACCGGAATCTGGACCGACGAGACGGTCGACGCCATCGCCGCGCTGGTCGTCGTGACCTGCCTGACGTTGATGGTGCTGTGGTTCGTGATCAGCTAGCCCGCACGCGCCCTGTTGCAGGCACCGGCCGGCCGCTGAAATTCACGGACGACTGCCAAGACCGATCACCAGATAGACCACGCCGACGAGGACCAGCACGAAGATCGCTGTGAAGATCACACCGGCGGCGATGAAGGCAGCAGGTCGACCGTGCTCGAAATCCCGCTCACGATTGCGCCGGCTCTGGACGCCGATGGCTGCCGCCAGCGTACTGCGGATGATGCTGGCCAGGCCGACTTTCTGATCTTCCGCCGGCTCCGGTTCCTGCTCCGGCCTGTTGCTCACGCCGCACCTTCCTCCGACGCCTCTGCGCGGACCGGATCGTAGCCGAGGATGGGCGCCAGCCAGCGCTCCGCTTCAGCCAGGGTCATGCCCTTGCGGCGAGCATAGGCTGCCACCTGATCGGCCTGGATCTTGCCCACCCCGAAATAGCGCGCCTCAGGATGGGCAAAGTACCAGCCGGACACGGATGAGGCCGGATCCATGGCGAAACTCTCGGTCAGGCTGATGCCGACCCGCTTCGTTACGTCCAGGAGCTTCCACAGCGTGGCCTTCTCCGTGTGATCCGGACACGCTGGATAGCCCGGCGCCGGGCGGATGCCCTGGTAGCGTTCCTTGATGAGATCGGCGTTATCGAGGGCTTCATCGGGTGCGTAGCCCCAATACTCGCGCCGCACGCGGGCGTGCAGGTGCTCTGCGAACGCCTCTGCCAGCCGGTCCATCAGCGCCTTGAACAGGATGGACTGATAGTCGTCGTTGTCTGCTTCGAACTCGGCGAGCTTGGTCTCGGCACCGATGCCTGCCGTCACCGCGAACGCACCCATCCAGTCCTCAGCTGCCGGCGCCACGTAGTCCGCCAGGCTGCGGTTCGGGGCTCCGTCAGGACGGATCGTCTGCTGCCGGAGGAAGTGGAGCGTGGCGGCGCGGGTGCGCCGGTCCGGACCGGTCCACAGGGCGACGTCGTCATCGTCCACGCGGCTGGCCGGCCAGAAGCCGAACACGGCGCGGGCGGTGACCCAGCGTTCATCGATGATGCGTTCCAGCATGGCCTGGGCGTCGCTGAACAGGCTGCGGGCCGTCTCGCCCACCACCTCATCGTCGAGAATCTTCGGATACTTGCCTGCCAGCTCCCAGGTCATGAAAAAGGGCGTCCAGTCGATGTAGGAGACCAGATCCCGAAGCGGATAATCGTCCAGCACGTGAATGCCGGGCAGGCGCGGCGGCGGGGCCGCGGCCGGTTCGAGCTGTGGGCCCCGGCGAGCGAGTTCGCGGTACGGGTGCCACTTCATGTTCGGGCGTCGATGGGCATTGCGTTCCCTGACCTTGCCGTACTCCTCCCTGCGCTCTTCGACGAAGGCATCGCGGCCCGTCTTGCTGAGCAGGGCGCTGACCACACCGACGCTTCGGGAGGCATCGGTGACGTACACCGTGGGGCCGCGCTTGTAGGCAGGTTCGATCTTGACCGCCGTGTGGGCCTTGGAGGTGGTGGCGCCACCGATCAGCAGCGGCAGGTCGAAACCCTGGCGTTCCATTTCGGAAGCCATGTGCACCATTTCATCGAGCGACGGCGTGATCAGTCCGGACAGGCCGATGATGTCCGCTTTCTCCTTGCGTGCGGTGTCGAGAATCTTCTGGGCCGGCACCATGACGCCGAGATCGACCACGTCGAAATTGTTGCACTGCAGGACCACGCCGACGATGTTCTTGCCGATGTCGTGAACGTCGCCTTTCACCGTGGCGAGGACGATCTTGCCCTTGGCCTCGCGCTGGCCAGTCTGCCGCTCCTCGATGTAGGGAATGAGGTGGGCGACCGCCTGCTTCATCACACGGGCGCTCTTCACCACTTGAGGCAGGAACATCTTGCCCGCGCCGAACAGGTCGCCGACGACGTTCATGCCGTCCATGAGCGGGCCTTCGATGACCTCCAGCGGGTGGTCGTGCTGCTGCCGGGCTTCCTCCGTGTCTTCGACGATGTGGCTGTTGATGCCCTTCACCAGCGCATGCCGGATGCGTTCGATGACCGGAGCCTCGCGCCAGGAGAGATCCTCTTCCCGCTTCTTGCCGCTCTGGCCAGCGTAGCGATCGGCAATCTCCAGCAGACGCTCGGTGCCGTCCGGGCGCCGGTTCAGGACCACGTCCTCCACCAGGTCCCGCAGTTCGCGCGGGATCTCCTCGTAAATCTCCAATTGGCCGGCGTTGACGATGCCCATGCGCAGCCCGGAACGGATGGCGTGGTAAAGGAACACCGCGTGGATGGCCTCGCGTATCACGTCGTTGCCACGGAAGGAGAACGACACGTTGGAGACGCCGCCGGAGGTGAGGGCGTGGGGCAGGTTGGCGCGGATCCACTGGCAGGCTTCGATGAAGTCCACCGCGTAGTTGTCGTGCTCCTCGATGCCGGTGGCGATGGCGAAGATGTTCGGGTCGAAGATGATGTCTTCCGGAGGGAAGCCGATGGTGCCGGTCAGCAGGTCGTAGCAACGCTTGCATATGGCCTGTTTGCGCTCGGCCGTATCCGCCTGACCCTGTTCGTCGAAGGCCATGACCACCACCGCAGCACCATAGCGGCGGCACAGGCGCGCCTGCTCCAGAAACTGGGCCTCACCCTCCTTGAGGCTGATGGAGTTCACTACCGGCTTGCCCTGGATGCAGCGCAGGCCGGCCTCGATCACCTCCCATTTGGAGGAATCGACCATGATCGGAACGCGGGAAATGTCCGGCTCGGCAGCAAGCAGGTTCAGGAAGCGAACCATGGCCGCCTTCGAATCGAGCATGCCCTCGTCCATGTTGATGTCGATGATCTGGGCGCCGTTTTCCACCTGTTCGCGGGCCACGCTCAACGCGCTGTCATAGTCCTCGTCGCGGATCAGCCGGGCGAAACGTCGTGAGCCGGTGACGTTGGTCCGTTCCCCGACGTTCACGAACAGGGAGTCGCTATCGATGGTCAGCGGTTCGAGGCCGGCAAGGCGGCAGGCAGGCGCGAGCTCGGGGATCGGCCGCGGTGCGTACTGGCGCACCTGCTCGGCGATGGCACGGATGTGTTCGGGCGTGGTGCCGCAGCAGCCGCCGATAATGTTCACGAGGCCACTGGCGGCGAACTCACCGACGATGGTGGCCATCTCTTCAGCGGTCTGGTCGTACTCGCCGAACTGGTTCGGCAGGCCGGCGTTCGGGTGGGCGCTCACGGCCACATCGGCGATCTTCGACAGCGTTTCCACATACGGCCGCAGTTCCGCCGCACCGAGGGCACAGTTGAGGCCGATTGCCAAAGGCTTGGCGTGGCGAAGGGCATGCCAGAACGCTTCTGTGGTCTGGCCGGAGAGGGTACGCCCGGACGCGTCGGTGATGGTCCCGGAGATCATCAGCGGCAGCTCGACGCCGGTGTCGGCGAAAGCATCCTGGATGGCGAAGACGGCTGCCTTGGCGTTCAGCGTGTCGAAGATGGTCTCGATCATGATCAGATCGCAGCCACCCTCGATCAGCGCCACGGTGGCCTCGCGGTAGGCTACGCGCAGAGCTTCGAAATCCACGTTGCGATAGCCGGGATCATTCACGTCCGGGGACAGGCTGGCGGTCCGGTTGGTAGGGCCGAGTACGCCCGCGACCCAGCGCGGCCGCTCGGGTGTGCTGTAGGCGTCGGCGGCCTGCCGCGCAAGCTCTGCGGACGCCCGATTGAGCTCGACCACCGCATCTTCGAGCCCGTAGTCGGCCTGGGCGATACGGGTGGAGCCGAAGGAGTTGGTCTCGATGATGTCGGCGCCAGCCTCCAGATAGGCCTCGTGCACGGCGCGCACGATGGCCGGCTGACTCAGACACAGCAGTTCGTTGTTGCCCTTGAGATCACGCTTGTTGTCCGCGAAGCGTTCACCCCGATAACCGGCCTCATCGAGCCCGTAGGTCTGATACATGGTGCCTGTGGCGCCATCGAGGATGAGGATGCGCTCGGCAAGGGCACTGTGCAGGGCTTCGAGGCGGGTGGTCCGATCAGTCATGCGCGTTCCGATGTGGGGTCATGATGCAATGCAATATTCTAGCAGTGCCGGGCGCCCCGGCTGGTGACGAGGGAGCATGCGGCCATGAGCCGGGTTCATTCCGCCATTCCCGGAAGTCTGTAAAGCCATGGCCATGATGGGTCGCTAGTAGGTTCATCCTCGGTTAGAATATCCTACTGTTTCCGTTGGGTATTAGCCGAGGACGAACATGATCGAGATCTCGCCCGCCGCCCAGAAGTACCTCTGCGAGCTCCTGGACAAGCAGGACGCGGAAGGCATCGGGATCCGCGTCTTCGTTGCCAACCCGGGCACGCCGCAGGCTGAGACCTGCATTGCCTACTGCCGACCTGGCGAGGAGCAGGAGGACGACATCCCGGTGCCTTACGAGGGCTTCACGGCCTACTTCGAAAAGCGCAGCGAGCGCTTCCTGGAAGAGGCGGTCGTGGACTTTCAGGAAGACCGCCTCGGCGGTCAGCTGACCATCAAGGCGCCCAATGCGCGCATGCCGCGGGTGGATGCCGACAGCCCCATCGAGGATCGCATCAATTACGTGCTCTACAACGAGATCAATCCCTCTCTGGCGTCCCATGGCGGCATGGTGTCGCTGGTGGAAATGGTCGACGGCGAGGCCGTCCTGCAGTTCGGCGGTGGCTGCCAGGGCTGCGCGGCGGTGGACATCACGCTCAAGCAGGGCGTGGAGAAAACCCTGCTCGAACAGGTGCCGGAGCTCAAAGGCATCCGCGATGCCAC